>CAMARB010000110.1 GCA_945860355.1 Chthoniobacter flavus | reverse complement strand
GCTCTGCTCTCAGCCGCCGAGTCCTACCGCCAGATCCACGCTCTCCTCGCGCAGTTGCTCTCCCCGGACTCCGCACTGGCGCCGGACGCGCCCCCCAAGGTTTCGGAGGCTTGTTTTGAGAATCCGGCAAAACACGACATTTTGCTGGGCGGCAGAAAAATCGGCGGCGCGGCCCAGAGACGCACCCGGTTTGGGTTGCTCCACCAAGGCAGCATCCAGGCCGGGCAAACTGCGGGGGAAGGTTGGGCGGCGAACCTGGGCGGCGCCTTTGCAGAAAACGTCTCGACGCGTGAACTCTCCGCGGCTGAATGGCAGCAGTCGCTGCAGCTCGCCTCCGAGCGCTATGGCTCCGAGGAATGGCTCTGGAAGTTCTGAGTCCGCCCCGGATCGCGCGGGTTCCGCGATCGGGCCTCATTTTCCCGCTTCCCATGTGCTCTCGGAATGCCCATTTTCCGCCGCCTCTATGAGTTCAGAAGTTCGCGTTCGCTTTGCACCTTCGCCCACCGGTTACCTTCACGTGGGCGGCGCCCGGACGGCGCTGTTCAACTGGCTTTACGCCCGACACACGGGGGGGAAATTTATCCTGCGGATTGAGGACACGGACCGGGCGCGGCATGTGGATTCGGCCGTGGCCGCGATCCTCGAGGGACTGCGCTGGCTGGGCTTGGATTGGGACGAGGGGCCCGGCGCTGGCACGGCGGGCGCTTTGGAGGGATCCGGGGATTACGGGCCCTATTTCCAGAGCGAACGGGGGGCCGTTTATGAGCGTTACCTCAGTCGGTTGCGCGACGGCGGCCATGTCTACGAGGATCCCGCCGGGGCGGTCCGGTTCCGGTTGCCGCGGAAGCCCATGGAGTTTGACGACCTGGTTTGCGGCCATATCGCGGTGGACCGCAGCAAAACCACGACGCCCACGGGTGAACCGGAGTCCGACATGACGATTCGGCGCCCGGACGGATCGTGGATTTTCCACTTTGTGAATGTGGTGGACGACGCCGAGATGCGCATCACCCACGTGATCCGCGGGGAGGATCATCTCTCAAACACGCCCAAACACATTGAGCTCTACGAGGCGCTCGGGATCGCGCCGCCGCAGTTTGCCCATATTCCGCTGATCCTGAACCGGGACGGCTCGAAGATGAGCAAGCGGGACCAGGGGGCGCATGTCTCGAGTTACATCGAGCAGGGGTATCAACCCGAGGCGGTCCGCAATTACCTTTGCCTGCTGGGTTGGTCGCCCAAGGATGACCGGGAGAAGCTGCCGATCGAGGAGGTCATCCGCTTGTTCGAGCCCGGAAAGATCAACCGCAAAGCCGCGCATTTCGACCTGGAAAAGTGCAACTGGCTCAACGCCCAGTATCTGGCCGCGATGAGCCTCGATGAGTTCACCCAAGCCAGCATCCCCTGGCTGGAGAAAGCCGGGATCGCCTACGGAAACGCGGCGGCGCTTTCCCCCGTGCTGGCGCTGATCAAAGAGAAGATCAAACTGATCCCGGAGGTGACAGGCTGGGTGGATTACTTTTTCACCGACGCATTTGAATACAACCCGGAGGCGGTGGAGAAAACGCTGCGCAAACCCGGCGCGCTCGAACGGCTCGTCCAGCTGCGCGGAGCTTACGCCCAGCTCAGCACGTGGGAGGCAACGCTGCTGGAGACCCAGCTCAAGGAACTTGCCGCCCAAGTCGGTTGCAAACCCGCGGAATACATTCACCCCGCTCGCGTCGCCGTCAGCGGCCGTGGCGTTGGCCCCAGCCTCTATCACATGCTCGAAGTGCTCGGCCAGCAAAGAGTCCTCGCGCGGATCGACCGCACCTTGGCCGAGTTCGCGGGGTAGCCGCGCTCCTTTCCACCCGGTTTTTTGCCGCGCCATGAAAGACGTTTACACGTTGGCAGACCTTGAATCCTGGCCCCAGGCCACCGCGAACGAGGTTCCCCCCGTCAAGCTGGCCGTGTTGGGCGATCCCGTGGCGCATTCGGCGTCGCCCCCCATGCACAACGCGGCGCTCGCCCACTGCGGGATAGCGGCCCGCTACGCGCGACTCCATATCCGCGCGGAGGAACTCGGCGCCGCGCTGCGCGCCGCGGCCCGCCAAGGGTTTATCGGTGTCAACTGCACGATCCCCCACAAGGCCGCCGCGCTGGGTTTGATGGATCGCGTGGACGAACACGCGCGCCGGATCGGGGTGGTGAACACGGTGCTTTTTGACGGGTTGGAGCTGGTGGGATTCAACACCGATGGCCCCGGGTTGGTCCGGGCCATTCGGGCCGATTTCGGGGTCGATTTGCGCGATCTGCGGGTTCTCGTTCTCGGGGCCGGAGGCGGCGCCGGCCGGGCCATCGCCATGCAATGTGGCATCGAACAATGCCAACGCCTGGTGCTGGTCAACCGAACGCCCGAAAAGGCGCAGGCGTTGGCTGCGGAACTCGCCCCTTTCTTCCGCGCCCCAAAGGTTTCCGGCCCGGGAGAACGCCTCTCCGCCATCCAGTGGGATGAAACCCATCTGCGAGCCGAGATGGAGCACACGGATTTGGTGATCAACTGCACCTCGGTCGGGATGAAACGGACGGACTCGTCGCCGCTCGCCTCCTCGTTGCTGCAGCCGCACCTCATGGTTTACGACACCATTTACACGGCCGCCCGCACCAAACTCATGCAGGCCGCGGACGAAGCCGGAGCACGCTCCTCCAATGGCTTTTCGATGCTGCTCCACCAAGGTGCGCTCTCTTTCGAGATCTGGTTCGACCGGCAGGCGCCCCTGGAGGTCATGAGGGCCGCCCTGGTCGCTCACGCCGAGAAGCTCCCGCCCGTTTGAGGCGAGCCCCGGCAGCCGCGCCTACTAAAAGGCCGCCCGGGCTTGGTCCCGGTCGATGGCGATCTGGGCCCGCAGCGCGTCCAAGTGCTCAAATTTTTGTTCCTGCCGCAGGAGCTTGCAAAATGTGAGCTCGAGGGACTGGCCGTAAATGTCCGCTGAAAAGTCGAGGAGATGCACCTCCAGATGGCGATCGCCCTGGCCGTCTGCGAGCGTCGGGCGAATCCCGAGATTCGCGACTCCCATGTGCGAGGCCTCATTGAGACGCACCCGGGTGGCGTAGACGCCGTTGGGGGGAAGTTGCGCTCCCAACACGTCGAGATTCGCGGTGGGAAACCCCAGTTTTCTCCCGAGTCGCTTTCCCTCCACCACCTTTCCCCGCACCGAGTAGGGACGTCCCAGAAGGCGCGATGCGACGTCCAGCCGGCCCGACTCCAGCGCCCGTCGGATCGCCGTGCTGCTCACAATCTCCCCGTCGATGCGCACTGCCTCGACCCCGATCTCCTGAAACCCGAGTTCTTCTCCGAGGCGCTTGAGCAGGTCGAGGTTTCCCGCCCGTCCCCGGCCGAAACACCATTCATAACCCACGCAGATCTCCCGCAATGGACGACAGGCCCCTGCCAGGGCGCGAATAAAGTCCTCGGGTGCTGATGCGGCGAATTCCTGGGTGAAGTCCAGCACCAGCAAATGCGAGGCGCCCAGATCTGAAAGGGACAGGAGTTTGTGATCCGGGACCGTGAGCCTGAGCGGGGCCTGCTCCGGGCGCAGGACCCGAATCGGGTGCGGCTCAAATGTCACCACGACAGCGGAGCCGCCGATGCGTTGGGCGTCGGCCAAGGCTCTTTGAATGACCGCCCGGTGCCCGAGATGCACGCCGTCAAACACGCCGATGGCCAGAACAACCGGCCCGGGAATGGAGCCCAGCTCGTCAATCGAATGCATCACGCGCATGATCCGTTGCGGTCCAGACATTCGGGCAAGGATTTAAGCGCCGCGCATCCGTGAAACCATGGGGAGCGTCAAAAGCTTTTGGAGAATCTCCTCGCGGGGCTGCGTCTTGAGCTCCTCCACCGTCACGGAATGCGCCAGCGTGAACTTTCCGCTTTTAGTCCGGCGCAACGCCTTGAGATGCGCGCCGCACCCGAGCTCGTTGCCGATGTCGAAGGCGTAGGTGCGCACATAAAACCCCTTGGAACACACCACGCGAAAATCCACCTCAGGGCTGCGCACCCCGGTGATTTCGTGGGCGTACACGTGCACGAAACGCGGCTCGCGTTCCACGGTTTTGCCCTGCCGAGCCAGCTTGTAGAGGGGCACGCCCTCCTTCTTGATGGCCGACACCATGGGCGGCATCTGATAGAAATCGCCGTGGAACTTGGAAAACGCAGTCTCCAGGGCCTCCGGGGGAAATTCCGGCACCGGCTTGGTCTCGACCACCTTGCCATCCGCGTCCTGGCTGTCGGTGGTCACGCCCAGCTGCATCGTGCCGACGTATTCCTTGTCCTCGCTCATGAGGAGATCTTGGATCTTGGTGCCCCGCCCCACCACGACGATGAGAAGGCCGGTGGCCAAAGGATCCAAGGTGCCGCAATGCCCCACTTTCTTCGTCCCCAAACAGCGGCGAACGATGGCGACGACATCGTGGGATGTCATGCCTTGGGCTTTATCAACGAGCAATACGCCGTCAGGAGAGTTCGAATTCATGAGCGATAGCGCGGAGCACTTTTTCTTCGACGTCGGGCAACGCGCCCCCGACCCGCGCACCGGCTGCCAACTTGTGGCCGCCCCCTCCGAACTGGGCGCAGATCTTCGAGACATCGATTCGGGAATCCTTGGATCGCAAACTGATGCGAACTTTGGACTCTGGTAACTCCTCAAAAAATGCGGCGACGACCACCCCTTCGATGGCGCGAATGGAATCAATCAGCCCCTCGTTATCCTCGGGCTTGACCCCGAGGGACTGTGCCGTGGCGTGGGTCAGCGCAAAACTGGCGACGCGGTCGTTTGTGGAAAGGCGCAGGACATTGAGCAGCGCCCGCAGCAATTCCAGACGACGCCGGGGGTAACTCTCATACATCTTCTGCGAGAGCGACCCGACATCCACCCCTAGCCGGATCAATTCCGCGCCGATCTCGTACGTCCGGGCCGTGGTGCTCGGGTACTGAAAGGAACCTGTGTCGGTGGAGATGGCGACGAAAAGGTTGTCGGCCATTGCGGCCGTGAGCGGGAGTTCGTTCTGGGAAAACAACTCAAACAAAATCTGCCCCGTAGCCGGAGCCGTCGCATCGACGTAGGCGAGATCCCCGTAACAATCGTTGGAGACATGGTGGTCGATATTGATCCACTGATCGGCGCGGCCAACCGCGTTGAAACACGTTCCCACGCGGCTCTGGACGGCGGTGTCGAGCGCTATGGCGACCTCGAAATCCACAGGAGCCGCCGGAGGCCGTTCCACCCAGTCCGCATGCGGCAGGTAGCTGTATTTCTCCAGCATGCCGTCCTCGTTCCAGACCGTAACGTCCTTGCCCATTTGCCTGAGGCAGATCGCCATGGCGAGTGTGCACCCCAGGGCGTCCCCGTCGGGACGCATGTGGCTCATCACCACAAACCGCTGACGCGTCCGCAAAACCTGGGCGATTTCCTCAAGGCGACAATTGGTTTTCATTGGATTCAAATGAAGAGAGCCCGGAGTCGAACCCGGCGACGGGCCCTGCGATTGCGAAGAATCAGGCGAGGGAGGAGGGATCAAACGGAGCCCGGGCGCTCGTCGTTGTATTCGTCGGGAGGAAGCGGATCGAGCTCACCCATGATGTTGAGCACCCGGCTGCCGCGCTCCATCGCCTCGTCCACCTTGAAGTGGAGATGAGGGGTGTATTTGAGGATGACCCGCTTGGATAGCGCCTGCTGAAGTGCCGAGCGTTTGGAGTGCAGGGAAGCCATGTCGCTTCTGCACTCGTCCTCGGTTCCGATGAAGCTGACAAAGATGTGCGCGTGTTTGAGGTCCGGAGTGATGTCCACCTGCTGGAGGGTGACGAGCTTCGATTCAAAACGGAACTCGCGGGTGACGATCTCCCCCAGCTCCCGGCGGATGAGTTCGTTGACGCGTTCAAGACGGTGTTTCATATGCTAGTTACGAGCGACGAAGGGAGTGTGTCGAGAGCTTGAAGAGCCCTCCACCCGCGCGCCCGTCTTCCCTTGAATCCTCCAGGCTAGAGCTTCTGAGGCACCTTCTCGAGCGTGTAACACTCGATGATGTCGCCCGGCTCGTACTCGGTGAAGTCTCCGAGTTTGATGCCGCATTCCAACCCGCTGCGCACCTCTTTGACGTCCTCTGTGAACCGGCGGAGCGTCGCGATGCCTCCGTCGTAGATAGGCTGTCGTCCCCGCAAAACGCGAGCCCGCCCCGTCCGGGCAATCCGGCCGTCTGTCACCAAGCTTCCGGCGACAAGCCCCTTGGAGAGCTCAAACACCTTTTTCACCTCAGCGTGGCCAATCACCGTCTCGCGGCTCTCCGGCTCAAGAAGCCCTGCCATCGCCTCTTTCACCTGGTCAATGAGCTCGTAAATGATCGAGAAGAGTTTAATCTGGACGCCTTCCCGACGCGCGGCGTTCGCCGCCGTGGTCTCCGTCTTGACGTTGAAGCCCACCACAACGGCATTGGATGCCGTTGCCAGAAGCACATCCGACTCTGTGATCGGCCCCACAGCCGAGTGAACGATGTTCAGAACGATCTTCTTGCTGTCAATCTGCCCGAGCGAGGAGGTCACCGCCTCGCAGGAGCCTTGGACATCGGTCTTCAGAATCAGGTTGAGCAACGGCTTTTTGTCCGCCGCCAAGCTCTCAAAGAGATTCTCCAAAGTCGCACGCTGCGGTGTCGCCAGTTTCTGCAGCCGCAGGTCCGATAGCCGCTCCTGACTGAGCACAGTCGCCGAGCGCTCATTCTCCATCACCACCAATTCATCCCCCGCGTTCGGCAACCCCGAGAAACCCAAAACCTTGCACGGCGTTGAAGGCCCAGCGCTCTTGATCGGCTTGTTGAGGTCGTCGATCAGGGATTTTACTTTGCCGCTAAAATTGCCGCAGATGAACGCGTCCCCCACCTTCAGGGTGCCCATCCGCACGATCACCGTCGCGGTCGGGCCACGGCCCTGTTCCACTTGCGCCTCGATCACGGTGCCCCGCGCCGTGGCCAGGGAGCTGGCCCGCAGTTCAGCAATTTCCGAGATCAGCAGGATGCTCTCCAGCAGCTGGTCCACCCCCTGTTTTTTCACCGCCGAAACTGGGCAGACGATCGTTTCACCGCCCCAGTCCTCGGGAGTCAGGCCCTTTTCCTGAAGCTGACCTTTGACCTTGTCGATATTCGCGCCCGGCACGTCGATTTTGGTGATGGCCACCAGAATCTGAACCTTGGCCGCCTTGGCGTGATTCATCGCCTCGATGGTCTGGGGCATCATCCCGTCATCCGCAGCCACCACCAGAACCACGATGTCGGTGACATTGGCACCCCGAGCCCGCATGGCCGTGAAAGCGGCATGGCCTGGCGTGTCCAAGAAGGTGATGGGATGCTCGTTATGGCGAACCGAGTAAGCCCCGATATGCTGGGTGATCCCGCCCGCTTCGCCGGCAGCCACGCGCGTCTTGCGGATGGCATCCATCAAAGTCGTCTTTCCGTGGTCAACATGCCCCATGAAAGCCACGATGGGAGCGCGCGCAGTGAGCTCCTCTTGCTTGGGTTTCTCGGGAACCTTCGGCGGCTCAACGATCTTCTCAACAGGCTTGTGGACTCCCCCTCCCTCCTTGCGTTTTTCACGCTCAAAAGTGAACCCGTGTTTTGCGCAAACCTTCGCCGCGATGTCCGGCTCAATCGACTGATTGATCGCAGCAAAGATGTTCATCTCCATCAGGTCATGGATGATGACAAAGGGCTTCAACCCCATCTGCGCGGAGAGCTCCTTGACGATGATCGGGGGCTTAATGTGAATGACCTTAGCGTCACTTTTGGCGGGAGGCTCCTCGACCGCCGCAACCACGGGAGCGGGCTCAGGCTCAGGCTCCGGCGGCGGAGCAACCGGCCTGGGCGGCTCCGGTGAAAGGATCTTTGAAATGGTCGGCAGGGCAAACGGCCTCTGGTCAGCGGAAGCCGGCTTGCGCTCCCTGCGCTTTGGCTTTTCGTCGATCAGCGAAATCGCCTCCTTTGGAGGCTCAGGCTTCTCCGGCTTGGCCGCGGGCACCTCCCCGGCCTTGGCCTTCGCGGAAGCCTTGGCCTCAGCAGCTGCGTCCGCCGGTTTTGTGGCGGTAATCTTCTTGAAGGCGGTTTTTACTGTCGTCGTCTTGGTGGCCATTAAAAGTATCCCTGTAATTCGGTTTTATGACGCCTCTTACTGGGCGGGAGCCATGGATTTTTCGTGTGCGCGTTTCGCGGAAGCATGGATTTCCTCAGCCTTCTCAAGGTCGATGCTGATCGCATCCGCAATGTCCTGAGGCTCCACCTCCATCAGGGAGTCCAAGGTTGTCATACCGCCTTTCACGAGCAAGGTTGAGGTGGCCTGATCGACCCCTAGGGCCTCGCTCAAGACCTTCGCAGCCTGCTGAACACGGGACTCAAACACCTGCGCGGCGGATTCATCCTTTTCAATGTTGATGTCCCAACCGGTCAAGCGCGAGGTCAACCGCGCATTCTGTCCCCGCTTGCCGATGGCCAAGGAGAGCTGGTCGTCGTCCACCCGGATCAGGATGGATTTCCGCGCTTCATCCAGAGTCACACTCTTGACCTTTGCCGGCTTTAACGCCTCCAAAACAAACTCCTTCATGTCCGCACTCCAACGAATGATATCCACCTTCTCATTGTTGAGCTCCCGGACGATGTTCTTCACGCGCGCCCCTCTCATGCCCACGCATGCCCCCACGGGATCGACTTTGTCGTTTGCGCTGAAAACCGCGATCTTGGTCCGGAACCCGGCCTCCCGCGCGATGCCTTTAATGTCCACCGTGCGATCCGCAATTTCGCTCACTTCCGTCTCAAACAGGCGCCGCACGAAATTCGGGTGGCTCCGCGAGAGAATGATCTCTGGCCCGCGCATCCCGTTTTCAACCGCCACAACGTAGGCGCGAATTCGATCGCCGATGTTGTAGTCCTCCGTTTGAACGCGCTCCCGGGAAGGCATGGTCGCCTCGAACTTGCCCAAATCGATGATCACGTCCGAGCGCTCGAAACGCCGCACGGTTCCACTGACAATCTCCCCCGCCCGATCCTTGAACTCATCGTAAATCAGCTCTTTCTCCGCCTGCCGGATCCGCTGCATCATCGCCTGCTTGGCAGTCTGGGCCGCAATCCGACCGAAGTTTTTCGGGGTAACCTCCACCTCCACCTCCTCGCCCACCTGCGCCGCGGGGTGGATCTTGCGCGCCGCCGCGACACTGATCTCGTCGTGTTTGTTCTGGACTTTTTCCGCAACAATCAGCTTCGCGACCGCGCGAATCTCGCCCGTTTTGGGATCAATTTCACACCGCAGATCCCGACCCGCCTCCACCGTTTTTTTTGCCGCCGAAACGAGGGCATTTTGCACCGCTTCAACCAAAACCTCGCGCTTGATTCCTTTCTCGCGCTCAAGGTAATCCAACATTGCAATAAATTCGGCGTTCATAAAATGGGTCGCGCTCCGAGGGCAAAAAAAAAGTGGGCATTAAATCCCACTTCCACGGCTCGGAGTGCGGGTTGGAATATAGGCGCGCCTAAAATCAGCGTCAAGGCGAGAAACCCCGAACGATCAAAGCGCCCCGAAGGCGCCCGGCTCGGGCATTCCGCGAACTTGAATCTGAACGGTCCCCCCGTTTTTACGAGGGCGCTTTTGCCTCACGCAGCCCCCTCCTCAGCTGCCGACCGCCTCGAATGCACAGTCTGTCATCAGTCAAAGACCGCTTCGGCTCCGGATCCGGGCCAGAAGCTCTTGTGTATACTTGAGCTGTTTTTCAGGCAGCCCGCCTTCGTTCAACGCCATCACCAATTGATCAATCGCGTCCTTCGCTTCGCTTTTCTCCGCGTACGCCTGCCCGAGATACATCCGATACTCCGCAGTCGGACTCCCGGCCTCCTGCGCCACCCGAATCAACCGGGTGAGCACTTCGATTTCCTCATCAAACGCGCCCCGCCCATGGGCAATCCTCGCATGCGAAAACAAGAGATGGGAGCGCCCGGGATACGCCTCAATCAACTTTCTCGAGGCCATTAAGGCCTCCTCGTAGCGCTTGGTGACGAAGAGCACCCACGAGCGCGTCGCCAACGCCCCCAGATGCCCGGGGTCCTTGGAGAGGATCCGCTCCGTGAGAGCCAAGGATCGAGCCCATTCCGCACGGTTCATGTGATACTCCGCCCGGGTGCAAAGAACCTCCAACGACTCACCCCCAAGACGATCCGCCCGCTCCAACAAATCACGCGCCACATCGGTCTTCCGCAGGGACAACATTTTGGACGCCGCCAAACCCAGGAAATCCGCGCGCTCCCGGGAGCTGGAAAACTTCTGCTCGACCACTGAGAGCGCCGCAGGCTGCCAATCGGAAACCCGCCCCCTGAGGAAGACGACGCTGGTGTGGTCCACGTAACTCAGCGACCAGTCCTTGCTCTCCAGCAGATGATCCAGCAGCGGTTGATATTGCCGGGGCTCCCCCACCAGCAACAACCCGTCGAAATGATGCTGCCGGTCGAGCTTTCTAAAAAGCGCCGGATCTTGAACCGCTTGGGCAAAAGCACGAAGCCGCTCCGCAGCCCCCTCCGCCCGGTGCTCGGTCAGCAGATCGGGCCGCAGCGCAACGAGCCACGGGTGCGCGGACCCGTTAAAATAGAGGGATTGAGCATGGAGATCCGCCAGAGCCAGTTTGGGCGTGGAAAGCTCAGGAGACGCAGGTTGCCGCCGATACGACAACCACGACCATGCCCACCCGAGTGAGAGCAGGGCTACTGCGGCACAAGCAAAAGCAAACCAACGTCTGTGACGGCTGAGAAGGGAGGAAAACGCGGCCATGAAAGAGGAGTTGAAAAACTACCTAGAAGATTTCCTTGCGTCACCATCGGGCCTCAACTATTTACCACGCTCCCTTGAGGAACGGGTTGGTAGCTCAATGGTAGAGCAGCGCCCTTTTAAGGCGTTGGTTGAGAGTTCGAGTCTCTCCCAACCCACTCCCCTCCGAGTCGTTCCTGAACCAAGGCCAAGGGAGAGGACGTCTGGAGTGGTTTGCTCGGAACTCAGTCGGATCGGGGTGACCAGCGGCTAAAGGGGGGAATTCCCGGGGTTGGCTCGGGTTCATCGGCTGGCGGAGCCTTCCCTCACTTTTGGCGGTCAGCTCACCCCTCCTTGCCGGGCGCGGTTGCAACCACAGGAGTGCGCACACGGGTTCAAAGGGTGATCGCTCAGGAGCGGCTGAGGTAGATTTGAGCCAGGCTTCTCCGACTCAATTTCCCCCCTTCTTTGGTGGGAATCTCAGAAACGAACCAGACGTCCTTCGGAACCTGCCACGGACTCAGTTCTCGAGCGCAGAACCGCTGGATCCCCGCCGAATCTCCATGGGGATGCGCCACAACGCAGGCGACCGCCTCCTCCCCGCGCAATGCCGAGGGAACGCCAAAGACCACGGCCTCCCGGACCATGGGACATTGACGCAGTTTTTCCTCCACCGCCGCCGGATTAAGCTTCCTGCCCGCGATGTTAATCAGGTCAGAAACGCGCCCCACCAGCTTCAGCCCATGGGGAGCGCGAACGATCAAGTCTTCTGGAACAAACCGCCCGGGCTCCATCCCGGGCTCAATGGGGAAATAACCATCCCCCACCGCCAGTCCCTCAACCGCGACTCGCCCAGGCTCGGCGCCTCCGATGACATCCCCGAGCGTCACCCCGTCGAGCGCCGTTCCCACAAATCCCTCCTCGGGGAGGACGGAGGAACGATCAAAAGCGATGCCCCCGCATTCGGAGGCCCCGTAGAACGCATGAATTTTCAGCCGGAACCTGGCGGCGAACCGCTCGGCCACGGCAAGCGGAAGAAGGGCGCCAGCCGATACGCAAAGCCTCAAACTAGGGAGCCTTGGAACGGCGTCCAACTCGGCGAGTTTCCGGAAAAGCAGCGGAGTTCCCGGAAAAACAGAGGCTCCAGTGCGACCCAAACCATCAAGAATTGCCCGGGGCATTCTATCTTCGCTGACCACCAATCGAACCCCCGACGCGATGAGAGGCGTCAGCAAATTACTAAAACCATAGGAGTGGGAGAACGGGATCACTCCGTAGTTGAGATCCGCCTCGGAAATCGCCATGGAAGCCATGATATTGCGGCAATCCGCCAGAAGCTGACAGGCCCGGAAGCGGATCACTCGCGGGGCGCACGTCGTGCCGGAGGTCAGTTTGAGAAACTCGGGAGCACGCCCGGGCCAATCCGGAACTCTGCGGCGGATAGGCTCGAGCAAAGCGAGGCGCCTGCGAGCGGAGATGATACAGGCGGCCGCCCGACAGTGCTCAAGGACATTGGCAATTTCCTGGTCCGCGAGGTGATCGCCGAGAGGCAGCGGCACGAGGCCCGCGCTGAAAAGCCCCAGCAAAACCGCCGGCCAGCCGGGATGATTCCCGATTCGCACACCAACCACCGCGCCCGCAGGAGCGTCGGCCCACAGCGAGCGCAGGGCCACACTCTCCTGCTCGATTTGAGCGAAAGTGCGGAGGACCTCGCCCGACGCGGCGAGGATTGCGGGCCGGGATTCCGCTCGGCGGAGCGTGTTTTTCCAGGCTGCCAGGAGGGCATTGGAGGAAGGGAGATTCGAGGGGGAATCGCTCAATCGATTAAGAAATTCTTTTTGGTTGCAGGCCGAGGGAAGACCGTTAGTGTCTAACTCCCTTTTCAAGCCATGAAAGCAGATATTCAT
>CAMARB010000109.1 GCA_945860355.1 Chthoniobacter flavus | reverse complement strand
TCCTCCGGATCCGGGACGGCGAACACCCGCTCGACACCAGCGCGGTTCACCCGGAACGCTACGAGTTGGTGGACAAGATGGCCGCGGATCTGGGGTGCAGCCTCATCGAAGTGCTCCGCGACTCATCCAAGCGCTCTGCCATTCGCGCTGAAAAATACGTCACGGCCGAGGTGGGTCTTCCCACGCTCAAAGACATCATGGCCGAGCTGGCCAAACCGGGCCGGGATCCCCGTCAGCAGTTTGAGGCGTTCGCATTCAATGAAAACGTCTCCAAGATGGAGGATCTCCAGCCGGGGATGCGACTTCCTGGGATTGTCACCAACGTCACGGCGTTCGGGGCTTTTGTGGACATCGGCGTTCACCAGGACGGCTTGGTGCACGTGAGCCAGTTGTCGGATCAGTTTGTGAAAAACGCGGCCGACGTGGTGAAGGTTTCCCAAAAAGTCATGGTCACCGTGGTGGAGGTGGATCAAGCCCGCAAACGCATCGCGCTCTCCATGAAGTCCAAGCCCGAGGTGGGCCCCAGAGGCGACCGCAAATCCGAGGCGAACCCGAGGGATATCCGGCGCGCCACCCAAGGGCCCCAGAACGGCCCCAACAAATTCCCGGCCCCCGGCAACGACTGGTTTAGCCAGGCGATGCAGCGCCGCAACTAACCCCGGCATCGGTGAGCCGCTTTTCCCCCGGCCCCCGCGCCGGTTGTTGTACGGTTTCAACCCGCGCCGTAGGAACGCACCCCCATGCCTGAGCCTCTCCTCGACCGGATCGGCAGACCTTTGCGCGACCTGCGGGTTTCAGTGACCGACCGCTGCAACTTTCGCTGCACCTACTGCATGCCAAAGGAGGTGTTCGGCAAAGACCACGCGTTTCTGCCCAGAAGCCAGATCCTCACATTCGAGGAAATCACCCGGGTCGCCGCGATTTTCGCGGGGTTGGGCGTGGAAAAGCTGCGGCTCACCGGCGGCGAACCGCTCCTGCGCAAACACCTGGAAAAGCTGATCGCGCTTTTAACGGGGGTTCACGGGCTCCAAGACATCACGCTCACCACCAACGGGTCGCTGTTGGAGCAAAAGGCGCGCTCCCTCTTCGAGGCGGGCCTGCGCCGGATCACCGTCAGCCTGGACGCGCTTGATCCCCGCACGTTCGCCGCGATGAACGACATGGAGTTCCCCGTGGAGCGTGTTCTTCAAGGGATCCAAGCCGCGGCCGACGCGGGTTTTGCGCCGATCAAGATCAACATGGTCGTCCGGCGCGGCGTCAACGAGGCGGATCTCCTGCCCATGGCCCGCCGGTTCCAAGAGCCCCCGTTTGTCCTGCGGTTTATTGAGTACATGGACGTCGGCAACACCAATGGCTGGCGCCTCGCGGACGTGGTTTCGGGGAACGAAATCCTCGACCGGATCGGCGCCGAATTGCCGCTCGTCCCCCTCACCCCCAATTACCCGGGCGAGGTCGCCCGCCGCTTCCGGCACCGGGATTCCGGAGGCGAAATCGGGGTCATCACTTCGGTGACCCAACCCTTCTGCCGCCACTGCACCCGGGCGCGGCTTGCGGCCGATGGCGGGCTCTACCCCTGTTTGTTCGCGAACCGCGGCCTGGATCTGCGCGCCCCTCTGAGGGCGGGGCTCGGCGACCGCGAAATTGCGGAACTCATCCGATCGTTCTGGAGCGCCCGCGAAGACCGCTACTCGGAGGTGCGCAGCGAGGCCACCCGAGAACTGCCGAAGCCCGAGATGTCGGTCCTGGGAGGCTGACTCCACAGGGGTGAGCCAATCCCCCCTAGCCTCGTTCCTTCGGCCGCCGCGGCGCTTATTCCCCGCGCAAATGCCGCAGCGCCTCGAAAATGGCCGGCATAACAAGGGGCAGGCACTCGCCAATTGCCTTGGGGTTCCCCGGCAGATTGACGATCAACGAACGGCCGCGTGTCCCGGCAGTGGCACGGGAAAGGATCGCAGTCGGGACCCGATCAAAAGACCGCATCCGCATGACTTCCCCGAACCCGGGTAATTCCCGCTCGATCACCGCGCGCGTGGCTTCCGGAGTGACATCCCGGGGGGAGGGCCCTGTGCCCCCGGTGGTGACGACCAAATCGCAGCGCAGCTCGTCACAAAGTCGGCAAAGCGCTTGTTCGATCAGATCCCGTTCGTCCGGGATGAGCACCACCTCCCACTCCACCGTTTCTCCCGAGTGCTCGGCGAAAACGCGCTCAATTTCCGGGCCGCTCCGATCGGCGTAAACACCGGCGCTGGCGCGGTCGCTCAGGGTGACGCGTCCGATTCTCATTCCTTGCGCTTGGAAAGGACCCGGATGCCGCCCAGGACCATGGTGGTGTCGACCGCTTTGCACATGTCGTAGATGGTCAACGCCGCGACGCTCACCGCCGTCAACGCCTCCATTTCCACGCCCGTCTTGGCGGTGGTGGACACCTCGGCGCGAATAAGCACGCTGTCGGGCTCGAGGGCGAAAGTGAGATCCACGGCGCTCAAGGGCAGAGAATGACAGAGCGGAATGAGTTCGTCGGTGCGTTTGGCCGCCTGAATCGCCGCAATCTTGGCGACGGTCAGAACGTCCCCCTTGGGCAGGGCCTGGTCGCGCAGCGCCGTCACGGTTCGCGCAAGGCAAAAAACCCGCCCCTCGGCCAGCGCGACCCGGCGTTGATCGGGCTTTGCTCCAACATCGACCATCCGGGCGCGTCCAGAGGGGTCGAGATGCGAAAAATGCAGGGCGTCAGATACCGGGTCCATGGCAGGCGAATCAGTGGTTTATTGCCTCCAATCGAGCAAGAGACATTTGACGGGAACCCCCGCTTTTTTGGCCGGCTCACCTCCGCTCCCGCAGAGGATCAAAGCGTTCCCGCCCCTCAAACCGAAGAGGTCCCCGGAGCTCTGCCATTTCAGGGGAGAGACCCGAAGCCCGGCCTCCCCCACCGAGGCCCGCGCGGGCCAGAACGTGGTGCGCGCGCCGCCGACCGCGTCGAAATCGCTGGCCAACGGCAGCTCCACCAAGGGCCACGAGAGAGGCGCCCCTTCCAAGCGCTCCAGGGCGGCGCGGACAGCCAAGTGGAACACCACAAAATGGGAGGCCGGGTTGCCCGGAAGCACAAACGCCACCTGCACACCGCGCGTGGCAAACACGAGGGGTTTTCCGGGACGCACATTGAGCGCGTGAAAATGCAGGGTGAACCCCAGATCCCTGAGGGCGCGCAGACCAAAATCGTAATCACCCACACTCGCGCCGCCCGAGATCAGGAGCAGATCCCAATCCGCCGGGGGAACCGTCTGGATCCCGCTCACCAGCGCCTCCAGGGAATCCGGGCTGTGCCGTTGAGCCACCAACCGAGCCCCGGCATCCGCCAACATCCCGGCCACCAGCGTGGAGTTGGAGTCGCGAATCTGCCCCGGCTTGGGGTCCTGACCGGGCGGCACCAGTTCATCGCCGGTCACCCAATGAATCACCCGCGGCGCCGGGGAAACAAGGGCGTGCATCCGGCCCATTTGCGCCAGCAACGCGGCTTCACTGGCGCCAATCCGCCGGCCCGCCCCGAGCAACTCATCCCCGACACGCGCGTCCTCCCCGCGCCGGCGCACATGGCGCGCGCCCGTGCGCACCCGCACCGTCATCACCTCCCCCTCCCGGCTCACGTCCTCCTGCATCACCACTTGGGAAGCGCCCTTGGGCAACGCGCCTCCCGTGAAAATCCGGGCGCATTGACCCGGGAAAATCTCAAAGTCGGGCAGCGAACCCGGGCGCACCTCGCCCACCACGGAGAAACTCGCGGAGGGGTCTTCCGCGCAAATCGCGTAACCGTCCATTGCGGAACGGTCAAACCCCGGAAAATCCTCGGAGGCCACCAGAGGCTCGCGCAAAACCCGCCCGCGGAGTTCGCCCAGGGGAAGCGTTACCGGAGGCAAAGGAAGAACCTGCTCCGCAATTTGCAAACGTGCCGCGTCGATCGAAAGCATGCCCTCATCCTTGACGTTCCCCTGCGCGGGAGACCAGCGGGATGTTGCCTCAATTTCTTCGGAATTGCCGCAACCGCAGGATCCGACTTAATGGAGGGACATGCAAATCAAGCTCCTGGCGTTTGCGCAAACTCAGGTCCAACTCGGATTTGGGGAGCGCACCGTGCAATGCGCTCCGGAAGAAACGCCCCGCCAGATCCTGGCCCGTTTGGCCCCGGGCTTTGAAGCCGTCGCGGTGCGAGTCGCCGTGGACCACGAATACCACGCATGGGATTCCCCCATCGGCCAGGCCAGCGAACTGGCTCTCATCCCGCCCGTGAGCGGCGGATAAAATCGCGCCATGACTCTCCACACCTTCTTCACCCGCAGCCCCATCGTTCCGCCGCCGTTCGAGGCCGTTTCCAAGGAAATCGGCGCGGACGTGGAGTTTTACGGATTGGTGCGCGAACTCGAGCACGGCCATCCGCTCGCCGGCCTCCATTACGAGGCCTACGAACCCATGGCGCTCAAACAAATCACCCGCATTTTCACCCTCCTCGCGGAGGCGCACCCGGTGGCAGGCGTGACGTGGATTCATCGCCTGGGCTGGGTGCCGGTCGGCGAAGCCTCCCTCTTCCTCCGGGTCCAGTCGGCACACCGCGCCGAAGCCTTGAACTTCTGCGCCCTTGCGATTGACGCAATGAAGCGCGACGTGCCGATCTGGAAAACCGCCCAAACCGCCTGAGCCCCCTCTCTCCAGAGCGGGGAACCGGCGATCAGATGCCGAGTTTCGCCAACTCAGCCTCCAGCGCCTGCTGGAAAGGCGCCACATCCTGCGGCGCGGGCCTGTAGCCAGGAGTCTCGGAGACCAACCCCAGGCGTCCCATTTGGTCGAGATACCACGCGGCGTTCTCGCCATCGCTGAACGTCACGCTCCCGCTGACCATGGCCCCCGGGCGCGTGATGGAATCGACCTTCAACTTGACGCCACCGCCCAGCGTGCCCGGCTCCGGGTTGTTCCCGAGAATCTCTGAGCCGAGGGGCTCGGGTTCAGGTGCGCCTCCCGCGGGGAGTCCGGAGGGAGCGAAGGCGGACTGCTCCTCGCTAGGCGGCTCCGCGGCGGCGGGTTCCTCTTTAAAGTTGAGCTTCAGATCATCGATGAGAAACCGCGCCTCCATGTACGTGAGGCGGAGATCGAATTGATCGGACAGCCGTTGCTGGATGGCGGAGAGATTGGCGCCTTCCTCAATCCAGGCGGCAACTTGCTGTTTCTGTTCTGTGGTCAGGTCCATAAAGCGGGCGTTGTATTGGGGGCGGCGGCGCTGCGAATCAAGCCCCCTTCTTGAGGTTAATGTTTGAGCCAGGGCGCGAGCTTGTTCTCGAGCTCCGCATTCCAGGCCACGCAAAACTCTTCTCCGGGCAGGAGCCGCAATTTCCGACCCCCATCCCACCGGGGGCCTTCTCCCGTGAAGCAGAGTTCGACCCGCCGCTTGCCCGGGCTCTCCCAGAGAATGTCCCGGACGGTCAAAAGATCCGCCTCGGTGGCCCGGCCGCAGTGGAAGTTCAGCACCACGGGTTTTTCACGCGGCTCGATCTTTTTGAGGGGTTTGACCTCGTTGGCCACCAAGCGCGGGGGTTCCTCCCGTTTGTCGAGACGCCCGGCAATGGAAACCACCGCCCCCGATTCCAGGTGCTGGCCGCATTTGGCAAAGGTTTCGCCCCAGATCATCACCTCCATCCCCCCCGTCAAATCCTCCAAAACCACGATCGCAAAGGGTTTCCCGTCTTTCTTGGTGAACTTCTTTTCCACCGAAGCCAGAGCCCCCGCGATCGACACCACGGTTTTGTCCTCCTGCTCCGGGAGCTTCGCGATCGGCACGAATTTCCCGCCCTCAAGCAAGGAGCGGTATTCATCCAGTGGATGCCCGGTCACGTAGAACCCAAGCAACTCCTTCTCGAAAGCGAGTTTCTCCGCCGGTCTCCAGGGCGCCACCCGGGTCGCCTGCGATTTCCGGGCGGGCGCCGGCGCGGCGTCAAACGCATCGAAAAGCGAGACCTGCCCCGCCGCACGGTCTTTTTGGGCGCTGGCCGCCGCCCCCATGGCCGCATCGATCTCGCTGAAAAGCTGGGCCCGTTCGGTTCCAGTCCAATCGTAGGCGCCGCATTTGACCAAACACTCGAGGGATTTCTTGTTCGCCTTTTTGGTGTCCACCCGGGCACAGAAATCTTCCATCGACTTGAATGGCCCCTCCTTCTCCCGCTCCTCCAGCGCCGCCATCATCGCGCCCTCTCCCACGTTCTTGATCGCCGCGAGCCCGTACCGGATCGCGCCGACCGGAATCCGCTCCGGCGCCTGCGCGGGCGCCTCGGGTTCGCCAACGGGCGCGGGCATCTCCTCAAAACTGGCATCCGCCTCGTCCCAGGGCGGCGCCTCCTCCGAGCTTCCCTCGGACTCCTGCACCACGGGTTTGGCCCGGCGCGCCTCTTTTGCGGCCTCGATGCCCGCAAGATTGATGTCTTCGGGGGTGAACTTCAGGCCGCTCTTGTTCACGTCGGGCGGCAGAATGGTGATCCCCATCCGGTGACATTCCGCCACGAAAACGCTGATCTTGTCGGTGTTGGCGATTTCGTTGCTCATCACCGCCGCCATGAATTCCACCGGGTAATTGGCCTTCAGATAAGCGGTCTGATAACTCACCCACGCGTAGGCGGCCGAATGCGACCGGTTGAAGCCGTATCCGGCGAATTTCTCGAGCAAATCGAAAATCTCGTTGGCCTTTTTCTCCTCGATCTCGTTGAGGCTTTTGCACCCGGCCACGAACTTGACCCGCTCGGTGGCCATCTTGTCCTTGTCCTTCTTGCCCATGGCGCGCCGGAGCAAATCCGCGCCGCCCAGGGTGTAACCGGCGAGCACCGAAGCGGCGGCCATGACCTGCTCCTGATAAACGAAAATCCCATACGTGTCGGCGCACACCTTGGCCAGAAGCGGATGGGCGTACTTGATTTTCGCCAAGCCTTTCTTGCGCTTGATGTAATCCGGGATGAGGTCCATCGGACCGGGCCGGTACAGGGCGAGAATGGCGTTGATGTCCTCGATATCGGCCACGTCGAACTGCTTGCAGACGTTGACCATGCCACCGCTTTCAAGCTGGAACACCGCGATGCTTTCCCCCTTGTTGAGCAGGTCGAACGTGGGCTGGTCATCGAGCGGGATCGCGGAAATATCGAAGTCCGGCACGCGCCGCCGGATCATGGTGACGGCGTCGGTGATGACGGTCAGGGTTTTGAGCCCGAGAAAGTCCATCTTCAACATGCCCAGGTCCGTCAACGGCGACATCGAGTACTGACTGACAATCGCCCCGTCGTTTGCGCGCGTGAGCGGGATGTACTCGGACAAATCCCGGTCGCTGATCACCACCCCCGCCGCGTGGACCCCCACCCCGCGGGTGAGCCCCTCGAGCGTGGTAGCGTAGTCCCACATCTGCCGAACGGCCGGCTCCTCGTCCACGGCCTTTTTAAGGTCCGGGTTCTTGTCGATGGCCCCACCCACGTGCTCCTTCTCCCCGGTCTCCTTGTTCTTCTTGTCGAACCCCGCCAGCGTGATCCCCAGCTCGTTGGGGATCATCTTGGCGATCCGATCCGCGTCCCCGTAACTCCAGCCCAACACCCGGCCCACGTCGCGCACCACGGATTTGGCGCCCATCGTGCCGAAGGTGACAATCTGCGAGACCGCCCGGTCCCCGTATTTCTGCCGCACGTAATTGATCACCTCCGGACGCCGGTTCTGGCAGAAATCCACGTCGATGTCGGGCGGCGACACACGCTCCGGGTTGAGGAACCGCTCAAAGAGCAGCTTGAACTTGATGGGGTCGATGTCCGTGATGCCCATCACATAGGCCACCATGGAGCCGGCCGCGGAACCGCGCCCCGGGCCGACGGGAATACCGTGTTCCTTGGCCCAGTTGATGAAGTCCCAGACGATCAGGAAATAGTTCACGAACCCCTGCTTTTCGAGCACCGCAATCTCGCGCTCGAGCCGGGCGCGGACCTCCTCCGAATCGGCCTGCGACCCGTACCGGCGCCGCACGCCTTCCTCGGAGATTTCCCGCAGATACTCGTTCTGGGTCATGCCCGGAGGCGGGGTGTAATTGGGGTATTTGGGGACGCCGAATTCGATCTCGAGGTTGCACCGCTCGGCAATGGCCAGGGTGTTGTCGCACGCCTCGGGAAAGTCCCGGAACAACGCGCGCATCTCCGCCGGGGACTTCAGGTAAAGCTCCGGCACGTATTTCATCCGGCGTTCGTCGGCCACGTTGGACCCCGTGCCGATGCAAATCATCACGTCGTGGGCCTCGTGATGTTTGCGCTCCAAAAAGTGCACGTCATTGGCCGCCACCAGCCCGAGCCCCAGCTCCTTGGCGAGACGAGGCAGCACGCGGTTGACCTTGAGCTGGGCCTCGATGCCGTGGTCGTGCATTTCGAGGAAATAATTCTCCGCCCCGAGGATGTCCCGGTAGGCCGCCGCGGTCTCCAGGGCCTTCGCGTAGTTGTCGGCCACAAGCGCCTGAGGCACCTCGCCCTTGAGACAACCGCTCAGCCCGATCAAGCCCGCGCCGTGGAGGGCCAGCAGGTCACGGTCGATCCGCGGCTTGTAATACATGCCGTCGAGGTGGGCGATGGACACCAGTTTCACCAGGTTCTTGTACCCCTGCTCGTCCTTGGCCAGCAGGGTCATGTGGCTCGCGGCGTCCCGGCCGTTCCCGGCCGAACGGTCGGTGTGTTTGCCCGGCGCCATATACACCTCGCACCCGATGATGGGTTTCACCCCGGATTTCTTGGCCTGCTGAAAAAAATCGATCGCCCCGAAAAGATTGCCGTGATCGGTGATCGCCGCCGCCGGCATCCCGAATTCCTTGGCTTTTTTGAGCACTTCGCCCACCCGATTCGCCCCGTCCAGAAGCGAGTATTCGGTGTGCAGATGGAGGTGAACAAATGAGTCAGTAGCCATGAGTCTCCCAACTATACGCACCGCGCGGACTGAGCGAAGGGGGAAAATTCCAAACACCCCCCTCTCCCATCTCTCCCATCTCTCCCATCTCTCCCATCTCTCCCATTCCGAGAGACCGCACCCCTACCCCGACCTGCCGCTTTGCTCACAAAAAAAACTCGACGAGCGTGACGCTCAAAAAGCGCGCCACGCTCGCCGAGGGATTGGGGGGAAATCTTCAGCAGCTTCCTCTGGATAAAAACAGGCAACAGAAGGCCAGAGAAATGTCACAAGCACAACACCCGTGAAGTAGTCGTATCCAACTCCGTTTCCAGCCCGGAGAAAAGTGTAATTTTGGGTAAATTCGAATGAAACCGTCGGCTCCTCTCATCGCCGACTGAATGGGCGGCTACCCACTCGACCAACTCGGCCGTATCTGGCGCGCCGACGCCCCCACCAACCCCCGCCGCAGCGAGCGCCAGAAAACAGCCCGGTTGCTCGGCATTTTGGACAAGCGGCAAATCCGGGACGTGGTGGCGTATCTGTCGGGTTTGAAGAAGAGGAAGAGGAAATGATCGCCGTCGGTCCACGTCTGGCGGCCTGGACCGACGCCGCCCCCGCCCGGCGGGGTCAGCACGCGGCTGCGACAGGCGCCATCTCGAACTGCTCGCCTTCCCGGGCCGCGTCAATCCTCATGGCGCTGCCCAAGCCGCTGGCGAGTTCCCGCGCGTGAGCCAGCATCCCGGCCACAAAACGGTCGTCGTGGGAGGGATCGTGATGGAAGAGAAAGAGGCGTTTCACGTTGGCGCCGACCGCAAGCCGGACCACCTCGTCCAGGCACCCGTGGCCCCATCCCACATGCCGGTCGTACTCGGCCGCCGTGTACTGCGTGTCCGCGATCAAAACATCCGCGTCCCGTATGAAAGCGCAGATGTTGCGCTCCAAGGGGCTGGGCACCGGACTCCCGTTGGCTCGTCGGCCGTCCCTGAGAAAGGTTTCGTTGTCGGGCATGTAAACCAGCACGCCTCCGGGAGTCACCAGCCGGTAACCTGCGCACACCCCGGGGTGATTGGTAAAACAGGCCTGAGCCTGGATCGGCCCCATTGAGAAGCGCATGTCTTTTAACTCCCCAATCACCAAGCGGCTGGGCATCTGATGGAGAGCGACAGGGAAATAGGGGCTCTCCATCTGGCCCACCAACGTGGCCCGTAACCCGTCTCGCGCGCCCTCGAACCCGAGCACCCTCAGCTCGTTCTTGGAATCGTACGCCGGCAGAAAGAACGGGAAACCTTGGATATGGTCCCAGTGGGTGTGCGAGATGAGCAGATTGATGCGGATCGGCGCAGGCCCGAACTCCGCCGCCAAGGCCAACCCCAGCGGGCGGATCCCCGAACCCGCGTCGAGAATGATGATCTCGCCGCCCGCACGCACCTCGACGCAGGAGGTGTTGCCTCCGAAAAAAACAGTGTCAGCACCGGGAGTCGGTATGGAACCGCGCACGCCCCAGAATTTAAATGTGGTCGCGATCTGCTGATTCCCCGCAGTTTCCGATGCCGGGGCGGCGCCTGGGGCATGATCCGCGCCGAGGCTCTCAAGGGCCGCCAGCAAATGGGCTTCCGTCCACTCGGGCACCAGGAGGGCATCGCCGGCGACCGCAGTGCTCCCCAGGGAGCGCACCACACATTTCACATTCCGCAACGGGGCTTCCGAGCGGAGAGCCCGCAGCCAGTAAGTCACATCGGGCAGCTTGACCGGGAGATCCACAACGATGACCTCGGGTTGGCATTCGCGCGCCAGATCCCAGCCCGTCTTTTCATCCGCCGCCTCCAGAACCCGCCAACCCGATGCCTCAAACACGGGCAACAACCGCCTGCGGGACGCTTCATTCTCATCAATCAACAGGAGGGTCTTCATCGGAGGCGGATCCGGATGTTTCCACGTTCAGGGCAAAACACAAGCGTCGCCCGATGGCGCAGGACGGATGCCTCGACCTTGCCGCGATCCGCCTCCACCGCATAGGGTTCAAACCATGAGCGACTCGCCCCTCCTCAGCCCCTACGAAAAAACCTCGGACCTCTTCTATTTCCCCCGGATGTTGGGAAAAATCCGGTTGCACGCCGAGGGCGAACTCCCGGCGGAATACCATGCCAATCTCGGGATCGGCTTCGACGGGCAATGCGTAGCCTTTCTCGGGGTGGAGTACCGGGCCTTGGTGGAGCGGGTGCACGAGGGCGGCAGCGACGAGGAGATTCTCAAGTGGTGCTTTGAGCAGGGTAGGAAACCCGGCCAAGACGAGATCAACCGTTGGAACGAATTTATGCGCAAACGGGGTTGGAACGATGACGGCAGACCCACACTCAAGCGCCGGCTCCGGGAAGGCGGCTGGGAAAACCGCACGGATATCGAGACGTTCTTCGATTTCATTGACCTCGATGAAGGGCGCCCTCTGCATCCCCCCTTCTCCTCCCCGTCCTGAGCCGCGTTCGGCGCTGTTTCAGGGGTCAGGGCTCAGGGGGCGGAAAAATCTCACCCCTCACCCCTCACCCCTCACCCTCGTGGGCCAAAACGCTCAGGCAATACATGGCCGCGGTTTCGGTTCGCAAAATGATGTTTCCCAAGGTGATGGGCTCGCAGCCGTTTTTCTCCGCCAAGGCGAGCTCCGCCGGGGTGAAATCCCCTTCGGGCCCGATTAAAACCAGGGTCCGCTCCAGAGCCTCGCGCGGTCGCTCCGCGAGCACGGTTTTGAGGTGGCGCGCAGCAGGGCCCAGGGAGGCGACCAGCCGCAGTTCCTCGGAATGGGAGGCGGCGAGCAGCGTCTCGATTTTTTGGGGGAGCTCCACCCGGGGCACCCAGTTTTGCCCGCATTGTTTGGCCGCCTCGATCACCACACGCTGCCACTTTTCCTGTTTCCGGAGCGCTTCCCTCTCGTCGAGCTGAACCACCGTGCGCGTCGTGAGCAGTGGCACAATCCCGGCGGCCCCCAGCTCCGTGGCTTTTTCGAGAATCCACTCCATGTTTTTCCCCTTCGGAATGGCTTGGGCGAGCGTGACCCGACGCACGGGCTCCGGCTCTTGTGTCCAGCTCAGGCAGCAGCACTCCACAAGATCCCTGCGCACGGACGACAATTCCACCTCGGCCTTGAGCCCGCGCCCGTTGAAAACCGTGGCGGTGTCCCCAGCCGCCATCCGCAACACGTCCCTGCAATGGTGCGCCTCGGGGCCCAAGAGGCGAAGGCGCTCAAGATCCCAGTGTTCAGGCGCGATGTAAAAACGGGCCATTGCAGAGCCGTCCCGGGGCGTTACCCGAAAAACTCTTTGGCCTTCTCGAAGAAGGACTTGTGAAGGGGCGTGTTGTCGTCCCCGGTGAGCTCGGCAAACTCCTCGAGTTTGCGGCGCTGCTCGGAGTTGAGCCGGGTGGGCACTTCCACCACGACGTGAACGATCAAATCCCCGCGCTGACTGGAGTTGAGAATCGGCACCCCTTTGGCTCGGAGCTTAAAAGCCGTGCCGCTCTGGGTGCCCGCGGGAATTTTCACCTGCGCTTTGCCCTCCAATGTGGGCACCTGGATTTCGCCCCCGAGCGCGGCCGTGGTGAAAGAGACCGGCACGTTGCAGAAGAGGTTCTCGCCGTCGCGCTCAAACACCTCGTGTTCCTTGATGTGAACCACCACATAGAGGTCGCCCGGAGGGCCACCCCGGATTCCCGCCTCCCCGTTGCGCGAACTCCGAAGCCGCGATCCGTCCTCAATTCCCGCCGGGATCTTGAGTTTGATGCGCGTCGGCGATTCCACGCGCCCTTCTCCGCCGCATTTCCGGCAGGGCTTTTCGACGACCTGGCCCGAACCGCGGCAACGGCTGCAC
>CAMARB010000108.1 GCA_945860355.1 Chthoniobacter flavus | reverse complement strand
ATACCCCGCCACAAACACCGCCAGTCCCGTAGGCAGGCTCACCGGCAATGCCCATTGTTGGGCCGTGAATGCGGCTGCGGCCAGCGCGGCATAAACTCCCACAGAGAGCAGGGCGGCCATGGTCACTCGGATCGGTGTGCAGCGCGGGCTCATCCATGCCCCCAGCATTGCAAGCCCAACGAGGAGGAATCCGAACGCCGTTGGGGGCGATTTTAAAAACAGGCGGCTTTGAATCGTGGCGATGCCTGCCGCTAGGAGTTCCCCCGGAGCGCCCCGATGGCCAGGTCCCAGCTTCAGGGTCTGTGAGGGAGTGTCCGTGCGCGCAAGGAGCAGCAGTTTGCCGGTGAACTTCTCCAGGGCTATCGCCGGTTTGTCTCCGGCGTCGAGTTGCGAGCTGGAGAGGAGGAGATCCTCAAATCCGCAGCGGCTTTTTGGGGCGCCGAAATGCACCCGCATTTCACCCCGTGTATCGATCGGAATTTCGAGAAGTCCCCCGAGCCTGATTTTTACTCCCATTTCGACTGAAACGTCTTCGAGGGTGA
The DNA here is from genome assembly GCA_945860355.1 of Chthoniobacter flavus. GTDB lineage: Bacteria > Verrucomicrobiota > Verrucomicrobiia > Chthoniobacterales > Chthoniobacteraceae > CAIURC01. The sequence continues at coordinate 12,380 of CAMARB010000108.1, read as the reverse complement.
GTTTTTCGCTGAGCAGAATCGCATGGAGGGCGAAGGAGGGGACCACTTGGCCTCTGTAACGCAAAAGCAGGGGGATGGTGCGATTTCGTCCCGGGGCTTCCGGCAGATTGAGAAAACCACAGGGCAGCGCCAGCTGGAGTTCGGACTCAGATTGGAATGCGACGGTTGTAAACTCTGGGATGAGTCGGATGTCACCCTGGACCCGTTCCAGACGAGGCACTTCTTGGAGCGGGGGAATGATTTGCGGGTCTCTTGGAAAGCCGAGATATGCTCCCAGAAGGCATTTTGGGGTGCGCAGAAGATGCTCCCGCAAGAGCGTGCGATATTGCGCCAGCTTGGGTTCCTGCTTCGTCGGCAACCCGCTCCGGTCCGGGGTGGGCTCCCAGTTGAGCACCTCCGCGGCGGCGGCCGTTCCTGCGCGGAGTGTGTTGGCTGCCTGAAAAAACAGGGCGAAATCCAGCGGGTTCCAAGGCCAGGGATGCGCCTGGAGGCTGGGGTTATCAATCTCCACCAAAGTCAGGGAGGGCTTTTTGGCGGGCGTCTCGCTGTAACTTGCGAGCAGATCGGTAAAACCCTCGTCCAACGCTCTCAGGGGCGATTGCTGAGACTCCCTCAGGAGCAAAACGCCGACCACCAACACGAGGATTATGAAATGCGGGCCAGGGCGCGACATGGCCCCGTGTTTACAAGGATCTCCTCAGACGGGGCCAATCTCAAATTCGGCGCGAAGCGTGAACGCGGTGAAAAAAAAGCCGCCAGAGAGCTACGACAACGCACGTCAACCTGCCGTTGCTACCTTCCGGTCCTGGCGGGGTTCGGCTGCATGCGATTCGCAGTCCCTGGCGGGAATCCGAAACTAAAGGGGCCACTCGCCCCAAGACAAACGTTTTGTGAAGGTTTGCCGTGAAACCACTTGCAAAGCCGAAAAATCGCAGTTTAAAAGAGCTAAGAAGTTCACAGGAGAACGAACCCTGGAACGCCCCCTCAATCCCCCCCAACTGCATCGTCGTATTTATGGTCAAAGTTTTTCTGGGTCTCTCTTTGGTTGCCATGCTCGCCACTGCCGGTCTGAGTTTTGGAACGAAGTCTAAAATCGGAGTTTTGAACGGCAGCTTGAAGACGGCTCAGAAGGATCTCTCGGAAAAGAAAAGCAGGCTGGCCAAGGCCGAGGGTGATCTGAAAAAGACGGAAGACGATCTCATGTCCTCGAAGGCCATCGTGGAGGAGCGAGACAAGGAGATCGCGAAACAGAAGGGGGAGTCAGAAGAACTTCAGAGGAACGTGGCTGCTGCGAAGGCCGAGGGAGAAGAAAAGGTCAAGGCGACTATCGCGGAGTACGCCTTGAAACTTGAGGAGGCGAAGAAGAATCCCGCTCCTGAGGCTGGCTTGCCTATCGCTGCGGTTGAAGAACTCAAGGCGCAGAATGAAAAAATCAAAGCTGAGTTCGCTGAGCTGCAACAGGTCAACAAGACCATGGAAGCCCAGAGGAAAGACGCCGAGGAGAAATTGCTGCCGATTCAGCGCCAGCTCGAGGAATACCGGCAGGGTTACGTGAGGAACGGTCTCACCGGCAAAGTCCTCGCTTACAATCCAGGCTGGAATTTTGTGGTGTTGAGCATTGGCGACCGGCAGGGTTTGAAGCCGGCTTCGCAGCTGATCGTGACGCGGGGGAGTCAGCCGATCGCAAAAGTGAAGGTCACCACTGTGGAGCCTTCGAGCGCAATCGCCGACATCATTCCAGGATCGATTGCCAAAGGGGACTTTGTTCAGCCGGGAGATGTCGTGGTTTACGAAAGCAAACGCTAGGGGCCATGGGATCTTCCGCGCTGCGAATTTTGGCTCTGGCTCCGGTGGCTGCGCTGACCATTTTTCTTGGTGGCTGCGCTGAAGACTCGGGTGCGTCTGACCCCAATCGGGTAAGCACCTTGCCTTGGAGTCGGCCGGAGCGCTGGGAAGGCCAGGGGGCGATCGGTGGCATGATGCCCCAAGGCCGCTAACGGTTTTCTTTCCGAGGCATTGGTCGGTCGGTTGCCTTTGTTAACGTCGCGTGGCAGCGATTCCAAACGGGGCGTTTTTGCAAGATCTCAAGCCAAGCGAGTTTGAGCCATGAGCGGGCGAATCCTCGTGATCCGAGGCGGGGCTATTGGTGACTTCATCCTTACGCTTCCGGCGATCAGGCTCCTCAGGGAAGCTTTCCCGCAGTCTCCCATCGAAATTCTGGGATACAAACACATTGTCTCTCTGGCTGAAGGACGATTCTACGCCCAGGCAACCCGTTCCATCGAGTATGCCCCCATGGCCCGGTTTTTCGTTCCCGGAGCAGAACTCGACGGGGAGCTCTCCGCTTATTTCTCAGGGTTTCAGCAGGTAATCAGTTATCTCTCGGATCCCCAGGGGCATTTCGAGGCGAATCTGCGCAGGGCGGGCGCAAAACAAGTGCTTCAGGCTTACGCGCGGCCCGAGGCTCCAGAGCATGCGGCGGTGCAGCTGGCACGTCCGCTCGAAAAGCTCGCGCTTTACCTGGAGAACCCGGCCGCCGAAGTTTTTCCCAGCCCCGAGGACCACGCTGCGGCGGTCGGATTTCTTTCCACAACGAGCCAGTCTTTTATTGCACTGCACCCGGGCAGTGGAAGTGAGCGCAAGAACTGGATGCCGGAGCGCTGGGTGGCGGTGGTTGAGGGGCTTCTGGAAACTCAGCCCGGCTTGGGGCTTCTTGTGATGGGGGGCGAAGCGGACGAGCGGCCGTTGGCTGAGGTTTTGAAACGCGTGGGTGCGAGGGCTCAGGTCGCACGGGATCTTCCCCTTCCGCACCTGGCGGCGGTCCTGCAGCGTTGCCAGCTTTTCTTGGGGCACGACACCGGAATTGCCCATCTGGCTGCAGCCAGTGGCGCGCCCTGCCTCCTGCTTTTCGGCCCGACCGACCCCGCCGTGTGGGCGCCTCGCAACGCTCAAGTCCGAGTGCTTGAGGCGCCTTGCGGGGAGTTTGCGCGCCTGAGCGCGGACCGGGTTTTTGCGGAAGCCCTTCGAATGTTGGCCCGCTGACTCCGGGCGCGCATGGGTTGTTCGGATCGGCTCTGTGCGAGATCCGCCTGAGGCCCTGAGGGAGCCCTTTAATCGCCGAAACTGATACCCACGGCACGCGCTGCTTTCACGACGGGACTCAGGGGCGGCACCGTGCGGAGGCGGTGGATCGCGGCGAGGATTGGCACGGCGCCGACTTCCTCATTTTGGTAGCTCACCATCTGCCCGAACTGTCCTTCCTTGACCAACTCGGCGGCCTTGACTCCGAACCGGGTGCCCAGAATCCGGTCGACAGCGGTGGGGGCCCCCCCCCGCTGCAGGTGACCCAGCACACACGTGCGGGTTTCTTTGTGGGTCCGCCGGGCAATCTCCCGTGCGACAAGCTCGCCGATGCCCCCGAGTTTATATTCCCCGCTGCCCTTGGCTTGCACCTGCTCCTTGCCGTCTCTTGGTTTTGCTCCTTCCGCCACCACTAGAAGGGTGCTGGGGTGGCCCTCCGCATCGCGTTTGCGCACCGTCCGGGCGACCTTGTCCAAGTCGAACGCGATTTCGGGAATGAGGATGATATCGGCGCCGCCAGCCATCCCCCCGTGGAGGGCGATCCATCCGGCATGGCGGCCCATGACTTCCACGACGAGAAGCCGTTTGTGGCTGCGTGCGGTGGTGTGGAGCCGGTCGAGGGCTTCGGTGACGCAGGCGGTGGCCGAATCGAATCCGAAAGTCGTGCTCGTGGCGTCCAGATCGTTGTCGATGGTCTTCGGGACGCCGATGATGGGGATGCCGGCCTCCCAGAGCTGTTGGGCGGTGGTGAGGGAACCGTCCCCCCCGATGACAACAAGGCCCTGCAGGCCGAGCCGGTCCCGGGTGGCAATCGCTTGTTCGATAGCGCTGCTGGGAACGCGGGTGCTTGTGCCGCCGCGGACCTTGGCGACGAAATGCCCCTTGTTGGTGGTGCCCAGGATGGTTCCCCCCTGCTGCATGATTCCCTGGGTGGATTCCGGGGTGAGCACCTCGAAACGGCCCTCTCCCAGGAGCCCCTCAAACCCCTCGTGGAACCCAAGGGTTTCATAACCGAATCCGGCCGCCGCCCTCACCAATCCGCTTAATACAGCGTTCAGCCCGGGGCAGTCGCCCCCGCTCGTGAGCACACCAATACGTTTGCGAATGTCGGCCATGATCGTTGTGGGAAGAGGCGGGAGTTCTTTGGGTTACTGCGGGGCTTTCCATCCCCGCATCGGGCGGCCTGCGGCAGCCCAATTGTCGTAGAGCCGCCAGCCGTCGGAGAGCAGCTGCGCGGCGATTTGAAACCGGTCTGCGGAACCGAGCACGACGACGTTGAGCCGTCTCGGCGTGATAATATGGGTCTCGCCCTGTTGCCGGCTTTCGGGGGGGCGCGCGGCGGAGATGATCACGCAGGGCCCCGCCTTGACGGTGGTGCCGGTTTTCACGCCGTCAATGGCGTTCTGTCCGAGCAGTTCGTTGGTGTTGCGCAGGAGGTACCCCGAGACCTCGCCGGCGCCGGTGAGCAGGCTGATGCGGCGCTCTTTTTGCGACACGTAGAAAAGGAAGCCGGACCGGTCCATGGCGTAACGGCAGAGTTTGGCTAGGTCCTCCGCGGTGGAGTAGGGCAGGGTGCGTTCCAGCGTGTCGAGCCCGTGAGCGTTGAGGAAGCGGGTGTTTTTCATGCCCAGCTTCCGTGCCAGCGCGTTCATGTGCGAAACAAACAGAGGGACCGGCCCGGGCTCGGGGCTGTCGCTCAGCGAGCGCCCCACGTGGGCGGCGAGTGTCTCGGCGGCTTGGTTGTCCGACTGCATCATCATCGCGTAGAGCAGATCCCGCACCGAGCAGCGGTCGCCCGCGTTAAATCCCACTCCGTTCCCCCCGTTGAGGGACTGCGCCGATTCCGGGACGGTAGCCTGCTGACTGACATCGATGCCCCGGGCTGCGATCCAGTCCAGAACCACCATGGCCGTGGCGATTTTCGTCAGGCTCCCGATCTGCCTCTTTTTCTGGGCGTTCAAGCCGTTGAGAACAAATCCCGTGGTGTTATCCGCCACGACGTAAGCGGCGGCGGTGTTCTGGGCGTGAACGGTGGCGGGATTCGCCCAGCTCAGCAGCAGGGCGCAGGCGGCGGTGAGGGCGGGCAGAAGACGCGTGGAGACCATGATACGTGCAAAAAAAGGATTAATATCCAGGGCGCCGCGATTGGCAATGGCCGAGCCGGTTACCCCGAGAGTTTTGATGCGCCGTTGCCGCCCCTCCTGGGTGCGCGGCCTTCTCAAAGAACCCACTCGAGGTGGGCGAATGCTGCTGGCGATGGTGCCGCAAGCTCAACCACCGTGCGCCGGGGGCGGCTCAATCTGGAGCGTCGGGAACTTGGGCCGGGGCGCGCGCTTCTTTCTGGAGGGCCTTTTGGTCTCGCCCAGGGCCAACGCCATAAACTCGCTCTGGCTGTTTGAAAGCTGCGTGTTTTTGCCCAGAGGCGGGACGCTGTAGCTGCCGTCGGCCGCGAGGAGGGACGCCTTGGTGTTGTCGCGCAGGTGGACCTCGAGAATCTCGCGAATGATCCGCTCCCGCAGCTGCGGGTCTTCCACGGGGGTGATGACCTCGACGCGCCGGAAGAAGTTGCGCGGCATCCAATCGGCGCTGCCGATGTAGAGTTTGGGGGCGCCGCCGTTCTCGAAGTAAACGATTCGGCTGTGCTCGAGGAAACGTCCAATGATGGAGCGGACCGTGATGTTTTCGCTGACGCCCGGCACCTGGGGACGCAGGCAGCAGATGCCCCGGACGATCAGCTCGATTTTGACTCCGGCCTGGGATGCCCGGTAGAGCGCCTCGATGATCTCGCGGTCCACAAGGGAGTTCATCTTCGCGATGATCCGAGCCGGGTTTCCCCGTTGCGCGGCGGAGGTTTCCGCGTTGATGTGCGCGAGCATGGTCTCGTGCACGGTAAAGGGGGCGATGAGAAGGCGCCGGGCGCCCTGGAACTGGCAGATCCCGGTGAGCAGATTAAAGAGGTTGGTGGCGTCCTCCCCGTAGTCGGGTAGCACGGTGAACAGGCTCAGGTCGGTGTAAAGCCGGGCCGTGCTGGGGTTGTAGTTTCCGGTGCCGATATGCACATACCGGCGCAGGCCGTCGTCGTCGCGGCGCACGACGAGGCTGATCTTGGCGTGCACCTTGTGGTTGACGATCCCGTACACCACATGCACCCCGGCCTCCTCCAGGCGGCGGGCCCAGAGGATGTTGTTGGCCTCGTCAAAACGCGCCTTGAGTTCCGTGACGGCGGTGACCTGTTTGCCGTTGCTCACGGCCTTCATCAGGGCGCCCACGATCCGCGGATCCCCGCCGGTGCGGTAAAGCGTCTGTTTGATCGCCAGCACGTGCGGGTCGCGGGCGGCTTGCTCCAGGAAATCCACCACGCTGGCGTAACTCTCGTAGGGATGATGCAGGAGCACGTCCCGTTTGCGGATGACGCTGAAGAGATCGAGGGCGTCCCGGAACGCGGGGCCGACCGGGGCGACGAAGGGTTTGTCGCGCAGCTCGGGGGAATGATCGCCCTCGTAGAGGGTCATGAGCCGGACCGGGTTGAGCGGGCCGTTGATGATGTAAAGGTCGTCCTCGGAGAGGTCCAGGGTCTCAAGGAGGTATTGGTAAATCTCGGGAGGGCAGGTGTGATCCACCTCCAGGCGCACGGCCGCGCCCCGCCGGCGATTGTGGAGCTCCTGTTCGACGGCGCTGAGCAGGTTGCCCACGTCCTCCTCGTCGATGTAGAGCTCGCCGTTGCGGGTCACCCGGAAATGCCAGTAGCCGACGATGGTGGTTCCCGGAAAGAGGTCGGCGAGAAAATGGCCGATCAGATGGCCCATGAAAACGTAGACCCGGCTTTCATCGGCGCGCGGCAGCCGCACTAGGCGGGGCAGCACCCGGGGGACCTGAACCACCGCCAGACGGCGCTGGAGCTCGCCGTTGCGCTCAATGTCGAGCTGCACGACGATGTTCAGCGATTTGTTGAGCAGCTGGGGGAAGGGATGGGACGGGTCGATGCCCAGCGGCGTCAGCACGGGCCGCACCTGGGAGCGGTAGTAACGCTCCACCCATTCGCTGTCGGCCCCCTTCAAATGCGCCGGCTCCAAAAAACGAATCCCGTTCTTGGCGAGGCGCGGCACCAGTTCCCGGTTCCAGCACTGGCATTGCTCGTCGATCATCTCGAGCACCCGCCGACGGATCGCCCGGAACGTTTCCGTGGCCGTGCGCCCGTCCACGCTGCGCTCCACCACATCGCTTTCGATCTGCTGTTTGACCCCAGCCACGCGCACCTCGAAGAACTCATCCAGGTTGGAGCTGGCGATCGTGAAGAACTTCACGCGCTCGAGCAGCGGGTTGGTCTCGGAGCGGGCTTCGTTGAGCACCCGCTGGTTGAATTCCAGCCAGCTGAGTTCCCGGCTGATGAAATGCTGCGCTGAGAAGTTTTTCATGGGGAGCCCGAGCAGTTTAAGCCCGACCCGGTGACAACACCAAGTCACAATCCGATGACGCGACCTCCCGCGGCCCTTCCTAGCGTCCCCTCTAGCGTCCGGGCAGCGAGATGCCGCGCACCTTCTTGTAGAGCGAGACGGCGTAGCTGTCGGTCATGCCCGAGACAAAATCCAGGATCCTCATCAGACGCACATACGGGTCGGAATCGGGTTCCCTGTCCGGCCCAAGGTTCTCCTCCGGAACGAGCAAAAGAAGGGTCTTGCTCCGGGGCGACGCGGACTTGGGATTCTGGGCCAGGTCGTTGAGCGCGGAAACAAAGACATCGAGCAGGCCGCCGAGGACTTCGTAGCCCGCGGCCTCAATCTCCACCCCTCGTTGGGTGGTGTAGATGGTCTGGCGGGACCGGCTCTGGATGTGCCGCCACGCGTCGTGCTGCGGGGACGCGTCGATGAGCGACTGATCGAATTGCCCGGCGAGAAGGGCGGGTTCGTTGCTCAGAAACACCTCCGCGCATTGTTCAATCGCGCTGCCGATGGCCATGGCCCGGATGATCTGCACCCGGCGCCCGTCGCTTCGGGCTTCATGCAGCCGGGTGGGCCGTTGAGCCTCGCTCATCAGATCGAAAAAACAGTCGCGCACCTCCGTGTAGCTCAGGTGCCCCAGCCGGAAGCCGTCCTCAAAATCCACGAGCCGGTAGCAGATGTCGTCGGCCGCCTCGACCAGGAACGCCAGCGGATGACGCGCCCACCAGAGCGCCGAGTCGCTGCGTCGGATCAGCCCGCAATGATGGGCGACGCTCTCGAAGTGTTCCCGTTCTGTCTGATAAAAGCCGAATTTTTTGGCGCTCGCCCCCCGGTGCAACCCGGGGTCGGGCACGCAGGCCGCCCGGGGGTATTTGGTGAACGCGCCGAGCGTGGCGTGGGTGAGCTGCAGTCCGCCGTCGTTGTCGGGCATCTGGAGCCGGGTGATGAGGCGGAACCCCTGGGCGTTGCCCTCGTAGCTCTCGATGTCGGCCCGTTGCTCAGCGCTGAGCCCCGACGCCGCCTCCCGGGCGTGCGCTGAAGTGCCAAACCAGTGGCGAATGGCGTCCTCGCCGGAATGCCCGAAGGGCGGGTTGCCCAGGTCGTGCGCCAGCGCGGCGGCGCCGACGATGTCCCCGAAATCCGAGGGATGCACGTCCCGGAGCCCGTGGCGTTCGCAGAGGGCGGCGCCGACCCGGGCGCCGAGGGATCGGCCCACGGTGGCGACCTCCAGGGAATGGGTGAGCCGGGTGCGGACGTAGTCGTTGTCCGCCAGGGGGAACACCTGGGTTTTGTCCTGCAACCGCCGGAACGCCGTGGAGAAGGTGATGCGGTCCGAATCGCGCCGGAACTCGGACCGGGCGGGGTCGAGCCGTCCGGGTTTACGGGCGCGGCCGATGCGTTCGGCGCAGAGGAGTTGAGCCCAATTCATCGGGTTCATGAGCGGGGCTGTGTTGGGGGCGCCGTGGTTAATCGGCGGGTTGCACTTCGGCGGCGGCGGCTTCCCACTGCGCGTTGATCCGGGCCAGATCCTCGATCACGGCGCTGAGCTCGCGGTTGAGTTCCATGGCGCGCCCGCCAGGTTCGTAGGCGGCCGGGTCCTCAAGGGCGGCGGCGAGCTCTTTCTGGCGGCCTTCAAGGATGAGGATCTGCATCTCGAGGGTCGACACCCGCTTTTCTTTCTCCCGCTGATCCCGGGCGGCGGCCTTGCGTTCCTCGGCCTCGGCGCGGCGCTGTTTTTTGAGTTCGCGCAGGCCCATGGGGGCGTCGGTGTCCATGGGGACGGAGGCGGTTGCGCCGGGCTGGGAATTGCGCAGGCCTTCTCCCGCGGTGAGCGCGGCACGGGCGGAGGTGGCCCGGGTTTTATCGAGGTAATACTGGTAATCGCCCGCGTACGGGGTGAGTTGGCCGGCGCTGATGTGCAGCACCGACCGGGCGATGGCCCGGATGAAATGCACGTCGTGGCTGATGAAAATGAGGGTCCCCTCAAACTGATCCAGCGCCGAGATGAGCGCGTCGATGGACCCGATGTCGAGATGGGTCGTCGGCTCGTCCATGAGGAGCAGGTTGGGCGGGTCCAGGAGGAGTTTGACCAGGGCGAGGCGAGACTTTTCGCCGCCGCTGAGCACGGCCACCGGTTTGAACACATCATCGCCCCGGAACAGGAACGATCCGAGCACCGTGCGGCAGGTTTGTTCGCTGCACGGGTTGGGGGAGTCCATCGCCGATTCCAGGACGGTCTGGCGCAGGTTGAGCATTTCATCCCGGTGCTGGGAGAAATAGCCCGCCCTCACGTTGTGTCCGAGCTCGCGGGTCCCGTTCTGGGGCGGCAGCGCTCCGGCGAGAAGCTTGAGCAGGGTGGATTTGCCGGCGCCGTTGGGGCCCACCAGCACGATGCGCTGTTGGCGTTCGGCCTCGAACTGAAGCCCCCGGTACACCTGCAGATCCCCGTAGGCGTGATCCACGTTCTTGAGGCTGATCACCCGCAGCCCGCTGCGGGGCGGTTGCGGGAAACGGAATTTGATGGATTTGAGCGCCGCCTCCGGGGCGTCGATCTTTTCCATCCGCTCGATTTGCTTGAGCTTGCTTTGGGCCTGAGCGGCTTTGCTGGCTTTGGCGCGGAACCGGTCGGCGAAATCCTGGAGCGCGGCGATTTCGCGCTGCTGGTTTTTGTAGGCGGCGAGTTGCTGCTCGGAGCGGGCGGCCTTTTGGCTGATGTAATCGTCCCAGGTGCCCCGGTAGCGGTGGAGCTTGGAGTGGGCGATCTCCACGATGCTGCCGACGAGCTGATTGAGGAACTCGCGGTCGTGGGAGATCATGAGGATGGCGCCGGGATACCCGCAGAGGTATTCCTGGAACCAGCCCAGCGATTCGAGGTCGAGATGGTTGGTGGGTTCGTCCAGCAGGAGCAGGTCGGGTTCCATGACCAGGAGCCGCGCCAGATGGGCCCGCATGATCCAGCCGCCGCTCATGGTCCGGGCTTCCCGGTCAAAGTCGCTCTCGCGAAACGCCAGCCCAGAAAGGATCCGCTTGGCTTTGGGTTCAAGCTGCCAGCCGCCGTTTTCGTCAAACACCCGGAGCGCGTCGTGGTAGGCGTCCTCGTCGAGGTTTTCGCCGGTCTCATGGAGTTTCATGATCCGGCGGGCTTTGGTCAGTTCGGGCGTGATGGAGGTGGCCAGCTCCAGCACCGTTTCGCTCCCAGCCGGTGCGCTTTCCTGCGGCAGATAACCGATCGTGGCGTTTTTCTCAAACGCCACCCGGCCCGTGTCCGGGGAGGCCTCGCCCAGCAGAAGGGAAAAGAGGGTGGATTTGCCGGCGCCATTAGGGCCCACCAGCCCGATTCGGTCGCCCCGGTTGACCTGAAGTGACACGTCTTCAAACAGGACGCGGCCGCTGAACGATTTACTGACTTGAGAGACGGTGAGCATTGCGGGAAACGTGCAGTGTCCGCTGAGGGGGGCGGTCCGCGCAAGTCCTCAATGGCTCCGTTCGACCGCCCGCAGCAGTGGCGCCCCGGGGAGCCCCGCTTTTTGCCAGTTTTTCCCGTCCCTGTTCAAATAAAGGTCCCCGCTCCAACCCAGCGCGATGCTGAGTGGCAATGTGTCGTCGGCCCAAGCCAATATCCCCGGCGCCCCGGTTTGCTCGCGCTTCCAAGTGCGCGCGTCCTGAGAGCTCCAGAGCCCGGTGGACGCGCTCGCGATGAAGCGTTTGCCCGTCCACACCACCCGGCTAAAGTCGGCGGCGGGATCGGCGGGATGCCTTTGCCAGATTTGCCCGTCTTGGGAGCTTTCAATGAGGCCGCCCGGGCCCACGACCACGAATTGGCCCCCGCCATAGGTGATGTCCACGGCAGGTTCACTCGACACGGCCGTGGAAAGCCATGTCTCTCCGGATTCGCTCGCGCCCCGCCAATACAATCGGCCCTGGGGCCCGGCTTCCTCGGTTTCTCCCAGCAGGACGTACCGGGGGCCGCCCTCGCCGCTCCCGTAGGCGGATTTTCCGGGGATGACCGAGCTGGGAAGTTCCAGGCGGTTGCTTGCGAAAAAGTGTTCCCCGTCCGTGGAGACCAGCACCCGCCCGGCTGCGGCCGCAAAAAACCGGTTGTTTCCGAAGGCGATGGATGCGACCCGCGGGGCGTCGGCTTTCAGCAGTGCCCAAACGCGCCCGTCCACACTCCGGAGAAGTTCCCCCGGCGCCGAGCCGGCGGTGACCGCGAGAAAACCTCCGAGCCCATGAACGACGGAGGCGAGCGGGGGAATGCCCATTTGGTCCGAGGCTGACTGGGCCTCCTCCCAGCGCGCGCCGTCGCGGGAAACAAACCGCCGGTCTCCCACGGCAACCCAGACGCCCTCCGATTCACCGGCATGAGCGGGCGCGGGCCGCCAAGGGCCGGTTGCGACCCAAACCGCTGCGACGCGCAGAAGAACGAGGCTTGGGGTAAGAAATCGGGACAAAACGCCGAGGTTTGATGCGGGCCGGGAGCTGCGCCCGAGTCAACGGGCGGCGCGGTGTTACCGGGAGGGAATCGGCCTGAGCTTCACGTTCCGGAATGCCACGTCGTCGCCGTGATCCTGGAGCAGGATGGGTGAGGCTTTTTTCACCCCAAATTGGGGGCTTGCCTTGTACTTGCTGCGGGCGATCGCCTGCTGCAGGTCCGCGCTCCCGATTTCAAAGCGGACCGTCTGGGTGCCGTTGAGCCAGTGCTCCACGCGGTTGCCGTCCACCACCAACCGGCTCTGATTCCATTGTCCAACGGGGCTCATCTTCTTGTCCGGCGCCGGCGAAAGCAGGTCGTAGAGCGCCCCTGTCTGATGCAACGTGCCGCCTTTGATTCCGTCCGGGTGTTTGGCGTCGTCCAGGAGC
>CAMARB010000107.1 GCA_945860355.1 Chthoniobacter flavus | reverse complement strand
GATCCAAAGCACGCCGGAGTGGCGGCAATGGGCGATCGGCTCGCGCCAGCTGGAGCGGCTGGCGCCGGTCCCGTTAAATGACCTGGAGGCGGTGCTGCGGCCCTACCAAAAGCAGGGCGTCTACTGGCTGAACTTTCTCGCCCAGAACGGTTGGGGAGGGATCTTGGCTGACGAGATGGGCCTTGGGAAAACCATTCAAATGCTCGCGTTTTTGCGGTCCCTCAAAGGGCGCGCCCTGGTGGTCTGCCCTTCCTCGCTTGTGTTTAATTGGCAGAGGGAGGCCGCGCGGTTCACCCCGCAACTGCGGGTGCTGGTGCTCGAAGGACCCAAACGCCACGAGCGCTTCGGGGAGATCGAGTCGGCCGATCTCGTGATCACGAGTTACCCGCTCCTGCGCCGGGACGCCGACCGGTTTCGCGGTCTTGCGTTTGCCGCGATGGTGTTGGACGAGGCGCAGCACATCAAAAACCCGGACAGTCAGAACGCGCAGGCCGCGCAGGTCATTCGGGCCAAAAACAGGTTCGTCCTCACGGGTACGCCTGTGGAAAACTCCGTGCGCGATATTTGGTCGCTGATGAATTTTTTGATGCCCGGGTATCTCGGGACGCGCGCCGACTTCAAGGAGCGCTTTGAGCAGGTGATTGGGAACGAGAAGGGGGGGGCTGAGCAGCGACGCCTTCTCCAGCGTTTGCGGCCGTTTATTCTCAGACGCAAGAAGGAGGCGGTGGCGCCCGAGTTGCCCGAGAAAATCGAGCAGGTTTCCTACTGCGAGCTTCATCCGGAGCAACGCGAGGTTTACTCCCGCCTGCTGGAGTCCACGCGGCGGCAAGTCAGTGAACTCGCTTCGGAGAAGGATCGGAACAAATCGCGGATTCTGATGCTGACGGCGCTGCTCCGCCTGAGGCAGGTGTGCTGCGATCTGCGGTTGCTGGATCTGGCCCAAGCCGAGACGGCCCAGGGCTCAGCCAAACTCGAGTTGCTGGATGAACTGCTGCAGGAAGCCCTGGATGGCGGGCATCGGGTGATTGTGTTCAGCCAGTTTGTTTCCATGCTGAGCTTGATCCGGCGGCAGCTCGAAGCCTCGGAAACCCCGTTCTGTTATCTCGATGGCTCCACCAAGGATCGCCAGAAGGTGGTGGACGAGTTTCAGACCGGCCGGATTCCGGTTTTCTTGATGAGCCTCAAGGCGGGCGGCGTGGGCCTGAACCTCACGGCCGCGGATACCGTGATCCATTTCGATCCGTGGTGGAACCCGGCTGTGGAGGCGCAGGCGACGGACCGCGCGCACCGGATGGGGCAGAAAAGCGTGGTGACGTCCTACAAGCTGATTGCCCGGAACACGATCGAGGAGAAGATCCTCGCGTTGCAGGCAAAAAAACGGGCCTTGATCGACGCCACAGTGGAGAACGAGCAGCCGCTCATGGACGGGTTGGGCATCGAGGACATCGAGCTGCTCATTTCCTAACGGCCCGTCGGGCTGGAGCCCGGGCTCCGAAATTTCAGAGAGAGAGCATTTTCACGCGGAGAACGCGGGAAACTTTTTGGCAATTACTGAACTCCAGGGGGGGCACTTCCGCCGTTTTAGTCCCTCCGCCGGAACTTCGGCTTTCAGGATGAGAAGCGCGATCCGGGGGGCGATGTCAAAGCCAACTCCCCGGAGACGCCAGCTTTCGGAGGGGGGGCGGGTGGCGTTTGGTGAACTTTGTGGCGGGCGCACGCAGCGAGGCGCCACGGGACGGTCTCGCGGGGACGTCCGCGGGTCTCGGGAACGGCTATTCGCTTTCGAGCTCCAACAGGCGCTCTTTCCACGCGACGCCGGGTGCAAACCCTCCGATTCCCGACTCGGCAATCACTCGGTGGCAGGGCACCGCAAGGATGCGCGGATTTCGCGCGCACGCCTGGGCCACTGCGCGGGCCGCGCCCGGCGCTCCCAGTGAGACGGCTAGCTCCCCGTAAGTCATCGCGCTGCCCCAGGGGATTTCGCGGAGCCGCTTCCAAACCTTCGAGGTCCATTCCGAACAGGAGTCCGCCGCGAGCGGATACCGGTTCAACTCAGCCGTTGCCTCCCGCAGGGTGTGGGCGTCCAAGGATTCCGGAATGAGCCCCGGCAACGTCACGGAAAACAGGCCGCCCTCAGCGTCGAGCGCCAGTGAGAGGGTGAAATCCGCGAAGCGCAGTTCGCGGCGGGTCATGCGGCTCCGATGACTTTGGTGTAGAGCCACACCAAGACAGCAGCGAGCACGACGCAGAGCAGGAAAAAGGTTAACATGCCCTGGTTGCGGTGTTTGCGAAGGGATCGCGAGGGGGTTGCTGCGTTTGCTTCGTAGCCGAAGCGTTTGTCAGCGAGCGCAAGGGGTGAGCCGAACCGGGCTTCCCCGCGGCTTTTGCGCTGGATGAGTTCTTCCCGGCGGCGACGGGCGGCCTGTTCTGCGAGCCGAGGGGCCTCGGCGATGAGCTTCTGACGCCGGGCGATCTCGTCGTGAAGCCGGGCTTCCTGGGCCGCCAGATCGTTCTTTCTGGCATCCAGCGGGGTCACAATCTTGGGGGATTGCTTCGAAGAAGGTTTCGAGCGCATCAAGGGTTATTTTTCGGAGGCGACCAGGATGAGGATGAGGATCAGGCCAATACAGACCAGAGGAAGGGTGAAAGCGAAGCCGGCCTTGAGCCAGTAAACAAAGTCCCTGCCGGTTTCATGGTGCAGATCCAGGGAGTATCCGCCCGAGTCCTCCAGTTCATCGTGGTCGGTGACGGCGTTGATCTTGGGCTGGGAGCGGTTGTATTCGGCCCTTGCATCGTCCACGGCGCTGAGCGCGCGGGTGAGTTCCTTTTGGATGTCGAGACCCTCCCAGTTTTTTGGGTTGATGCCTTCGAGCACGTCCAAGTGCTGGTGGAAAGCGTCATGAACGCCGTGCAGGAGTTCGAGCCGCTTTTGGGCGTCGTAGGTCTCGCGTTCGAGCACCACCAGCGCCCGGGTGAACTTCTCCACCATGTCGGATTTGCCGGTCTGGAGCTGCTCCTGGCGACGGCTGAGCTCCTCAAGCTCCCGCTTCTGTCGCTCGATGAGTTCCTGCTGCCGTTTGAGGGCGAAGATCTGTTCCTGGGCTTTCTGGACCTGAGAATCCAGGTGTTCTCCGCTGAGTGCTTCGTCCTCGGGCAGGTCCAAAAACTGTTCGTCGTGGCGGGTGCGATCGGGCATGGAGAGAAGGTGGCCGCGACCCTAGTGAGGCGCTCCGGAATTTCCAGAATTTTCGCGGGAATCAGCGCCTTTTCCTCCGCCCGGAAACGGGCCGCACATCGGTGCTCGCCCGGGTCGCCTACGGCGCAAAGCGCCGGGTGCTCACGATGCGGGTTTTGTAGTACTGATCGATGTTGAGCCTCGGGTCGGTGAGGCTCACCGTGGCGAGTCTTGCAAAGTCAGGCAGGGTCGGGTCGTTCAGGTCGATATACCGCTCCAGGATCGAGGACCCGCGGTATTCGGAGCTGATTTGGTCGCGCTTCGGGTCCCACACGTTGGGCCGGGTGGCCGCGGATTGTTGGATCACTTGGACGCGGAAATGGACGGTGAACGTGTTGGATTTGGTGGTGAGCCGGGGGTAGAGGTCCACGTAAGGCTTCTCCCGCAGATTGTCGCCGGTGAGCGGTTTGCCGTTCCAGAAAGTCGCCATGTTTGCGGCGGTGAACATGGTGCCGCTGGGCACCAAGTTGATCTCGCAGATCTCCGAGGCGGATTTGAACACCGTTCTTGCGGCGAACTTTGCGTTGAACGGCGCCAGGGTTTTGTCCGGGTCGATCGCATACCGCGCGTTGGGGATCCGGGAGCCGTCCGGCAGCCTAAATCCTTCGTGCGGCTTGTATCGTGCTGCGTCCGCCGTGTTGAGCGCCATGAATTTGGTGGCTTTCATCACCGCCCGCAGCCCGGTGTCGCGCCGGATGTAGCTAAAGGGTTGGATGCCGTAATTCATGTTGATTTTGCCGGCCGTGGAGAAGGGCTGGCTGATAGCGTAAGGTTCCACCACGGGCATCCAGAAAAGATCCGCTAGGAGGTGGTCGGGTGGGGATGTTTTCCCCGGATGCGTCGCATCCTCCGGGCGGGGATGAAAGAGCAACGTTTGCCAGGGCAAAAAACGCTGTACCCCAGTCGGGATCGACCCGAGCATGAGAGGCGAGGGGATCTGCCGGTTGGGAGAGAAATAAACGGGGGATGCCGAGGAAAAACCTTGGCCTGCCCCCAAAAAATAGGGCACGCGAAAATACCCGCCCCAGATGTCGTCGAGTTTCGTGTCGCCCTCGTCGGGTTTGTTGATGTAGGCCCCGTCCGGCTGGTCTCCAAACCCGGTGTCCCAATCTCCGGGGTTACCACCCGAGTTTGCGGCTCGTCTTACTGCGTTGCCGACTCGGTCTGACACAGCCGGGTCGCGGGTGTTGTAGCTCGCGCCCGGGATGAGGCACCCAAACGTAGCCGAAGGAAAGGGAACCCAACAGGGTCCGTATCCATAAGTGAATCGGTGGGCGAACTGGATTCCAGGGGTGCTGTACCTCGGGTTCGGCCGGAAACGCGAGGCGGGGACGTCCACCAAACCCTCTGTCATTCGCACATCGCCGGCGGACGGATCGATGGTCGCATCGTTGGCGTTGCCAAGTGTGCCGCCTACTTCCATGGCAACCACGGTGTCCACAGAGAGTACGGCTTGGGAGGGCGCAGCGCCGAAATTGCGTTTCCCGAAGAGATGTTTTTTGATCTGTGACGCGCCGCTTCCGGTCGTTACGGTGTAAGCCGCGTTGGAGTCAAACGCAGGGGTCTTGAAGCGTCCGTTCGGGAAAATCATGCGCAGGGTTTGAATGGGCGGGCTGTCTGGAGCCGCTCCCGACTCGCGGATTTCGATGCGGATTTCACTGTTGCCCGAGGTGAACCAAAATTGGGTTTGCGCTGGGGATACCGGCACATCGATGGCGGAAAAAAATGGGTATTTGTTGGGGGCCGATCCACCGGCATCGGCGTCGTTGAAGGGTTTGGGCGCTCCCGTCGAAGTCATGAGAGCCTGGCTGGGAGCTTCGGTTCCGCCTACGGAGCGTCCCGCAAAGGAGGCTAGGTCAAACCAATCCATGAAGTTGGTGCCGTTCGTGCCGGTGGCGGGATCCACGCGAAAGTTGAGCGGCACATACCCGGGGGTTGCCACAGGGCCGAAGCCCATTTGCAGATTTTCAAGGCCTCTGACGGTGTATTTTAATTTCCCCCGCATACAGGCCAGCCCGCTCATCGGAGTGGAGAATTCCAGGATTAGCGCGGCCCGCATTTTGGTGGTTTGGTTGGTGGAGTTGGCCTCGGTCGCGTGGAAGTTGAGGGCCGCCTGCGTGACCGAATAGAATCGCCCGAAACCCTGAGTGGGTGTGCCGGTGCCATTGGGAATGATCCGAATCGGCACCACCTCGCCTGCCCCCTGCGGTCTTCCAGCCGCAAACAACCCTGTAAAGGGCGTGGCCCCGGTGCTCTGGTCCTGGAGATTGGTGCAGCGGATGTAATCGTAAATAAAGGTGAGGATCTGGTCCCGCTCGAGCTGGGAGTATTTGCCCTCGAATGTTCCGCCGTAACCCGGGATGGGGGCCGAGGTCAGCGCCCGCAGATATTCGTAAATCTCCACGTTGCGCCCGGTGTAATCTGCCGTGCCGCTGCGCGAGTTGGCCCGGGTGAAATGGTAAAAGCGGTTCGCGCCGCCTTCCCGGATCGTTGAGCAGAATGCGAGCAGCTTGTCGTAGGCGGTCCGTTGGGAGGCGTTGGTGTGGACCGGCCAGACCGCCACCCGGGGCGTGTTAAAGAGCGTGGTCTCGGGCGCGTTGCTGTTGGCCGTGATGAAAAACTTCGAGCGCTCGAGCACGTCCCGGCTGATGGCCCCGGGTTGAGTGTTGCTTGCCCCGGGCGTGTTGACGATTCGCGCGTTTCCATTGAGGGATGGGGTGAACATCAGCTCGTCGATGGAGGCGTAGAGCCGGTCCGAGTCGGGGGTGATCGCCGCCGTGGGCGCCTTGGTTCCGGACGCGGACCCGCCCTCCTTCACCCGGGGCGCGAGGCTGTAATACCTGTCCAAATCCCCCGCGTTGGAGGCCGTGAGCACGGCGGGGATCGGCAGGGCGCTGCCAAAAATCGGGCTCAGGCAGGTGGTCGCTGGATGGCCGGGATACCGCTGAAACTCCCTCTGTGCGGGCTGACAGATTGCAAGCCCCGGGGTCAATATCCTGTTGGAAGTGCCGTCATATTTCCCGAAGTCCTCCATGCTGAACGCCCGCGGCATGTCCCAGAAAACCCCCTCCGAAGCGGTATTGATGTTCACCTTGGCGGTCTCGTCATCGGCCCAAAACGCGATCCGTCCCACGATCGGGTTGGCGGCTGTGGCGCCCGGCACTTCCACCTCGGTTCCGTTCATCCGGTCGCCGGGCACGATTTTGCCGTCCTTGAGCAGGTAGAGCCATTTGACGGGCATTGGCGCCCGGTTGTTGACGGGGGACTCGGGCCTTGCCGCGTTAAACCCGGGCGGGGCGGTCAGACTCAAGCCCTCGACTGTTCCCAACGCGGCCGGGTCGAGGATGGGGTAGACGAGTCTGCGGTTGCGGTCGACCGCGGGCTGGTTGAGGTCGGTGTAGAGATGGAGGAGCGAGGCGTTCGTGTTCCACGTGGCGGGGATCGGGGTAACGGCCGCCGGGGCCGAGCCCACCATCTGGGAGTCCGAGTAGAGTTTGTAGACGAGCCCCGGCCTGCCCGAGCTGTCGAAAGTGTGGATCATCCCGGGCTGGGACGCCCAGGTGCGGATCGTTCGGCTGGCGTCCGGCAGGGCTTTTGTGGCGTCGGTGATCTGCGCCGAAGCGAGGTCCACCGCCGAGTCCGCAAGCAGCTTAGCCGTGCTTGCCGCGGCGCCGGAGTGGGCGGCGTTGGATTCGGTGGTGACACTCGTGAAAAAGGACAGCATCACCACCGTGATCAGCACCAGAAAACAGAGCACAACCACCAGGGCCATGCCGTTTCGCGCGCCCTGCCGCGGGTGGGCTGCTCGTCTCCGGGATGGGAGAGTTGGCTGCGAGCTAAACATCGGAACTCGGTTCAATTGCGGCTCCATTTGGCGGCGCGGAGGCTGACTTGGGTGGTGAAAACGCGGTAGTTCAGCGGGCGGTTTTCAAGGGAGTTGCCGGTGCTGTCGACCAAGCCCCGGCCCCCAAGACGGGCTTGGGCCGCAGCCAGATCCGCCGGGTAATTCGCCGCCGTTACAAACCCAGCCGGGTCCAGGAGGGCGGCGGGAGGGGCGACGCCGCGGAAGCTCTGGGGGGTGAGTCGGGCTGCCGATTTTTCGTCGATGGCGATCAGCGTGACCTGGACGAGTGGCGGGAGCTGGTTTTTGGGGTCGAGCGCCGGGTTGGTATGGGTGGTGGAAGAGTCGTAAGTGTAGCCGGGGGCGAGCGCGACGCCGGTGGGATCCTCTCGTGCCGCGAGTTTGGGCAGAAAAACCAGCGCCACCACGTTCTCCGCGAGCACCCGGGTTTTCGGCGGGATCGTGGGAGACAGCGAGGGATCGCCCGCAAAGTTGAGCGGGTTCTCGACCCATGCTTTAGACGCGCCGAATGCGTAGATGGAAAGCTCGTTGGAGGGCTCCATGAGTTCCATGAGCCGGTAGCGATGGCGAGCGGGGGCTTGAGCCGGAGTCAGAAAAGGCGGCCGAAAATTGAGGTCGGAGTTGAACTCCACATAGTAGCCCCAGGTGTTGAGCAGGTTTCCCAGACCCTCGAACGCGGGGCTGTTGACGTAACCCAGCGGGGCCTGGAAAAAAATGCCGTGCCCGGGGCGGACAACCGCCGGGTCGGGCGAACCCGCTAGATTTGCCATGGCGCAGGAAAGGAATCTCAGATCCGACTGGCGCAGATAGCGGTTGGGGGCCGTGGGCGAGTCGTAATCCCAGTAGGTGTTGAGCGTGGCCTGGCTCAGCCTGCGGGTAATGGAGTCAAACGCGGCGCGAGCGCCTCTGAATTCCTCGGCTTTGCCGGTGGTGAACTGCCACGTGTTCATCGTCTGCCCGAGCAGCCCCGTGAGGATGGTCACCATCAGTGAGATCACCACCAGCGAGGCGAGCACTTCAACGAGGGTGAACGCCCGGAGCCGTCGAGGCTCTGCCCGTGGCCGTTTCATCGGTTCTTGGCCACGTAACCGCAGTAGGTCGTCACGGGGATCCTGCTGGCGGGGGTAAACGGGTCAGGGGTTCGGCCGGGGTTTTTTGCGATTTGAACCCGCACGGTGAGCAGGCTTTGGCTGGGTGCGGGGGCCGCCGGGAGGGTCGCGTTGCCCAGGGAAACCATTTGAGCGGTGAAAACCGTTCCGGCGGGCGGGGTGGCGGTTGGAGCGCCCGTCAAATGGTTGCCTTCCGCGTCAAAGTGGAGGCGGGCGCCGCTGTTGAGAACGTCGAAGTCGGTCTGTTTTGCGTCGTTGATGAGGCGCTGAGCAATCTGGCCCCGGATCGAGTTGTCCATGGCCGATCCGAAGGTGTCCAATCCCGCCGGAAGAAGGCCCAGCAGGCTCACGCAGCCAAACGATGTGACGGCGACGGCTAGAACGACCTCCATGAGGCTTAATCCTTGGCGCTTCCGCGGACGGTTGAATCGGAGGGGATGCCGAATGCGGGATTCCGGGGAGGGCGTAGGGAGGACTCCGGGGGGCTGAGTTGGGCCGGGCGTTCCCGGAGGCGCGTGGTCGCGGGGCCTTGGCCGGCAGTCGTTTTGGTCGGGGCGCATCACTCCCTGAAGTGGGAGCATGCGTCGTGCCACGGTGTTGCCCCGTGTGTTGGTCCTCAGTTTAACGCACGGATCGGTTTCCCGGGGCGTTAGGCCGCCGGTGTTTTTGATTCCGTCGGGCCGTGGTCCTGGCGGCGGTAATCGCGAGGCGGGCAGCCCATGAGCCGCCGGAAAATCCGGTTGAAGAGCGAGAGCTGGTTGAAGCCCTCCTCCAATGCAATCACCGCAATGGGATCCTGGGTCTCGCGTAGGGCGCGGCAGACGGCTTGGATGCGGATTTCGTTGATGAACTGGGAGAAGGGTTTGCCGGCGTGGCGCTGGAACTGACGGGTGAACGTGGCGCGGCTCATGTGGGTGAGCTCCAGAAGTTGCTCCATCCGCACGGGGGTTCGGTAGTTGGCGAGCAGATAACTCACGGCCCGGGACATGGCCTCCTGCTGGGGCGCGGTGCTCTGCAGGGAGAATGGCTTCTGGGAAACTTCGCTCATGTCGGTTCCCTGTGCCTGGCAAAGCACATGGAGCAGTTTGAGAAAGAGAGAAAGCCGGGCTAGGCCGGTGAGTTGGGGCATTTCCTGCAAAATCGCGCGGACTTGGCGTGCTGTGGCTCCCCGCACATTGAGACCGAATTTGGCGCGTTCAAGCAGGGTTTGGAGAGGGGCGCTCTCGGCAAATCCCCAGACGCCGTGGTTCCTCGGGAAATCCCATTGCAGCACCGTGCCATGGGAGGGGCCTTGGAGGTTCCAGTAATGGGGCACGTTCGCGCCGATCAACACGAGGTCCTCGCCATCCACCGCGTCGACCGAGTCGGCGATGAAACGTGTGCCCCTGGCATGGGAGACAGCGGCGAGCTCCACTTCCCGATGATAATGCCAGCGATGGCCGTAGCCTTTCCAAGGCAGGGTTTGGTTTGGGGACTGGAGCAGCTCGACCGCCCCCGGATGTTCGCGCCAGCGCAGGAGCCGAAAAGATTGGTCGTTGGCGAGCTGAACTTCTTCGCGGGTGGATTTCATTAAGAAGTGAAGGGGTGAGTAAATAGTGGCGGAGATTGAGCTTAAAAAGCAGGAAACCTGCCCGGGCGCAAGGTTCTCCCTCATGGAACCCTGAATTGCCCCCATCGTTTTCGCTTATGAACTTCTCCCGTTTCCTCCTCCTCCCCGGTTTACTGGCCTCGGGGGGCTCTTTTCTCTCTGCTCAAGAGCCGGTGAAACTCGCGCTCCGCACGCTTAGCGCCCAGATGAAATATGATTTGGCTGAGCTGCACGTGGCTCCGGGCGCCAAGGTGGCTTTCACGTTCGAGAATGCGGATGACATCCCGCACAACGTGGTTTTTTGCGATCCCGGGACCGATGTCGACGGCCTCGTGGCGAAGATGCTCGAGAAACCCGAGGAAGCGGTGAAACGCAATTTCGTGCCTGAGGATCCGCGGGTGTGGCTGAAAACGGGCATGGTGAACCCGCATGAAAAGCAGGATCTGGAGTTTTCGGCGCCGAAAAAGCCGGGTTTGTATCCGTTTGTCTGCAGCTTTCCGGGGCACGCGAGCAGCATGAAAGGCGTGCTGCGGGTGCTCGGAGAGGGGGGCAAGCTTAAAGACCTTAAGTTCGCGCTTTATGAGGGATCTTGGACCAAGTTGCCGGATTTCACACAGCTCAAGCCGCATCGGGAGGGGCCAGTTGCGGACAACCTCGTGCAGCTCAATTTTGATGATTACAAGAACCATTACGGGTTGGTCTTCACCGGCCGCATCGAGGCTCCCGAGCCTGCGGAATACACGTTCTATTTGGCGAGCAACGACGGCTCCCGGCTCGTGGTTAACGGCAAGGAGCTGATCAAAGCCGACGGAATCCACGCCGCCAAAGTCATTCAAGCAAAGACAAGCCTCGGAAAGGGCATGCACCAAGTGCGGCTGGAGTATTTCCAAGCCGACAAGGGGGCGGACCTTTTCCTCGGTTGGAAAGGTTTGTCGTTCGCTGCAACGCCTCTCTCCAAATGGACGCCTCCCAATTGGACGCAGCCGGTGGTTCCAACCAAAAACGATTTTATCGGGATGCCGCTGGAGCCCGGAGAACGTCCGGTTCTCTATCGCAACTTCATCGCCGGCGCGGGCGAGCGGGCGATCGGAGTCGGGTTCCCCGGGGGACTCAACTTTGCATGGAGCGCTGAGGCGATGAACTTGGCGCTGGCTTGGCGTGGCGCGTTTATCGACGCCGCCCGGCATTGGAACGGCCGTGGAGGCGGTTACCAAGCACCGGCAGGGTTTGACGTGCTCCGGCCGACGGACTTGGTTCCGCCCCTCGCGGTCCTTGAAACGCCGGATACACAATGGCCGAGTCTTACTCCGGGGACACCCTTGGAGGGATATCAATGGAAAGGTTACACTCTCGATGAGCGCGGTGTGCCGACGTTCCACTACGCCTGGCGCGGGATTGCCGTTGCGGAGCGGTTGGAGTCTCAGGGCAGTTTTAAAGAGGGCGCCGCGCGGCTGGTGCGCACCCTGAAATTCGACGGCACTCCGCCTCCCAACGCATTTCTCATTCTGGCTCGCAAAGCCGCGTTCCGAGCGGAAACCGACGGGTTTGAAGTGCGATGCGAGAAGCTTTCTCTTGCGGGAACCGCCGCCAAGAGTGGGCTCAAGGATCGGACCGATTACGACAACAAGTTTAAGCTGCATGCGGAGGGGGCTGTCGCAAAAGGGGACACGCTCCTCGTTCCGCTGCGCAATCAAATCCGGGTCACCTACTCCTGGCCGAAGCCCGCGGTCCACGCCCAGTTCCCCTCCAAGTGAACTCATTGATCCCCATGAAAACTCATTTTCTTCTTTTTCCACTTTTTCTGGGCGGCTTCACATCGCTTTTCGCCGCGCAGGGGCCGGAACCTGTGGAGGCCGAGTATTACAAGATCACCACGTTCCCGACGCCGCCGGGAACGGCCTTGGAGGTCGGGGCTGTAGAGCTTTTGCCGGAGGGGAAAATCGCTCTGGGCACGCGGCGCGGCGAGGTGTGGTTGGTGGACAACGCCCAGAAAAGCCAGGTGGAGGGCCAATGGAATGCGGCCAGCAATCAATTTGAAGCGGTGTCCGGAGGCGTTTCCGACCTGCGTTACCAGCGATTTGCGGAGGGCCAGCATGAAGTTCTGGGTCTGGCGTGGAAAGACGGCTGGCTCTATGTCACCAATCGTTACGAGCTCTTGCGGATGAAAGATGAGCGTGGCAAGGGCACGGCGACGCAGTTTGAAACAATCTTCGATGGATGGGGAGTCAACGGCAACTACCACGAATATACTTTCGGCTCACGCTTCGACAAAAATGGCGATCTGTGGGCGCTCTGCTGCTTGACTGGCTCGGGCGCTAGCAGTTCCCGGTTCCGCGGCTGGGCGTTACGGATCAAACCCGATGGCACGATGACGCCGACTTGCAGTGGAATCCGTTCGCCCGGAGGCGTTGGATTCGACGCAGATGGCGAGGTGTATTCCACCGACAACCAAGGGCCTTGGCACGGGGCCTGCACCCTCCAGCATCTGGTTCCGGGCACCTTCCAGGGGCATCCGGCTGGAAACAAATGGTATGACCTTGCGCCCAACATGGGGCCGCGTCCCCAGGAACCGATGGACAAGAGCCGGATGGTGGTGGAGCGCGAGCGGGTCAAGGAACTCGTGCCGCCCGCCGTATACATGGTCCATGGAAAGATCGGGAACTCCTCAAGCGCGATTGTTTGCGACCTGAGTGAGGGGCGCTTCGGCCCGTTCCAAAAACAGCTCTTTGTGACCGACCAGAGCCACTCGAACATCTCCCGGGTTTTCCTAGAGACGGTCAACGGCGTGAAGCAGGGGGTGGTGATCCCGTTTCTCAAAGGGCTGAAGTCCGGCCCGATCGGTGCGCGGATGGGGGCGGACGGCAAGTTTTTTGTGGGTGGCTCCGACCGCGGCTGGGGTGCCAGGGGAGGGCACCCTTTTGCGTTTGAGCGCGTCGATTGGACGGGAAAAGTGCCCTTCGAAATCCACGAGGTGCATGCCAAACCCGATGGCTTTGAGCTGACGTTCACCGAGGCTCTGGAACCGAATACGGCGGCCAATCCGGAATCTTACAAGGTGCGGGAGTTCACCTACATTTACCAGAGCGCATACGGCAGTCCGGAAGTGGACGAAGTGTCCCCAAAGATCGAAAAGATCGATGTTGCGGCCGACTGCAAGTCGGTCCGGCTCAAGCTCGATACGCTGACCAAGGGGCACGTTCACGAGTTGCACGTTGACGGCCTGCGTTCCCGGAGCGGTCTGCCCGTGTTGCATCCGGTGGCCTACTACACGCTTAAGGAAACGCTGATTAATTCCCGGGCAAAAAACAGCGTCAAACGATTGATGAACACAGCGGGCCCGTGCATCCTGCGGGCATGGAGTTCCAGCCAAGTTTCGCCCACTCAGAGTATGCCGGGAAAAAGAAGCTCACCCGCCGGGAC
>CAMARB010000106.1 GCA_945860355.1 Chthoniobacter flavus | reverse complement strand
ACGCTGCACGCCACGGGCCACTTGGTAGTGCTCCTCACCGACGATTTCCGGGGCCAACGCCTTGGAAGTCGAAGCCAGGGGATCCACCGCGGGGTAGATGCCCAACTCGGCGATGGAACGCTCCAAAACGATCGTGGAATCCAGGTGAGCGAACGTGTTTGCGGGCGCCGGATCGGTCAAGTCGTCCGCCGGCACATACACGGCCTGGAAACTCGTCACAGACCCCTTCGTGGTCGAGGTGATGCGCTCCTGCAACTGCCCCATCTCGGCAGCCAATGTCGGCTGGTAACCCACCGCCGACGGCGTCCGGCCCAGAAGAGCGGACACCTCGGAGCCGGCCTGGGAGAACCGGAAGATGTTGTCGACAAAGAGCAACACGTCCTGGTTCTTCTCGTCCCGGAAATATTCCGCCATGGAAAGGGCGGAAAGCGCGACGCGCAGACGGGCGCCGGGAGGCTCGTTCATCTGACCGTAAACGAGGGCCACCTTGGACTTGGAGAGATCCTTCAGATTGATGACACCGGCTTCGGCCATTTCGCTGTAAAGGTCGTTGCCTTCACGGGTCCGCTCACCCACGCCCGCGAACACCGAGTAACCTCCGTGCCCCTTGGCGATGTTGTTGATGAGCTCCATGATCACCACGGTCTTGCCCACGCCAGCGCCGCCGAAAGCGCCCACTTTTCCGCCCTTGGTGAAGGGACAAATCAAGTCGATGACCTTGATGCCCGTCTCAAGAATGTCCGCCTTCACGTCTTGGTCCACCAAGGCCGGGGCCGGACGGTGAATCGGGTAACGTTTGGTGTGGGGAACCTCGCCCCGCTCGTCCACGGGATCCCCCGTGACGTTGAACACGCGTCCAAGAATCCCCTCGCCCACGGGCACGCTGATCGGAGCGCCGGTGGCGGTGACCTTGATCCCGCGCTGCAAGCCTTCGCTCGAACTCATCGCGATCGTGCGCACCCAGCTCTCGCCGAGATGCTGCTGGACCTCGAGAACCAGCTTGGTTTTTTCCCCGTTGACTACGAACTCAACTTCGAGCGCCTCATAGATCTTGGGAAGGTTCCCTGCAGCTGAAAAGTCAACGTCCACGACTGGACCGATGACTTGGACGATTGTGCCAATATTGCTCATAAAAAATTAAAGATTGGGATGGAGTCGGCGGCTAAGGAGGCTAACCCAGCGCCATCTGCGCGGTGGAAATTTCGAGGAGTTCGGTGGTGATGCTGGCCTGACGGATCTTGTTGTACTCGAGGGTCAGATCCTTGATGAGCTGCTTTGCGTTATCGGTCGCGTTCTTCATCGCCACCATCCGCGCGCTGTGCTCGGACGCGCGTGCGTCGAGCATCATCTGGTAAACCTGGAAGTGCACGTAGTGGGGAAGAATTCCCCCCAGCACCTCGGACACTCCAGGCTCAAACGCGTATTCCAAAGCGCCCTGGGCGTCTTGAACCTGGCTGTTTGAAACCGACGCCGATGCGCCGGAGCGGCCTTCGATCCCGGCTGCGACCTCCAGAGACTCGATTGGCAACACGGTCCGGGCCTTGGGCACCTGGGTGAGCGTGTTGACAAAATCAGTGAACAGAACCGTCACCTTGTCGACCTCGCCACTCGTGAACTTTTCCATCACGAACTTGGAGACCGCCTTCGACTCGAGGAAGTGCACGTTCTCCTTCATCTCGAAATCGGCCAAAACCGAACGTTTGGCGCGGGAAAGCCACTGCATTCCTTTGCGACCCACGGCGACAAACACGGTTTTATCCGGGTCGAACTGTCCCGCCTCGCGCAGCAAGTTGGTGTTGAGCGCGCCGCAGAGCCCTTTGTCGGTGCTGATCAGAAGCACCAGTTCGTGTTTCACCTCGCGGGATACCAAAAGCTCGTGGGTCTGCTCCTCGGAACGAGCCGACACCGCCTTGAGAACCCGATTGAGGAGCTGCGCATAGGGACGACCGGCAAGCGCCGCCACTTGGGCTTTGCGCATCTTTGCCGCCGCCACCATCTGCATGGCTTTGGTGATCTGCGAAGTGTTTTTAACCGACTTGATCCGTCGGCGAATGTCGCGGGTGTTCGCGGCCATGGCTGGTTAGCGGTAGTTCTGCTTGAATTCGGTGACGGCGGCCTTGAGCTCACCGGTGATCACGTCGTCCAAAGCGCCCTTGTCGCGGATCTTCCCAAGGATGGAGTCCTTCCGGGTCGCCATGAACTCCTGCAGTTTCGCCTGGAAATCGCGAACCTTGTCCACCGCCACGTCGTCCAGGTAACCGTTCTGCATGGCCCAGAGGGTGGTGATCTGAATCTCGGTAGGCAGCGGATTATATTGCGTCTGCTTGAAGAGCTCCACGATCCGGGCGCCGCGGTCGAGCATGCCCTTGGTCTTCGCATCCAAATCGCTTCCGAACTGCGCGAATGCGGCCAGCTCACGGAACTGGGCGAGGTCGCCCTTGATCTTGCCGGCCACCTGCTTCATGCCCTTGACCTGCGCCGCGGAACCGACTCGGCTCACCGAGAGACCCACGGAAACCGCCGGGCGCACGCCCTGGTAGAACAGGTCGGTCTCCAAGTAGATCTGCCCGTCGGTGATCGAAATCACGTTGGTCGGGATGTATGCGGAAACGTCGCCCGCCTGGGTCTCAATGATCGGAAGAGCCGTCAGCGATCCGTTGCCGTTCTTCTCGTCCACACGCGCGCTGCGCTCCAGGAGACGGGAGTGGAGATAAAACACGTCGCCGGGGTAGGCTTCGCGGCCCGAGGGGCGCTTCAACAGAAGCGAGACCTGGCGGTAAGCCACGGCGTGTTTGGAAAGATCATCGTAAACGATCAGAGCGTCCATGCCGTTGTCCATGAACCACTCGCCCATTGCCGCGCCGGCGAACGGAGCGAAATACTGGCTCGAAGCCGCCTCGGACGCCGGGGCGCTGATGACGATCGTGTAGGGCATCGCACCGGCCTGCTCGAGGGTCGCGAGGGAACGCGCGATGTTGGAGTTCTTCTGACCAACGCCCACGTAGATGCAGTAAAGCGGGCGGAAGCCGGGTTTGCCTTCGTTGGCCTTGTTGATGCGCGCCTGATTGATGATGGCGTCGATGGCGATGGTGGTTTTACCGGTCGCACGGTCGCCGATGATCAACTCGCGCTGGCCGCGTCCGATCGGAATCATCGCGTCGATGGCCATGATCCCGGTTTGGACCGGCTGACTCACCGACTTGCGTTTGATGATGCCGGGGGCGATCTTCTCCAAAGGATACTGGGCGGTGGCGTTGATGGGGCCTTTGCCGTCGATCGGAACGCCGAGCATGTTGACCACGCGCCCGAGGAGCTCCTTACCCACGGGAACAGAAAGCAGACGACCCGTGGTCTTGACCTCGGTGCCCTCAACCACACCGCTGTCGTCTCCCAGAAGGATGGCGCCCACCTCGGTCTCTTCGAGGTTCAGAGCGATGCCATAAACGCCGCCGGGAAACTCAATCATCTCATTGAGCATCACCTCGCTGAGACCTTCGATTTTCGCGACGCCATCACCCACCTCGCGGACGACGCCGACATTGGCCTTGGAGGTGGAAGTTTTGAGGGCGCTAATTTGGGATTCGAGTTCCTGAAGAATGGTGCTCATGGAAATGGACGGTAAAATGGGAGAAAAAATTAAACTTGGGCGATCTGCGCTTCGAACCGGTCCAACCGACCGCGCACAGAACTATCCCACACAGTGCTGCCCAGCTTGATGCGGAGACCTCCGATCAGATTGGGCGTCAATTTGAATTCGGTCGTGAGATCCGAGCCGAAATTCGAAAGCAGGGTTTGGGAGATCTGATCCGCAACACCGGACTCCAACGGAGCGGCGCTCTCCACGACGGCGTGGCGTTTCTCAACCGCCAGCCGAATCAGGCGCTGGTAGTTCTTGAGAATCTCCATGTAATGCCGCGGCTTGGACTCGGCCACCTTCGCGGCGATCCGGCGGACATTTCCCTGGTCCAGACGCCCCCCGGTGAAGCTGGCCTGAAAAAGCTCCCGAGAAACCTTGCGCGCTTCCTTGCTGATTTTCATCGCAGATTAGGCGGCGAGTTCGCGCGTGGCTTCTTCGCTGAGACGGCGATGATCCTCGGCAGTCAACACCTTCCCGACCACCTTCGCAGTGGTGTCCACAACCAACCGTGACACTTCCACCCGGAGGTCCTGCATCACCTTGTCCCGCTCCAACGCGGTGGCATGACGCGCCTTGGCCACAATCTGCTCGGCCTCGGCAATCGCCTGCTGAGTTTGTTTGTCGGCAAAGACCTTGGCGGCGTTCCGAGCCTCATCGATCATCTTCTGAGCCTCGGCGTTGGCCTTGGCGAGAATCTCTGCTGAGGTTTTCTGAGCGTCAGCGAGCTGCTCCTTGATCTTGGCGGCATCGGCCAGACCCTCGGCGATCTTCGCGCGGCGCACTTCGAGCACCGCCAGGATCGGCTGGTAGGCAAACTTCTGGAGAAGGAAAGCGACGATGATGAAGCTGATGCACTGCGAAATGAAGAGCCACCAGTTCAGACCAAATGTCTTTGCGGTCTCCGCGACCACACCGCCGTCAGCTGCGAGGAAATGAACAAGAGTCATGGAAAAGAGGAAAATCAAAGGAAGAGGCGCGGGATCATGGGAGATCCCGCGCCAACGAACTATTTCGCGAGGAAGATCGCGAAGAACACGATGCCTTCAGCGAAGGCGGTGCTCAGAATGGCCTGCACGAGAATCTGCGTGGCAGCGCCGGGATTGCGCCCGACGGCCTCGGAAGCCCGCATACCGATGATACCCACGGCGATCGCCGCGCCCAAAGCCGCGAGACCGATGTGGATGTTGCCAGTGATGCCAGCTTTCACCGCTTCACCAGCAGCTTGGGCCAATAAGGTTGGGATGTTCATGATGTTTCCTGTTTTTGGTGTTGATTCAGCGCCCCCCGCAGTCTTGCCACGGTCCGAGCCCTGAAATTGGGTCGATCTTTAGTGTGAATGCGAGGAGCCGTGGCCCTCGTCGTGGGTGCAGATCAAAAGGGTGAAAACGGCCGTGAGCAGCATG
Source organism: Chthoniobacter flavus (assembly GCA_945860355.1). GTDB lineage: Bacteria > Verrucomicrobiota > Verrucomicrobiia > Chthoniobacterales > Chthoniobacteraceae > CAIURC01. The sequence continues at coordinate 8,199 of CAMARB010000106.1, read as the reverse complement.
AAAACCATGGCCTGAACCAGCCCCACAAGCAGCTCCATGAAATAGAAGGGAATCGGAGTCAGCCAAGCCAATGCAGGCACGATGTTGGACATCGCCTCCAACATGTTTTCACCCGCGAAAACGTTGCCGTAGAGCCGGAAGCTCAGGGAGACAGGCCGGAAAAGGATGGAAACCACCTCCAGGAGGCCCACCAAGAAAAACACCACGATCATCACCAACTTCATCGCGCCAGCGGTGTTCCCTTTGGGGCCGAAAATATGCAGGAGGAATCCCCCCGGACCATTCGCCTTCAGCGCCCAGAAAATCCAGCAGGCAAAGAAGATGACAGACATTGCCAGCGTCATATTGAGGTCGGCGTTGCTGCCGCGGAAAAAAGGTTCGGTCACCGTGAAGCCCTGGGCCGTCGGATGCCCCCAACCCACCGTTCCGACCCCCGGAACCAGCCCCATCCAGTTCGTGAAGAGAATGAAGATGAAGACGGTGGCGAAGAACCAGAACGTCTTTTTCACCAGATCGTGCCCGATAATCCCCTCAAGGAAATTGTACAAACCCTCAACCAGCCATTCCCAGAAATTCTGCGCCCCTTCCGGCACCTCGCGCATTTGCTTGGTGGCAAAACGCGCGAAAAGAATGATCCCGAGAGCCACCACCCAGGTGACGATCATCGAGTTGGTCACGAGGAGCGGCCCGATATGAAACCGGGGAGCGTCGGGAGTCAGCTCGACATGTTCGGCATGGGCTTCGGCGCCCGCCGGATGAGCGGGAGAAACGCCCCCTTCCGAGGAGGCCTGCGCCCCCAGAACGGATCCGAGCACCAGGGCGATTGCGAGCAAAACGGGGAAGAACCTCCGGGCAAAGAGGCTGGCTTTCAGGATTCTGGATGTGAAGACGAGATTACTCATTTTCGAAATAGGGATCTTCCATCGACTCTCAAAATGGGGGCGCTCTGTGGGAACTCCGGCGTCGGGAAGACGCCGGATGATTCGCGGGAGCGGGCGGAAGAGGGCAAGATAAAAAACCGATTTCCACGGGGCTGCAAGCAGTTTGTGAAATTTTTCACAAAGCCCCGGCAACGCCTACACGCCCCTGTCCGTTCACCTCCCCAGGAGCCGCGTATACCAAGGCAAAGGAATCGCCGGGTCCGCCCGGCGCGCCCCGGCCGGAGGACGCACCCCGGCGTGTTTCACCAGCAGATGTTTCAAACTGCGGGTCGTATTTTCGATTGAAAAAACCTCCTGCGCCGTCTGCCGAGCGGAGCCCGCGTAGCGCTCCGCCTGCGAAGGCTGATCCAGCAAATACTCGATGGCCGTGGCCAGCGAATCAGGCGAGCGCGGCTCGACGAGCAATCCGTTCTGACCCGGGCGAATCATCTCGGGAACGCCCGCAATGGTTGTGGAGACGACGGGCACCCCCGCCATCATCGCCTCCATCAACACCGTGGGCAGGTTGTCACTCCCACCTCCCGCCTCCGGCACGCAGGGGAGCACGAAAACTTGGGCGCAGGAAAGCAGCTCACGAACCTCCACTTGGGATCGAGGCCCCAACAGGGAAACGGTCCCATTTAACCCCGCCCGGTCGATTTGGGATTGAAGCTCCGCCTCAAGCGGGCCCCCACCCGCAATCGAGCACTCGAAGTCGCGGCCCGGGGCGCGCTGCCTGAGAATGCCGCAGGCGCTGATCAGATCCTTGAACCCTTTCTTCTCCACATACCGGCCCACCGACAAAATGCGCTGCCGGGAGGTCGGCGGCTTGCGCGGCGGAAAATCGCTGTCGATCCCGTTGTAGACCCGGAAAATCTTCCCCAGGGCGGCCGGATGCCGGTTTTCCATCCACGCCTTGGCGTAATCGGTCTCTGTGACAACAAACGTGGCGGCCTGAACGAGGTCGGAGTTGGAGACCGGGAAATCGGTTTCGCAGAAGATATCGTTCGCGTGCCCGGTGAAACTGTAACGAATGCCGTAAAGGGTCCTCAGCCACCAAGCGGTCCGGGCCGCCATGGCGCCAAAATGAGCGTGGACATGCCGGATCCCCTGGCTTTTGAGCTGGGGCCCGAGCCAAGCCGCCTCAAAAAAACGGTTCGAATCCTTTTCTTTCCGGGCACGGGTAATGGCCCGGCGCACCCTCCACGGGAGTTCTCCGGATGCATGGAGCCGGTCCACCTCGCCGCGGACAACATCCGGCTCGGGCAAATAAAACACCCCCTCCTCCAGAGGCACCACGAGGTCCGCGGGATCCTCGGGACGGCGGATGGAGACCAGCCAGGGCTCCATCTCCTGGCGGACCATTTCCAGGGCCTCTCTGTAGACAAAGGTTTGAACGAAAGACGGGAATCTTTCGAAGAGGTAGGCGAATGAATAGGCCATGGGTTAACGAGGTTCAACGCGTCTGCTGCCACGCGAAAAAAGCTCCCCGGATCCGGTCAACCCGCGCCGGGCGCACGGATCTGTCGAGCCTCATCGTAGATAACCTCAAGCTTCTCAATTGCTTTGCGCTGCTCGAACTCCTCGCGCACAGCGCGCGAAGCCGCCTCAGCCAGCGCCGCATAAAAATCCGCAGACCCGACGATCCGCTGCATCGCCGCGAACAAAGCCTCGTGATCCCGCTCGGCCACGAGCAGGCCGGTTCGTTCGTGAGTCACCGCCTCGGGGATCCCGCCGTGGGTGGTTGCGAGCACCGGCAGCCCGGTGGCCATGGCCTCGAGCATGGAATTGGGCACCCCCTCCTGATTCTGATCGGCGGGCATCTCGCTCGGGTGAACAAACACGTGAGAACGCCCGTAGAGCTCGGCCAACTGCTGCTGAGAAAGAAAACCACAGAGTTCCACGGCCCGATCCACGCCTAATTCGGCGGCCAGCTCGAGCACCTCATTTTTGAGCGGCCCTTCGCCCGCGATGACAAAACGGGCTTTGGGAAAAAGCTGATGAAACTGCGCAAACGCGCGGATCGCGGTGAGCAGGCCTTTCTTGGAAATCAGGCGGCACGCCTGCACGAACCGCCACTCCCCGTTTGCGGGCTGCGGGCGCCGGGTGAACGGAAATTCCTCCAGCGGGATCCCGGTGCGATTCATCCGGAGTTTCTCAGCCGGGCAACCGAGCTCTTTCAACCGCTCCATCAACGAGCGGGAACGCGCGAGGACCAGGGGCACGGTTTGCAGCAACTCCTGCATTTGATCGTCGTATCCGGCCTGATGAGGGCGGGACTGGATATCCATGCCGTGGAACGAAACCACGCAGGGCTGAGCCCATTCGCGGATGAGAGGCAGGAGATGAACGCCGGTGTGCCCAAAATAGATGTGCATCAAGTCGGCCGGCCGACGTTTGAGCATCTTCATGAGCACCTGCAGCTCCCCCCGGTAATACACCGGCGGCTTGCGCATTACGTATTTGAGCCAGAACCGTTTCAGGAAATTTTTCCGAGCCCGCGGAATCAGCTCGATGTCGTCAAAGGGGAACTGCTCGGCGCAGCCGCGTTCCCGGGTCAGGACAAAAGTGCGGTAGCGCTGGAGGCCGGTGACCTGGCGATAGATGTGCCGCATCTCCGGCTTGAGAAAGGTCGTGCAGTAGCTGGCCACCACGGGGGCGCCAGGGGAATGAACCTCGGGTATGGGCATGATACCAGTTAAGAAATCAAACCACCGACAACGCGGGACCTCGCTACGGAGCCTCGGCCGACTCCACGTCGCCCGCCGGACGAAGGGGGCTAGCCAACTCGGAGACGAGCACGCCCAGCCGCAGCTTAAATGCCTCGATGCCTTCCCTAGACTCCGCGCTGACAGGGAAAATCTCCAGCTTGGGATACCGCCCGCGGAAGTGCTCGAGTTTCTCGGCGGCCTCCGGCAAATCCATTTTATTGGCCACCACAATCCAGGGCCGCTCACTCAGCTTGGGATCGTGCAGATCGAGCTCCTTGCGAAGCTTCTGGAGGTCTTCGATCGGCTCCCTGCCTTCGCTTCCGGCCATGTCCAAGACAAACACCAACAACTTGCAGCGCACAATGTGGCGCAGGAACTCGTGCCCCAATCCCACGTTGGCGTGAGCCCCCTCGATCAACCCCGGAATGTCCGCCACGGTCACCCGTTGGAACCCGGGTAATTCCACCACCCCAATGTGGGGCGTGAGGGTCGTGAACGGATACGGAGCCACTTTGGGATGCGCCGCCGAGATTTTCCCCAGGAGCGTGGATTTCCCGGCGTTCGGGTAACCCACCAAACCCGCGTCCGCGATCTTGCGCAGTTCGAGGTAAAAAGTGCCCTCCTCGCCGGGCTCACCCTCGGTGTACTGGGTGGGCACCTGGTTCCGCGAACTCTTAAAGTGGACGTTGCCGATGCCGCCTTTGCCCCCCTTGCAAAGCACGTATTCCTGGCCCGGCTCGGTGAGATCCGCAACGAGTTCGAGCTCGGAGAGATCGACCGGTTTGCCGCGTTTTTTTCCCTCCGTTGGTTTTTCGTCCTCCGGGGATTTGGAAAGATCCACGTAGGTGGAGGTGGACCCGTATGCCACCGAAGCCTCCAAACCCTCCTCCTTCGGCTCGTCTTCGAGGCGGTAAATCAGCGTGCCGACCGGAACTGCCACGATTTTGTCCAACGCAGACTTTCCAAAGCACTGTTTGCCCATCCCGTGCTCGCCGTTCTTCGCCTTGATGATGGGCTCGTAAAAAAACGGCGTCAGGCTGTCGGTATGCGTGTCCGCCCGGAAAATGACGCTCCCACCATGCCCGCCGTCGCCCCCGTCCGGCCCGCCTCGGGGCACGAAGGATTCCCTTCGGAAACTAACACAACCGCGCCCGCCGTCCCCGGCTTTGGCATGAATTTTAATGTGATCAACGAACATGGAATTTGGGCTTGGGATTGCTGGGCAACGCGAGGCGCGCCGGCGTGCAAGATGCAGGGCGCCGATGGGCCTGACAAGCCCGGCGGCAAGACAAGCCTCCGCGGCGTGCTGTCAGCGGCGCCTGAAAAAACGAGCGGGGGCGCCGGGTCAGCGGCGAATCAAGGACGCGTAAAGGTCGTGAGTCTGCTGGGCAATGGCCTTCCAAGAAAACTTCTCCACAGCCCGCAACCGCCCCGCCTTGCCCATCCGTTCGCGAAGCCCCGCATCCCCCATAAGCTCGTTGATCCGTTCCGCGAGATCCCGCGAGAACTGATCCGGATGCACGGGCTCAAACGGGCTTTCCTCCATCTGCGCCAGAGGCACGAGGTAACCGGTTTCCCCGGGCAGCACGACCTCCTTGATTCCACCCACCGCACTGGCCACCACGGGTGTTTCACAGGCCATCGCCTCCAGGTTGATGATCCCGAAAGGCTCGTAAATCGACGGGCAACAGAAAACCGCCGCGTGCGAGTAGAGCTCGTACACGGTGGATTTGTTGACCATCTCTTCGATCCAAAAAATATTGGCCCGTTTGGCGCGCGCGGCCTCCACAGCGGCTTTCATCTCCAAGGCGATCTCGGGCGTGTCGGGCGCCCCCGCGCAGAGCACCACCTGGAATCCAGGGTCCATGTACTGAATCGCGTTGACCAGGTGCACGATCCCCTTCTGCCGGGTGATACGCCCCACAAAAAGCACGAAAGGCACGTTGGGATCGATGCCGTATCGGGTGAGCGCGTCCGTGCTGCGCACCGGTTTGTATTCCTCGAGGTCAATCCCGTTGTAAATGACGTGGACCTTGTCGGCGTCGACGTTGAAAAGACGCAAAATATCCCGCTTGGTTTCCCCAGAGACGGCAATGACCGCGTCGGCCATCTCAATGGCGGTCTTCTCCACCCAGCACGAAAAATCATAGCCCCCTCCCAACTGCTCCCGTTTCCACGGCCGCAAGGGCTCCAATGAATGCACGGTGAGCACCAGGGGAATCCCGTAGTTGAGCTTTGCCATAATCCCGCCCAGATGGGTGTACCAGGTGTGGAGATGCACGATGTCGGCGTCGATCGCGGTGGTGTTCCAATCCAGGCACCGTTGCAGGGCGCCGAACACCGAATGGAGCTCCTTGGGCGCGGAGTATCCCGAGACATCGACACCGAATCCGGTGGCCTTGAGCGAGGCGGTGTCCACGCGCGGTTCCCGGAGGTCTTTTCCGTAGCAACGCACCTCCACCTCCATCATCCGGGCGAGCTCACGGCTCAGATAATCCACGTGAACACCCGCGCCTCCGTAAATCGTGGGCGGGAACTCGTTAGTCAGAAAAAGCGCCTTCATAAGCAGAGAACAGAAAAACAGCGGAGCAACGTTGGGTGGAAAATCACGGGGCACCCTGCGCGGATCAAGCCACCGCAGGTTCCCGGCGCGCGACCGCCCCCTTACGGAGCGGACCGCCCGATCCGGGCAGGAGGATTAAAAGAAGATGGGTATAATCAGGATCGCGACGATGTTAACGACTTTGATCATCGGGTTGATCGCCGGTCCGGAGGTGTCCTTGTAGGGATCACCCACGGTGTCCCCCGTCACCGCGGCCTGATGGGACGGGGAGCCTTTGCCTCCGTGATTGCCTTCCTCGATGTATTTCTTGGCGTTGTCCCAAGCCCCGCCGCTTGAGGTCATGGAGATCGCCACAAACAGACCGGTCACAATCGTTCCCACCAGCATCCCGCCCAAAACCACAGGCCCCAGACCGGGCAACGCGGCAACGGCAACCACGGCCACAACCGGCAGAAGCGCCGGCAGGATCATCTCCCGGAGCGCCGCCTGGGTCACGATATCCACGCAAGTGCCGTATTCCGGCACGTCTTCGCCGCGCAGGATCCCGGGTTTTGCTTTCAATTGCCGGCGCACCTCATTCACCACGGCCCCGGCGGCTTTGCCGACCGCGTCCATGCTAAACGCGGCGAAGAGGAACGGCAGCAATCCGCCCAAAAACAGACCGATAATGACGTGGGGATCGCTCAATGAAAATGTGAGGGCTTTTTCGATGACCTCGACCTGGGCGGCAATCGCCGAGGCATCCGCCGCCGCATGGAGGTGCTTCCATTTCTCGAGGAGATGCGCCTTGAGATCCACGGCATAAGACCCGAAGAGCACTAGAGCGGCCAACCCGGCCGAGGCGATGGCGTAGCCCTTGGTCACGGCCTTCATGGTGTTGCCCACCGCGTCGAGGTCGTCGGTGATGGCGCGCACCTCCTTGGGCAATCCGCTCATGACCGCGATGCCGCCGGCGTTGTCCGTGATCGGGCCAAAAGCGTCCAGGGAGATGATGATGCCGGCCATGGAAAGCATGCTCATCACAGCCACGGCAACCCCGTAGAGGCCGGCGCAGGCGAAGCTCCCCCAGATGGCGGCGCCGATAAAGAGAACCGGCAGGGCCGTGGCGTGCTGGCCGATCGCCAAACCCGCGATGATGTTGGTGGCGTGGCCGGTCTCAGAGGCCTTGGCGATCTTGCGGACCGGCCCGTAGGCGGTGGAGGTGTAGTAGTTGGTGATCAGCACCACCACCCCGGTCATCACCAGCCCGATCAGCGCGGAAACGTAGAGGCCACCCGGCGTGATCAGCCGCCCGCCCACGGTCACGGCTTCCGGGAAAAGCATCTTTGTCGCGAAGAAAAACGCGCCCGCCGAAAGGAGGCTGCTCACACCCACACCCGCCATGAGCGCCGTGCCCGGACGGGACTTGGAGATGTTCACGTAGAAAACCCCGACAATCGACGTGAGGATGGAGATGGCCCCCAACACGAAGGGGAAAACCACCGCGCCGTCGATGCCCTTGAGGGTCAGCGCGCCCACCAACACCGCCCCGATCAGGCTCACGGCGTAGGTCTCGAAAACGTCGGCGGCCATCCCGGCGCAATCGCCCACGTTGTCGCCCACGTTGTCGGCGATGGTCGCCGGATTCCGCGGGTCGTCCTCGTCGAGGTTGCTCTCGATTTTGCCCACCAGATCCGCGCCGACATCCGCCGCCTTGGTGTAAATCCCCCCGCCCAACCGGGCGAAAACGCTGATCAGCGAGGAGCCGAGCGCGACCCCGACGAGGCTGCTGATCTGCTTGTCCGGAGTCCAGCGGCCGACTCCGACATAGAACAGCGCAATGACCAGAAGCGCCAATCCCACCACCAACAACCCCGTCACCGCACCGCCGTTGAAAGCGGCCTGCATGGCCTTGTGCCGGCTGATCGTCGCGCCCTGGGCCGTGCGCACATTGGCCATGACCGCGATCCGCATCCCGATGAAACCCGCCACCAGCGAGCAAACAGCCCCCAGCAAAAAACCCACC
>CAMARB010000105.1 GCA_945860355.1 Chthoniobacter flavus | reverse complement strand
ATTGGCCGTGCAGGATGGCAAAGGCCAGGAAATAGGAAAAGTATCCCGCAAACGCGAGCTCCACCAAAGGCAGCAGGCTTTTGAGGGAGGAATACCGCGGTTTTTTCACGGTCTTTCGGGCGCCTTCGATCCCGTATTTCGGGGTCCGGGTGAACTCGGACTGCTGGCCGAGGGTTGCTTCCAGAACAGCCCGGGCGTTGTTGACGGCCAAACCGATGCCCAACCCAATGAGAGGCGGGAGCAGGACCAGGTCCCGGATCCAGGTCCGGGGATGGAGTTCGCGCTGGGTGCAGATGTAAAAAACGGCGGCGGGCAGAGACGCGGAAACGAAGATCGGGATGTCCAGGAGGAGGGTCCGAAGGAGGCTATGGCTGCCGCCACCGGTGGAGGGATGGAGCAGGATACAGAGGAAAAAAAGGAGCAGATACGCGTAGTTGGAGGTGAGATGCGCGGTGGCCTCCAACTTGATGAGCAGCGGCAGATCCGCTTTCCAGACCGAAGGCAGCAGCTTCATGCAGGTCTGGATGGAGCCTTTGGTCCAGCGATGTTGCTGGGACTTGAATCCGTTCATGTCCACGGGCAACTCGGCCGGTGTCACGAGGTCGGCCAGGAACACGAAGCGCCAGCCCTTGAGCTGGGCACGGTAACTCAGGTCCAAATCCTCGGTCAGAGTGTCGTGCTGCCAGCCGCCCGCCTCCTCAATACAGCTGCACCGCCAGAGACCGGCTGTCCCGTTGAAGTTAAAAAAGCGGCCGCTGCGGCTCCGGGCGGTTTGTTCCAGGAGCAGGTGCCCGTCAAGAAACAGCGCCTGCACCCGGGTCAACAACGAGTAATCGCGGTTGAGGTGCCCCCAGCGGGTCTGGATCATGCCGACATTCGCATCCGTGAAATAATGGATGGTTTTCTCCAGCATGTCCGGCTCGGGCACGAAATCTGCGTCCAAAATCAGGATGAACTCCCCGGAGGAACTCCGCAGCCCGTTCTCCAGCGCCCCGGCCTTGAACCCGGTGCGGCCCGTGCGATGGATGAGTTCGATGTCCAATCCCTCCGCCTTGAGCTGCTGCACGCGTTCGGCGGCGATGGCCGTGGTTTCATCGGTGGAATCATCGAGCACCTGCACCTGGAGCAGCGCCCTCGGATACCGCAGCGCGGCCACCGAGTTCAGCAACCTCTCAACCACGTATAACTCGTTAAAAACAGGCAGCTGGACGGTGATTTTCGGCAGCGTTTCAAACTGCGACAGCGGCTGAGGCCTGTTCCGCCGGTTCTTGAGAAACAAATAAACGATGACGTACCGATGCAGGCCGTAGAGGGAGAGCCCGAACAGGACGACGAAGTAGCAGACTGTCCAAATGGTGGTTCCCAGGCTTCCTTGCATAGTGCTTTGTTGCCGCTTCCGGCCGATCAAGCGCGGGATCATGGACAGTGAGTCCGGGGGGTCAAGCGGGAAATCCCACCCCGTCCCCCGCTCCCGCTCAAGCTCTGAGCGCCTTCCCGGCGTCTTTCGCCCCCCCGAAATCCGCGGCATTTTCCGGGTGCATTGCCCCCCGTTTTAGGAAAGAACATCCCCACCATGACGGGCGTCACACGTTTCTCCCTAACGCTCGGTCTCGCCTGGATTCTGGGCGAAACCGGGTTTGCCCAGAAAACCGCCGTCCAACGCGCCGCCGACCTGGAACACATCCGCGAGGAACTCGGCATCAACGAGTTCACCGCGCCCTCCATCGCCCAGATCTTCGCGGAGTTCGAAGCCCTCAAACCCCTCCCCTTCGACAAGGTGTGGCGCGACCTGCCGGAGGCCACCCCGCAGGACCGCCCCCGGCTCGCCCTGAGCGCCGGACAAGCCATCGCCGACGGGTTCCTCGCGGTCGCCGCGCAAAAACAGTCCCGGATCGAGCCCGTGGGCCGGGTGTTGCTTAAACTCGCCAAAGGCCTCGGCGTCGGAGACCACATCGCCAAACACAGCAAAGGCATCCTGGAGATGGCCCTGCGCAAACACTGGGCGGGGGTCCAACGCGAACTCGTCAGGGCCCAGGCCGAGGTGGAAGCCGGGATGATGGCCCTCAAAGACGAGGAGATCGCGCACTTGGTCAGCCTCGGGGGATGGCTCCGCGGCCTTGAAATCACCGCCAGCGTCGTCCACGAAACCTACAGCGCCGAACGGGCCCGCACCCTGATCCAGCCCGAGCTCTTCGATTATTTCACGGACCGCATCAACACGCTCAACCCGGCGCTCAAAAAAACCGCGGTCATCACCCTAATCCAGCGCAACCTCCAGGAGATCGGCCCGCTGACCCGCAAACCCGTCGACACCCCGATCCCCCCCGCCGACGTGAAAAAGATCCGCGACCTGGCCCGGGAGATCAACCAAGCCATCGCAACACCCGCGGCATGAGTCGGTCCGCTCCCGCCCGGCAATTACGCGCCGTTTTCGAGCGGTATCAGGAGGAAACCTGGGCGCTTTTCCCCCAGGACGCCAGCGACTTGGGGTTGCATGCCTACGACGCGCTCCTGGGCCCCAACGACGCCGCCACATGGAACGCCCACGGCCGCCTCCTGACGGAAACCCTCCAAGCCGTCGAGGCCCTGCCCGACGACGGGTTCACCGGCGACGATTGGCTCGATCGCCGCACCTTCCTCGCCCGGCTCCGCACCGACTCACTCTGGAACGGCCCGCTCCAAACCTGGCGCACCAACCCCCAGGTCCATTGCGACACCGCCCTCCACAGCCTCTTCCACCTGGTCATCCGCAACACGGACCGGCTCGCCCGGATCCGGCCCGCCATCGAAAGCCGGCTCGCCCAGATCCCCCGGTTTCTCGCCGAAGGCGCCGCGTGCCTGCGGCGGCCCGTGCCCCTCTGGACCCGGCTGGCGCGTCAAAGCTGCGAACACGCCGGAGCGTTTCTGGAGGAACTCGCGGCTCAACTCGCCCCGCTCTCGCCCACTCCGGAGAAAACCTGGGAGCTCGCCCGCGAAGCCACCCGCGCATTTGATCGTTACGGGCGCGCCGCGGAAAACAAGACGCCCGGGGCGGCCTCCGGGTTTTCCGTCGGTCGCGCGCACTTTGAGACGTTGATCCGGGAAAAAACGGGGCTGCCCTACGCGCTCCCCGAGGTGCAGGCGCTGGGCCGCGCCCTCGTGGAAAAACTCGGCGCCGAGCTCGCCCGGGAAGCCCGGAAATTCGGCCGCAAAAAAGCAGGCCAAATCCTGGAGGAAGCCGCCGCGCGTTGGACGCCCCAGTCCGGCTCGCTCCTGGAGGAATACCGCCGGATCACCACCGACGTGCGCGGACGTTTTGAGCGGGCCGAGCTGGTCACTTTCCCCGGGGACGAACAATGCCGGGTGCTGCCCGTCCCGGCCTTCCTGCGGCATCATTTCCCCACCGCCGCCTACAGCCAGCCGGGCGCGTTTGACCGCAACCAGACGGGGATTTTCTGGGTCAACGACCTCGGCGCCGCCCAGCCCGATCCCGCCCGACGCCGGGCCGAGATCCGTCAGCATTTCGGCATCGAGTTCACGTGCGCACACGAGGCCTATCCCGGGCATCACCTCCAGTTTGTGCTCCAAAACCGGCATCCCAGCCGGATCCGGCGTCTGGCCAACCACGCGATTTTCTACGAGGGCTGGACCCTGTGGTGCGAGCAGATGTCCGTGAGCCACGGGATTGTGGAGCTGGAAGAAGCGCGGCTCATGCAACTCCACGACGCCCTATGGCGGGCGCACCGGATCGGGATCGATTGCGGCCTGCACGGGGGCGGCCTGAGTTACCAGGGCGCGTGCCGCCAGTTGCAGGAGGGCGTGGGATTCACCAAAGCCCGGGCCCAGGGCGATGTGAACTGGTACACCAGCGCGCCCACCGTGCCGATGAGTTACCTGCTCGGGCGTCTGGAGGTGGAACGCCTGCACGCCCAATGCGTGACACGGGAAGGCTGGTCGTTGCGCCAGTTCAACGACTGGATCCTGAGTTTCGGCGCCATTCCCTGGCGCTGGATCTGGGAATCGCGGCTGCGGCCCTGAACCCCGCCCATGGTTTTCACCCGCTGCCTGTCCTTTCTGGGGGCGCTCCTCCTGCTGAGCGCCGTTTTTTTCGGAGCGTTCGCGTTGCTCGACTACCATTGGTCGTGGAACCCCGTGGCCCAATACTGGCGGCTTTTCCTCAAAGGCTGGCTGGCCACGGTGTCCATCGCCGGCATCGCCCTGCCGCTGAGCCTGGTCCTGGGGCTCGCCCTGGCGTTGCTCCAGCGCAGCCCGTGGCGGCTGCTTCGGGACGCCTGCCGGATTTGGGTGGAACTGACCCGGTGCACCCCGCTGCTCCTCCAGATCTACGTCTATTTCTACGTGTTCGGCCAGGCGCTCGCCCTCGACAACCGGTACGTGGTCGGCCCCCTGATTCTCTGCGCGTTTAGCGCGGCGTACATGAGCGAGACGCTCCGGGCCGGCATTGAAAGCGTGGGCAAATCCCAGTGGGAAAGCGCCCGGGCCATCGGGCTCACCCCGGCGCAAACCTACCGCTGGGTGGTGTTCCCGCAGGCCATCCGCCAGATCCTGCCCTCGCTGGCGGGCCAGTTCGTTTCATTGATCAAGGATTCCTCCCTGCTCTCCGTGATCGGGTTGAGCGAGCTCACCCTCGCCGCCCAGGAGGTCAACGCGTTTACCTACGCCGCGTTTGAAAGTTATCTGCCCGTCGCGGCCGGTTACCTCGTGCTCACCCTGCCTCTCTCCCTCTGGACCCGTTCCCTCGAACGCCGGCTCCGGTTTGAAACGTAGCCGCTGGGCGGCGACCAACCGAAAAGGTGGCAGCACAGGCTTCCAGCCTGTCAGCGGTGACAGCCAGGATGGCTGTGCCCCTTTGGTCGACGCCACGCGCAGCCCCCAAAGCCCCTCCCCAAGAGCGAGTTTTTCAACAGAAGCCCTGTCCCCATTGGCCCTATTCGTCCCATTTATCATATCCGTCCCATTTACCCTCTCTGGGCGCCCCCTTCGATACAACCGGCGGATAACCCGGCAAAGAACTCTTCATTGCAATTTGGGAGCAGGCTTCCCAAATTGTCAGGATGATTGACCGGCAGAACCTCTTGCTCTCAATTCAGCGCGATCTCCAACGCGCCCCCGCCGTGGCTCTCCTCGGCCCAAGGCAAACAGGGAAAACCACCCTCGCCCGAGAACTCGCCCGCCTCACCCAGGGCCACGTTTTTGATCTCGAGGATCCCGCCGACGCCGCCGCATTGGAGAACCCCAAGCTGGTGCTCGGAGCCCTTCGCGGCTTGGTGATTCTCGATGAGGTCCAACGCGCTCCCCAGCTCTTCCCCGTGTTGAGGGTGCTGTTGGACCGGCCCGATCCGCCCGCGCGCTTTTTGTTGCTCGGGAGCGCTTCCCCGCACCTCGTGCGGGGGGTGACGGAGTCCTTGGCCGGACGCGTCGCATTCCATGAGATGCAGGGGTTTCAACTGAGGGAGGTCGGAGAAGACGCCCTGCGTTTGCTCTGGAGCCGAGGCGGGTTTCCCCGGTCGTTTCTCGCCCCGGACGACCCGCAAAGTTTCCTGTGGCGGAAGGATTTTCTGAGGACGTTTATCGAAAAAGATTTCGCCCCCCTCGGGCTCGGATCGACCCCAAAATCGCTTGGAAGGTTATGGGCGATGACGGCCCACTACCATGGTCAGATCCTCAACGCCTCGGAGCTCGGGCGTTCCCTGGGCGAGACCAATAAAACAGTGCAGCGACATCTGGAGATGCTGTCCGGCGCGTTCATGGTGCGGATTCTCCCCCCTTGGTTTGAGAATCTTGGAAAGCGACTGATCCGCAGCCCAAAACTCTTTGTGCGCGATCCGGGGCTGCTGCACGGGCTGCTGGGAATTGCCGACGAAGGCGCGTTGCTGGGCCATCCCAAGCTGGGCGCGAGCTGGGAGGGGTTTGCGATGGAGCAAATCCTGGCCCGTTTGCCCCAGGCCGATCCCTACTTTTGGGCGACCCAGGGCGGAGCCGAGCTGGATTTGTTTCTGGATCTGGGAGGGAAACGTTGGGGCTTTGAATTCAAGGTCGCCGACGCGCCCCGGATGACCCGTTCGATGGCGTCCGCCTGCGCCGATTTGAACCTGGAGCGGTTGTATGTGGTGACACCTGAAAGCAGGCGGTATCCCCTGACGGAAACCGTGCAGGTCGTTTCGCTGCCAGATTTGCTCGCGGACGCGGACCTTTTCCCAACGGTCACTTCCTGAGCTCACGGGGGAATGAACTGGGTGGCCCTAAAAATGACGAGGCTGGGCCTACACAAACGGCGCAGCGGGCCCCCACCCTGTTATGCCGCAGTTCTTCAATAGAAGCTCTGTCCCTCATTTCCCCGCTCACTCCGCTTCACCAGCCTGTTGCGAAACGATATTGGGTTGCTGTTTGGAAACTGAATAACGGACGTTTTTTGACACCGTTGCTTCTGTATGCAAGATCGGCCAAATCGGGACCCAACACTCCCATGCCTCAGGAAAAATGGAGGCCATGCGCAACCTGGACTCCATTTACGACGTCGTAGGTCTGGTCTCCACGGAACCGACCACCAACAAGGTTTACGACACACTTCCCCGCATGACCGAGGAGCAACTCCTGGCAATCCCCGATCTTTCGGCCGTAGCCATCGAGACTCATATCAACGACGCCTGCCCCACAGCACTTCGGGCCCTCAGTGCAGGGAAACATATCCACCTCGATAAACCTGATTGATTGCAAGGAATTCGCTTCTTCGGCCGGGACACCGGAAACGGTTGGAGAGCGGATTGGGGCTAGGGGAGAGAGGGGGTCTGATAAAAGCAGCCACTCGTTCAGCATTTGGTTCCTTTCCGTTAAAGTTGCGGTGCTCCATAGATTAAAATCCATCTAAAAATTAAGTCTGAACCTTCAAAGAAAACTCATGCCCCGAATTTTCGACAACATCGAACTGGAACTTCAGGAACACCTGCGCGCTTCATTGGACGTGTCCCATCGTGCAGACTTTTGCGTTGGTTATTTCAATTTGCGCGGATGGAAAGCCGTTGCCGACCTTGTTGAAAAGTGGCCGGGCGGCCCTGAAAACCAATGCAGGCTTCTTGTCGGTATGCAGACCGCACCCGAGGATGAGCTTCGAGAGTTAATGAGTCTTGCGAAAAAGGATGAGGCTCTCGACAACCAAACCATTCATCGTCTCAAGCGAAAGCTCGCGGAACAATTCCGCACGCAACTGACGATTGGAGCTCCCACTGATGACGATGAAAAAGCTCTTCAGCGCCTTTCTCAGCAACTGAAGGACGGAAAAATATCAGTCAAACTTTTCCTGCGCCATCCGCTCCACGCGAAGCTTTACATCTGCTTTCGCGAGGATGCCAACAACCCCGCTACTGCCTTTGTCGGATCTAGCAACATGACCATGGCCGGTCTTTCCAAGCAGGGTGAGCTTAATGTCGATGTCCTCGATCACGATTCCACCGACAAGCTGGCGAAATGGTTTGAGGCGCGGTGGCAGGACCGGTGGTGCGTGGATATCACCAAAGAACTCATCCAAGTCATCGACGAAAGCTGGGCGCGCGAACTACCCGTCCCGCCATACCACATCTACCTCAAAATCGCCTATCACCTCGCGCAAGAAGCCCGCTCAGGTTTGACGCAATTTCGCATCCCGCCGGAATTCGGTAACCGGCTTTTCGACTATCAGGTGGCCGCCGTAAAAATCGCCGCGCACCACTTGAACAAACGAGGAGGAGTTCTGATCGGCGATGTCGTCGGCCTTGGAAAAACCCTCATGGCCACTGCGCTAGCCAAGGTTTTTCAAGACGACCAGTTTACAGAGACCCTCATCATTTGTCCGAAAAACCTCGTCAAAATGTGGGAGGACTATGTTGCCGAATACCGCCTGATCGCCCGCGTCATGTCCATCACCCGGGTTGCGCGCGAATTGCCCAATATGCGGCGCTACAAGATCGTCCTCGTTGATGAGAGTCACAACCTCCGAAACCGCGAGGGCTCGCGCTACCGGGCGATCCAGGAATACATCCACGAGAACGAAAGCCGCTGCATTCTTCTTTCCGCGACGCCCTACAACAAAACCTACCTCGACCTTTCCAATCAGCTGCGCCTCTTTGTTCCCGAGGATAAAAACCTTGGCATCCGCCCGGAACATCTCCTTCGCCAACTCGGGGGTGATACCGAATTCATCAAGCGCCACCAGTGTTCCATCCACTCGCTTGCCGCTTTTGAGAAAAGTGAAATCGCAGACGACTGGCGTGAGCTCATGCGCCTTTACATGGTCCGGCGCACACGCAGCTTCATTCAGGAAAACTACGCCACGCGAGACCCAGAGACCAACCGCCGCCACCTGACTTTTCAAGACGGAACGAGATCCTATTTCCCAGAGCGGAAACCAAAGACCGTCAAAGTCAAAATCGACGCCAAGAATCCCAACGACCAGTTTGCCCGACTCTATGCCGATGATGTCGTTGAGGGGATCAACAAACTCCACCTGCCACGATATGGTCTCGGGAATTATGTGCATGCCGCCGCCACGACTCCACGCACCGCTGCCGAGGAGAAGCAGATCGAGGACCTCTCCCGCGCTGGCAAGCGGCTCATGGGCTTCTGCCGCACGAATCTTTTCAAGCGCCTTGAGAGCAGTGGTGAGGCTTTCCATCAGTCCATCGAGCGCCACATCCTGCGAAACTACATTTTTCTCCATGCTTTGGAAAACGCCCTTCCGCTTCCCATCGGAACGCAGGATAACGGCCTCATCGACTCGGCAAATTATGACGAGGACACCGATGATCCCAGCGCGGACGCCGAAATTTTCGGCGAGAGAGAGGACGAGGAGGAGGCACAGCCCTCCGAGAATCTGGGTTTGAAATCCGAAGCCGACTACCGCAAAAGATCGACCGAGGTTTACTCGCTCTTCTCCTCCCAATACAAAAAACGCTTCCGCTGGGTCCGCTCCGAACTCTTCGAAGATCAACTCGGTGAGCAACTCGCCAGCGATGCCAAGACCCTCATGGCCGTCCTCAAGAAAAACGGCGACTGGAACCCGGCTCACGATGCCAAGCTGGATGCCCTGCACAACCTCGTTGCAAAAACCCACTCCAAGGAAAAAATCCTCGTCTTCACCCAGTTCGCCGACACCGCGCGCTACCTTACCAGCGAGCTTCAGAAGCGCGGAGTTTCGAAGCTCGAGGGCGTGACCGGCGAGAGTTCGAATCCCACCCAACTCGCCTGGCGCTTCAGCCCCAGAAGCAACCGCCACGAAGCCAACAAAGCCGATTCCGCCTTCCTGCCCGGCAACGAACTTCGCGTTCTTATAGCCACCGATGTTCTTAGCGAAGGTCAAAACCTTCAGGATGCCGCGATCATCGTGAATTACGACCTGCCTTGGGCCATCATCCGTCTCATCCAACGCGCAGGCCGTGTAGACCGTATTGGGCAAAAATCCTCCGAGATCAAGTGCTACTCCTTCCTACCGGCGGACGGGGTCGAGCGCATCATTCAGCTTCGCACCCGAGTCCGCACCCGTCTCAAGGAAAACGAGGAAGTGGTCGGAACCGATGAAGCCTTCTTCGAAGACGACGAGGTCAAAAAACTCGTGGATCTCTACAGCGAAAAGGCTGGAACACTCGACGGCGATACCGACAGCGAGGTGGACCTTGCCTCCTACGCCTACCAGATTTGGAAGAACGCCACCGATGCAGACCCCTCGCTCAAGCCAACGATCGAGTCCCTGCCGGATGTCGTTTATTCCACGAAGCCGCACTTGGCCTTGGCCAACAGGCCCTACGGCGCCATGGTTTACCTCCGCACCGCGCAGGGCAACGACGCCCTCGCTTGGGTGGACAAGACAGGAAAAGCTGTCACCCAATCCCAGTTTGATATTCTCCGTGCCGCCGAGTGCGCTCCAGAGACGCCCGCTCTACCCCGTCCGGCAGACCACCATGAGCTTGTGCGAAAGGGCGTGGAAATCATCGTTGCCGAGGAGAAAACCGTCGGCGGCCAGCTTGGGCGGCCCTCCGGCGCCCGTTTTCGCACCTACGAGCGCCTCAAGCGCCACGCCGAATCTGTGAAAGGAACTTTGTTTGACACACCGCCTCTGGCCAAGTGCATCGAGGAAATCTACCGATATCCGCTTCGCCAAGTCGCCATCGATATCCTCAACCGACAACTTCGCAGCGGTGTCACCGACGAGGCTCTCGCATCGCTCATCATCAGCCTCCGTGAGGAAGACAGGCTGTGCATCATCCACGACGAGGAGCACACCGAGGAGCCTCACATCCTCTGCTCGCTCGGTCTTGCTTCATAAAAAAATCCAAACCCACGCTCAAAATGCCACTCGACCGCACCCGCTGCCAACCGCTCCTCCAGAACTTTGAGTTCCGCCGCCTCTTTATCGAGGAGCTCGGCTGGGACAAGCATACCGCCGGGTTGGAGGTGCCCCTCAAGACCGGCTCCGCGCAGCTTGAGGCCATCGCCCACAAGCGGGGCTTTGTCGCCTGGCATTGCCTGCCGGATTCCGCTGGCCGCCTGCCGGATCCCACCGCGCGCCGCAAAATCGAGCGCGAAGTCACCAAGTCCTCCTACGAGCACTTCATCGTTTTCACCGACTCCGCAAAAACCCGCCAGATTTGGCAATGGGTGCGCCGTGAGCAGGGACGACCGCTGCGCGTCCGCGAGTTTGAATTGACCCAAGGCCAAAGCGGGGCCGCCATTCTCCAAAAGCTCGACCCGCTCTTCGTCTCCCTCGATGAGGAGGAAACCATCACTCTGCCGGAAGTCGCCGGCCGTGCCCGTGCCAATGTGAACGAGCGGGTCACCAAGAAGTTCTATGAGGAGTTCCGCAATCAGCACACCGCCTTCCTCAAGTTCATCACCGGCATCCCCAATCAAGGCGATCACGAGTGGTATGCCTCCGTCATGCTGAACCGCCTCATGTTCGTTTATTTCGTCCAGCGCAAGGGCTTTCTGGATGGGGACACAGACTACCTCCGCAACCGCCTCAACCAGCTCAAGGCGAAAAGCAAAGGCGACAAATTTTACTCCTTCTACCGCTACTTTTTGCTCAAGCTTTTTCACCAGGGCCTTGGTGCCAAGGGCCGTAAGCCAGAGCTGGAAATACTCATCGGCCGTGTCCCTTACCTCAATGGCGGCATCTTCGATGTCCATCAGCTTGAGAGCGACTACGGCGACGCCATTCAGATCCCCGACACAGCCTTCGAAGCCATCTTCGACTACTTCGACCGCTACCAGTGGCACCTCGACGAGCGGCCGCTGTGTGCAGACAACGAAATCAACCCAGATGTGCTCGGCTACATCTTCGAGAAATATATCAACCAGAAACAAATGGGGGCGTATTACACGAAGGAGGATATCACTGAATACATCAGCAAGAGCACCATTATCCCCTTCCTCTTCGATGCCGCCCGCGCCAAGTGCAAGGTGGCCTTCGAAAATCCCGATGGCCCAACCGTATGGGATTTGCTTCGCGAAAATCCCGACCGCTACATCTACCCCGCCGTCCGCCACGGCACGGACAAAGAACTCCCGCCAGACATCGCCGCTGGGCTCGACGCCAACCAGCCCAACCTCATCGAGCGCCGCCAGCCGTGGAACAAACCCGCACCCGCCGACTACGCCCTACCCACCGAAATCTGGCGCGAAGTCGTCGCCCGCCGCCAGCGTTATGAAGAAGTCCGGCAGAAGCTCGCCGCTGGCGAAGTCCGTGAGGTCAACGACTTCATCACCCTCAATCTCGACCTTCGCCAGTTCGCGCAGGATGTCATCCAGAACTGCGAAGGCCCGGACCTGCTCATGGCATTTTGGAATGCTATCAGCACCATCACCGTGCTCGACCCGACTGGCGGCTCAGGCGCGTTCATCTTTGCCGCGCTCAATATCCTCGAACCCCTTTATGAAGCCTGTCTCGACCGCATGGAAGCCTTCATCGCCGAGTGGGCTGAAAATTCATCCTTCAAAATTCATCCTTCATCCTTTCCAAAGAACTACCACAAGAAATTCACCGAAGTCCTCGCCCGCCTAGATGCGCATCCCAACCGGCGCTACTTCGTCCTGAAATCCATCATCATCAATAACCTCTACGCCGTGGATATCATGGAAGAGGCCGTGGAAATCTGCAAACTGCGTCTCTTCCTCAAGCTCGCCGCCCAAGTCGAGCCGGACGCAGCCAGCGAAAACCTTGGCATCGAGCCGCTGCCCGACATTGATTTCAACATCCGCGCCGGCAACACCCTCGTCGGCTACGCCACCTACGACGAAGTCAAACGCGCCATTGATCGCGAATCGGATGGCCAGGCGAAGATGCAATTTGATGATACGATGGAAAAGATTGCCGTCAAAGCCGCCGACCTGCAGCAGACCTTCGACAAATTTCGCCAGCTCCAGACCGAAGGCGATGGCTCCGTGCCCGCCGCCCACAAGCTCGAGCTGCAAAAACGGCTCAAGGCACTGGAAGACGAACTCAACCGCCACCTCGCCGGCGAATACGGCGTGAAGGCGAGCGACAAAGCCGCCTACGCCAAGTGGGTGAAGTCGCACCAACCGTTCCACTGGTTCATACAGTTCTATGGCATTCTCAACAGCGGCGGGTTTGATGTCATCATCGGCAATCCGCCTTATTTGGAGTATACGAAGGTTGAATCGACCTACCGTGTCATTTGGGGAGAAACGCTTTCAGCCAACAACCTATTCGCTCTTGTGTCGGAGCGGTCTCGCCAATTGTTAAACTTCGAAGGGAGCATGGGCCTAATTCTTCCTAATAGCAGCGTCTCGGCAGAGAAAATGAAGCCTTTACAGCACCTTTTTCGACAAGGTGCGCGTTGCTGGGTTAGCAATTTCGCTTGGCGTCCTTCGAAGCTGTTCGACGGCGCAAATATGTTACTTGCAATCTGGTTGGTTCGCCTATCTCCAAAGGCAGCCTGCTATTCTACACGTTATCATCGCTGGCAGGCCGAATACCGAGACGTATTGTTCCCAGCTATTCAATACGCGGATGCGACAGATTTGGTTGCAGATTTTCGTATCCCAAAGCTCCCCGGACAACTCGCTGTCAGTATAATAGAAAAATGTCACCAAGTGGCCAAAAGCGACACTCTCTTGAGGTCTGTAAGTGGAGGCCCGCACAGCCTGTATTATTTTCGTGCCGTCTTGTATTGGTTCAAAGTCTTAGTTAAACCACCGGTCATGCTAGAAGATGGCGTTCAAACGCCAACCGGCGAGATGAAGGGTAAGCATCCGGGCAACCCATTCACCGAGTTGTTGACTCAGCGGTGCTCGGAGTGGATGCCGGCTTGTGGTTAGGCCGCGGCACTCGCCTTGGCCGCCTGCCACGCGAGGGGTGTCAGCTCTTGGACGCGGTGAGTTGGCCAGTTGGC
>CAMARB010000104.1 GCA_945860355.1 Chthoniobacter flavus | reverse complement strand
CAGCGGCCGTATCAACGTGCTTCAGGCCGGCAACGAACGCTGGAAATACAGCGGCCCGGCCAATGACATGTATCAAACCGAGCACGACGAGTTCTTCGCCTCGATCCGCTCAGGCACCCCCCTCAATTTCGCCGAAAAAATGGCCCACTCCACCCTCGTCGCGATCATGGGCCGGATGTCCGCCTACACCGGACAAACCATCACCTGGGAGGACGCCCTCAACTCCAAGTAGGACCTCCGCCCGCAGGGGCCGCTCGACCTCAAGATGCAGCTGCCCACGCCTCCGGTCCCGATGCCGGGCCGGACCAAATTCATCTAGTCCTCGAAGATATTTCCCACTAAATGAACCGGCGCGCTTTCATTCAAACCTCGTCCGCTGCTCTTTTTGGCAGCGCATTTTCCCTCCGAGGCCAAACTCCAATGCAACGAAGCTTCCTCAAAAAAGCGGTCAACCTCGGGATGGCGAACATCCCCGGGACAACCGGCGACGTGTTCATGGCGATCCGGGACGCCGGGTTTGACGGGGTGGAAATCAACCGGCCCGGGGCGATTGAGGTGGCGGAGCTGATTCGCGCCCGGGACGCAAGCGGCCTCAAGATCGCCGGTGTTGTTTGTTCCACGCACTGGAGCAAACCGCTGACCCACAACGACCCGGCCATCCGCGCGCAGGGCCTCGAAGGGCTCAAACGCGCCCTCCAAGATGCGGGCGAACTCGGCTGCGAGAAGCTCCTGCTGGTCCCCGGGGTCGTCAACAAGGAGACCTCCTACGCCGACGTGTATGAGAGAGCCAAGGAAGCCATTGCGACCGCCATTCCATGGGCCAAGGAAGCCGGGTGCAAAATCTGCGTCGAAAACGTGTGGAACAACTTCCTGCTTAGTCCGCTGGAGGCGAGCCGGTTCATTGACGAGATCCAGAGCCCCTGGGTGGGCTGGCACTTCGATGTCGGCAACATCGTCAACTACGGCTGGCCCGAACAATGGATCGCGGCTCTTGGCCCCCGGCTCTTCAACCTGCACATCAAAGAGTTCAGCCGCAAAAAACGCGACGCCGAGGGACTCTGGAAAGGCTTCGACGTGGAACTCGGCGAGGGCGACGTGGACTGGCCCGCTGTCACCGCCGGTCTCCAGAAAATCGGGTATTCCGGCTTCGCGATTGCCGAGGTGCCCGGCGGCGACCTCTCCCGGCTCAAGTTCCTCGCCGAGCGCATGGACCGGATTCTCACCCCTGCCGGGTAACCTGCCGGTCTGCCCCAGGGGCCGGGCGTCTTCCACCACCCCGGCCACGGCCTAAAACAGATCCATCTGCCGAGCCGTGGCCACTTCCCGCCCCCTCAACTGGTCGGGACCGGGCAGTTCCATCGGGTGCCCGAACCGGGCCGCCACCCGCAGACAAGTCTGCGGAGCGAACCCCTCGAAGTGGTTGTTCGCCAAAACAAAGGCGGTTTTGGTCTGGGCGATCTTCGCCTCAATCCGCAGGGCCCAAGATTCCAGCGCGTGTTCCCGGGGCCACAACAAACCGCGGTATTTAAAACGGCGGCTCCCGTCGCCCGCGTATTTGGTGGCCACGTCGCCCAAAAGCCGGAGGTAAAGGAAATCGGTGGTTTGGGGCAAGAACTCGAAAGCGCCCTGCTCGCTTTGCTCCAAGCAGCTCATGTCACTCCACACCCAGCAGACGCGGTGTTCCTCGAGCAAATGGGTGATTCTAGGGAGATGCCAGCTCGGATGCCGGAACTCCACGGCGAACCGGACCCCGGGGAACCGCAGCAACCGATGAAGAAAATCGCGCAGCGGCCGTTCATCGTGCTGGAGCACAAAATACGGGGGCAACTGAACCAACACACACCCCAGCTTGGGCTGTAACGGCTCGATTCCGGCCAGGAACCGCTCCGTGAGCGCCTCCACCTCGCGCAACTTATGGTCGTGCGTGATCTGGCGCGGCATTTTCACCGTGAAAACGAAATCGCCGGGCGTGATCTCCCTCCAGTGCCGGGCCGTGCGCGGGCTCAACGCCCCGTAGAACGTGGAGTCCACCTCGACGCATCCAAAGAAACGCGCATAGAACTCCAGGCGATGAGAGGCCGCCAAATGCTCGGGGAAAAACACCCCGCGCCAGTCCTCAAAACTCCAGGCACAGGTGCCAATGCGCACTTTTTCGGCGGTGACAGCGGCGGACGAGGCATTCATGAGAGGAAGAGGAAAGCCACCTCGGCGATCGGCGATCCGGAAGGACCATAGCGCATCTCGCAGCGATTGGCCACTCCGGCCACGGGGCCCCGCGGCCCCGAGCGCAATGGAATCCAACATCGCCGTCTCCGTCGGACGGATGGAGTCCGCCGCGCCCTCCGTCATTTGAGGGAGGCGATCATCGCCGGACCCGACCGCGAGCCAGACAACACCGCCGCCCCTTCACCCCCCGCCGTTTGATCCAGGAAACCTCAGTCTCCCTTGAACGGCCTGCGGCCGCTCGCGCGTTGAGGCGCGCCCGGGCGTTTGGACGGCCCGGCGGGCCGCCGCCGGGGATTGGAAGCCGCCCCAGATTGGGGGGCGTTTTCCGGCTCGGGAAGCAGGCTGCCCACATAAATCCGGTGCGCCGCGCGCTTGGCGGAGGGGTAGGCTTTGGCCTCGTAGGTCTCCACGTGAAAACCCGCTTGGCCCAGCCTTTGGACGAATAACGGCTCCTCCCCCGCTGACCAGTAGGCGGCCAACCCGTTGGGCGCGAGGGCCCGTCCCACGGCATTGAAACCCGACCGCTCGTAGAGGCGCGCATTTTTCGCCTGAACCCAGGAAGCCGGCGTGTGATCCACATCCAGGAGGATCGCGTCGTATCGCGCCGCCCCGGAAACCCCTTTGAGGACCTGAAACACGTCCTGAACAAGCACCTCCACCCGAGGGTCCTTCAGCAGGTCCCCGTTGACCTTCCCCAACAACTCGCGATTCCACTGCACCACCTCGGGCAACAGCTCAGAAACGTGCACCACCGCGTTTTTCCCAACGATTTCCAGGACCCGCTTCAGCGTATAACCCAAACCCAACCCCCCGATCAGCACCCGCGGCGAGGGCGCCTTTCCAAGATGCCGGCAGCCCAGTTCCGCCAGGCGCAACTCGGACACCGTGGCGATGGTGCTCATCAACTGGCGGCCATTGTGTTTGATGTAATGCTCCCCGTCGTGCTCGTGCAGCGTGATGAGGGAGCCGTCCGGGGAACGAACCTTCGCGAGAGTTTGAAACGGCTTCATAAAATCACACCTGTAAGCGCGCGCGCCTCAAAAGGCGAGAAACGCCTCCCCAAGACCCGCTGGCAGCCGGTTTGAGTTCCCCCCACGCGACCCGATGCCCCAAGGAGTGGGGCGCGGACGGACGGGGTTTTAACGGAGCGTCGCCTGGCTCAGGCGGTGAGCTCCTTGACCACGCCCGTGCTGTCCCCATGGCGCTCGGCTTGGACCCCGATTCCCCGGAGCAGAGTCAGCCAGACGTTGCAAAGCGGAGTGTTTTTCGCCAGCACAAGGTGCTGCCCGAGTTTGACGCCGGCGCCGCCGCCGGCGAGCAGGGTCGGGCAGTTGTCGAGGTAATGCACGGTGCGCAGGTTGCTGCCGTAGGCGATTGCGGTGTGATCAAAGAGGCTGCTGCCGTCGGGTTCCTTGGCCGCTTTGAGCTTGTCCATGAGCTCCGCCAAGAGGCCGCTTTGCGCGGCGTCCCGCCGCTGGGAGGCGATCATCCGCTCGCCCGGGCTGTAATGGCTCATGTCATGCGCCGCCACCTTGATGCCGAGACCTGAAAGCAGCGCGCTGATGGGCTGACGGTACGTGACGACCCGGGTGCTGTCGGTTTGCAACGCCGCCAACAAGAGGTCGTACATCACGCGCACCTCCGCCTCGCCCGCCAAGCCCGCCCTGGGCTCCGCGAGAGGGGCGTTGGGCTTGGCCACGCCCAGCCATTTCTCGTCCTTGCCAAGCCGGGTCTCGATGTCGCGGATGCTCTGGAAATACTCGTCGAGCTTGTCGTTGTCGCGCGCGCTCAGGAACCGTTGGAGGTCGTTGGCCTCCTGCAACACCGCGTCGAGCACGCTGCGTTTTTCCTGAAGCGCCAACTGCCGCTGCTCAAGCGGGGCGGTGTCGGCGGAAAAAAGCCGGTGGAAGAGGGCCACGGGATTGTTGACCCCGGCGAGGGGTTTGCCGCGGTTGTCCCACGCGAGGGAGAGGCCCGGGCCGTGGCCGGGGCCGGCAAGATCCGGGTCGCTGCCGTTGAGTTGGAGCGAGGCGAATCGGGTGTCCTGTCCAAGCTGCGCGGCGGCAACCTGGTCGGCGGAAATGCTGTTGTGAAGGCTGCTGCCGCCCTCCCCGTAGCGGTTGGCGCCGGTGAGCCAAAACGTGCTCCCCCAGTGAGACTCGGCGGAGTGTTTGTTGACAAGGCCCTGCACGACTGTGAAGTCGGCCTTGTGCCGCGCGAGCGGCTCAAGCCCCGCTGGCAGGGTGTAATCGGCCCCGGTCTGGCCCGGATCGGGAAACCACGTCTCGTTGGTTACCCCGTAGCCGAATCCGAGGAAAATCATCCGCTTTGGGCGGGGCCCATCGGCGGCTCTGAGGAACCGGCGAAACCCGAGAGATTCCAATGCCGGGAGGGCGAGCAGGGTTCCGGCGGAGCGGAGAAAATGGCGGCGGCTCTGAGGGAGGTTCATAGGGTTATTTGGTCTGAAAGGGTTTGCTGGCCACGAGGGCCTGGATGAAGGAGCGCAACGCGAAGTCCTCGCGACGCGCCCGGGCGAGAATGTCCTGCACGAGCGAATCGTCACTGAACCCGCACGGGCGCCCCAGTCCGTATTCCAGCAGGGCCTCGGTGAACCCGCGCGCGAAACCCTCGGATCGTCCGGCGACGATGTCGCGGAGTTCGAAGTAGTCCTTGAACGCCGGGCCGTTGTGCAGGGAGGCCGCGGGATCGATGGTCCATCTCTTCTCGCCAAGACCGGGTTTGGTGTAGCGGTCCTCGGTGCGCCAGAGCCCCGCCGCGTCGAAGTTTTCCAAGCCGAACCCGATGGGGTCGATCTTGCGGTGGCAGTTGGCGCACTGCGGGTCCTCTTGGTGGGCCCGGATGCGTTCCTGGGTGGTCAGCAGCTTTTTCTCCAGCCGGTTGAGCTGGGGAACGTTGGGAGGGGCGGGCGGAGGCGGCTCGTGAAGGAGCTTGCGCAGGACCCACGCCCCGCGCTCGACGGGGCTGGTGTGCTCGCCGTTGCTGCCCATGGCCATGACGGCCGCGGTCCCCAGCAGCCCCCCGCGGGGAGATCCCGGCGGGAGCTCGACCCGGCGGAACTCGTCGCCCTGGACGCCTTCGATGCCGTAGTAGTTCGCCAGCAGCGCGTTGACGACCACGGAGTCGGATTTGAGAAGGCTGGTTAGCCGGCCGTTGCCTCGCAACAAGCTGCCGAACGTCTCGTAGATCTCCTGCCGGGCGGCTTTTTTGGTGCTCAGGTCAAAGCCCGGGTAAAGCTCGCCGTTGAACTGGAAGAAGTTGAGCCGGTCGAGGCCGAGCCACTGGTGGGAGAACGCGTTGACGAAGTCCGCGGAACGAGGGTCGTTGAGCAGGCGCTCGGTTTCCGATGCGAGCACCTCGGGCCGGGTGAGCTCACCGCGGCCCGCCCTCTCCACCAAGGACGCGTCCGGAGGGGCGCCCCAGAGGAAATAGGAGAGCCGGGTGGCCAACTCAAACGGGGCGAGCGCGCGCCGGGTTTTGTCCGAGGAGGGCTCGGCCAGGAAAAGGAACCGGGGGGATGCGAGCGCAACGGCGAGCGATTCGCGCAGGGCCGCGCCGTGTTTGTCGCCGGCTTTGACGCGCGCCTCGTAGATGCCCAACAACCGATCGAGATGGGCCCCGGACGCCGGAGCGCCCCGGAAGACGCACCGCGTGAAACGCTCCAGAGCGCCTCGGATTTCACCGGCAGGCACGGCGTCGTCTCCGAGCGGGATCTGCAGGCATGCAAGAGCCGGGGGCAGAACCCGCTCGGCAACGGGCACGCTCTCCAGCTCCATCCAGTCCACCCAGAGAGCGAACTCCGGACCGATCCCGTTGCGGCGCTTGGCGGCGGAATATTTGCGGTTGCCTTGGGCGTCGTCATCCACCGCCCCCTTTTCGCAGAGGTAAAACCCCCTCTCGTCCATGTTCGATCCCAGCGTGAGCGGGATCTCCAAGACCTGGGGTTCGGCCATGGTCCCGGTGATGTGATGGGTGCTGATGAGCGAATACGGGCCGTGCACCCGTTTGCCGAACTCGAGGAACCGGCGCTCCGGCGTGGCTTCCGAGGTGGCGGCTACCCGGATCCGGACGACGTATTGACCCGGAGGCCAGCCCGCCACGCCGAGGTTAATCGAGTGGTTCACCGAATTGTCGCCGAAGGTGAGGAACGCGCCGGTCTTGTTCTCGGGCTGAACGACATAAAACGCGTGAAAAGGCACCAGGTCCCACCATTGCAACCCTTGGTGCTCCGCGTCCGTGACGTCTTTGAATCCGAACTGGACGGGGGAGGGCGCCCCGGGGATTTTCTCCCAGGAACGAGAAAGTTCGCCGGCGCCTTTGTTGCGACGCAGCTCCGCGACGAGCCCCTGGTTTTCGGGAAGCTGTGCGGCATTTTCGACGGCCTTGGTCCAGCGGACGTATTGGCGGCGGGCGTCGATCCGTTTTTGGAGCGATCGGGTGACCGCCTCCAAGCGCTCCTCGGTTTCCAAGCGTTTATGGAATCGCTTGGGCGGGGAGAGAAACCGCGTGAAGGCTTCGCTCAGGGCGTCCTTGGCCAGGGAATGGTATTGCTCGAACTGGTCGCTCGACATGAAGAGCGAGGAGGCGTTGGTGTCGAAGTTGCCGCTCCCGCCGTCCGCAGGCAGTTCGCTGACATCGAGGCTGACCCCGAGCAGCTCGCGCAGGGTGTTTTTATACTCGCGCCGGTTGAGCCTGCGCAGCAGCGCCACGCCGCCTTGGTCGGCCAGGGCTTTCCGGGCGACGACCATCGCACCGGAGAGCTGGTCAAGGAACTCGAGCTTGGCATTCTTGGGCGGCTGCTTCTCCTCCTCGGGCGGCATGTCCCCGGAGTTGAGCGCGTTGAGAATCTTCTGCCAGCGCTCGGCCGTCTGGAGCGAATCGATGGAAAAAGGCAGGTCGTCCACCCGAAACTTGCCCTTTTGTTTCTCCTCATTGTGACACTTGAGGCAGTAGCTCTCAAAAAAAGCCTCCTGCGAGACGTCCATCGCGGATTTCACGGCCCCGGCTTGAGCCGCGGCGTTTTCGCCTAAGAATCCGCCCAGGAAAAACGTAAGCAACAAGCCCGCGGCGGGAGCGGGGAAATGCCGACGGAGGAGGCACAGGTGGGTAGGGATCGTTGGATGCATGGAAAGGGGGGGCAGGGAACGAGCTTCAATGAAAGAAATCCGATCCCCCACCCTCCGCTTAGAGCTCGGCCTGTGCCTTTTCCCGCCGTTTCTGTGTCTCTTTTCCCCGGCCCAGTGAAACGTTCGCGCGGAAAAACAGGCCCCTCACTGCGGGGTTCCCTCCGCAGGCAGCCGCGCCCGGGCAAAACGGGCATTGAGACGCCAAGCCGGACACCGGAAGCCCGCGCCCTGTTCCGGGGCACCCGACACACCGGCGTGGATTGATCTGGAAGCGCCCCGACCGCGCGGGCTGCGCCGCTTGACGCTCTGGAGTTCGACCGTTACGGTCCGGCTTTCATGAGAAAGTGCGCCGTAGTTTCCTGTCTTTCGCTGTTCTTGCTCCCGCTCGCGCAACCCACCCAGGGGGCGGTGATTTATCGCCCCAACGAAGGATGGAGTTTCGCGGGGGACAACAGCGGCACGATCGAAGGCAGCGCAGCCGAGCAGATGCAAAAGGCCGAGAAACTCGACGCGGCCCAAGATCTGCAATCCGCCCTCAGCGCCTATCGCGGGCTGCTCAAACGTTACGGGGCCTCGGAATTCGCACCGAAGGCGCAGCTCAAGGTGGGCTCGGTGCTGGAGCGCCAGGGTGATTGGGAAAAAGCCTACGAGGCCTACGACACGTATCTCGCCAAGTATCCCCGAGGCGACGATCTGGACCGGGTCCTGGAGTCCATGTTCAAGATCGGCAAGCTCTTCCTCGAGGGGCAGAAAAAGAAAGTTTTCGGCGTTCCCCTCGCGCCGTCGATGACCCGGGCCCGGGAGATGTTCGAGGGAATCATCAAAAGAGCGCCCTTCAGCAAGTGGGCGCCTTTGGCCCAGTTCAACATCGGTCAGGCGCACGAGAAAAGCGGGGACTCCGCCGCCGCGATCACGGCTTACCAGTCGGTGGCGGCTCGCTACGCGTCGGAACCCATCGCCGCAGACGCCCTGTATCAGGTGGGTTACGTTCGGCTCACTCTCTACCGCAAAGGCTCTTACGACCGGCTCTCAGCCCAGAAAGCCCGGGAAGCCTTCGAGGATTTTCTCAATCGCTACCCGGACAGCGAAAAGGTGGCGCAAGCCCGGCAAAACATCCAGAGCCTGGAAAAAGGCTCGGCGGAGGGCACCCTGGGGATCGCGAAGTTCTACGACAAAACCAAGAACTACAAGGCGGCCATCATTTACTACAACGACGTGGTGGCCTCGCAGCCGGACTCCCCCGAGAGCGCCTTCGCCAAAAATCGGATTGCCGCACTCAAGGCGCAGTTTGGCGAGGCGGCGCTTCAGGCGGGGCCCGAAAAGGTGGAGACGGGAGCAAAACTCCAGAGTCGGCGCAAAATGCAGGCCCAGATCGACACGGTCTCGAGACCGGACTACGTGGGGCCTCCGGTCACCGTGCCCGAACCAGAGGAGGCGTCGCCCTCCAGCCGACTCAAGTTGCGGACATCCCCGCAACAGCTCATCCCTCTCCCGGGTTCCCTGGAGCCGCCGCTCCCGGAGGCGCTGCCCAAAGACGCGAATCCCCCCAAGCCCCCGCAATAGATGCCCTGTTTTTCTCCCCTCCGCCGCCGCGGTTTCCTTTTGATTTTGGCGGCGGCACCGTTTTTCGCCGGGTGCGCCGGATACCACATTGGACCGGTCAAGCCGAAGGCGTATGCGGGAATCGAGTCGATCGCCGTGCCCTCGTTCAAGAACGACACGCTTGAAACGCGGGTGGAAGTGCTTCTTGCCAACTGCGTGATCAAACAGATCCAGCAGGACGGGACGTACAAGATCGCAAGTGAGAAGGACGCGGATGCGATTTTGGAGTGCACCTTGGAGCAAGTCACCCGAAACGCGGCCCGTAACGTTGCGGGGAACGTGCTCCAGACCCGGGAATACACCCTGCAACTTCGGGTCAATTACCAGCTCGTCGACCGCCGCACGGGCAAGCTTCTCAACCGCCGCTCGGCCAATGGCACCACGAGCTTCTTCGTCAACGGATCGGGAAGCAACGCGGCCGACGTCAACCAGGACGAACGCCAGGCGTTGCCCTTGGCGGCGGAGGACATGGCGATCCGGCTCGTAAGCGAACTGAGCGAAGGTTGGTAGCCCGGTTTTTCACCGCCCGCGCGCACCGTGCTTTACCTCGTCGCAACCCCGATCGGCAATCTTGGGGACATCACCCTGCGCGCCCTGGAGACCCTCAAGGCCGTGGATGTGATCGCCGCGGAGGACACACGGCATTCAGGCAATCTTCTGCGCCACTTTGAGATCCACAAACCGCTCCTGAGTTATCACGCCCACAACGAGGCACGCCGGACCCAGGAACTCGTCGCGCGCATGGAGGCGGGGGAAAAAGTGGGGGTGATCTCCGACGCCGGAATGCCGGGAATCTCCGACCCGGGCAACCGTCTGCTTCGGGCGTGTATCGAACGGGGTCTGCCTTACACGGTCCTGCCGGGGCCGTCCTCCCTGCTCACCGCCCTGGTGGGCTCGGGGTTCCCGGCGGACGCCTTTTATTTTGGCGGCTTTCTTCCGACCAAAAGCGGCCAGCGCGAACGGGAGTTGCTCGCGGCGAACGCGCGCACGGAGACATCCCTCTTTCTCGAGTCGCCCTATCGGCTCGTAAAGTCCCTGGAGGTTTGCGCACGGCACTTCCCGCTGCGCCCCCTCTGCGTGGCCCGCGAGCTCACCAAACAGTTCGAGGAGTTCCGGATCGGCCCGGCCCCGGAACTTCTGGCGCACTACAGCGCGAAGGCCGTGAAAGGCGAGATCGTCCTCGTGATCCGGGCCCAGGACTAAGCGGTCTGAGGGGCCGTTCACGGCCCCGGGGAGGATCCCCCGCCCGGGTCCCCACCTCGTCAGAGCAGTTCGGCGATCTGGACGGCGTTGAGCGCGGCCCCCTTGAGGAGCTGGTCGCCCGCCACCCAGAACGACAACCCGTTCTCCAGAGCGCAATCGAGCCGCAAGCGGCCCACTTGGCAGTTGTCCTTCTCGGCGCATTGGAGCGGGAGCGGGTAAATGTTCTGGGACGGGTCATCCACGAGATCCAGCCCGGGGGCCGCGGCGAGCACCTCGCGCGCTTTTTCGAGGCAAACCGGCCGCTCAAACTCGGCGCTCACCGACACGCTGTGAGCCCGGTAGACCGGGACCCGCACACACGTCACCGAAGCCTTGAAAGTGGGGTGATGCATGATGCGGCGGCCCTCGTTCTGCATCTTCATTTCCTCCCGTGTGTAGCCGCTCTCCAGGAAGGAATCCACATGGGGAAGCACGTTGAAGGCGATCTGATGGGGATAAACGCGGGGCTGAACCGCGCGCCCCTCGGCGAGCGCCTCCACCTGGGCGCGCAACTCTTCGATGGCCTGGGCGCCGGTGCCGCTGACGGCTTGGTAGCTGGAGGCGAAAAGCCGTTTCACTCCGAACGCCTGGTGCAGGGGATAAAGCGCCATCAGCGTGATGGCCGTGGTGCAGTTGGGGTTGGCGATGATTCCCCTGCTCTTGGCGACGTCCGCACCGTTCACCTCGGGCACCACCAACGGCACGGTTTCATCCATCCGGAACGCGCTCGAGTTGTCGATGACCACCGCGCCCGACTGGACCGCAAACGGGGCGAACTGCTTGGAGATGCCCCCGCCGGCGCTGAACAAAGCCACGTCCACGCCTTCAAATGAATCCTCCTTGAGCTCCTGCAAAACCACCGGTTGCCCGCGAAAATCGAGCGTCTTGCCCGCCGAACGCGCCGACGCCAGCAGGGTGAGTTTCCCGACCGGGAACTCGCGTTTTTCCAAAGTCTTGATCATCTCGACTCCGACCGCTCCGGTGGCCCCGACAATGGCAACGTGCAAGTTTCTACTCATAAAAAGGGGGCGCACTTTATAAGCTGTCCGCCGCAATGCAAATCCGCATCCACGTTCCTTCGCAAACACTCGACCTGCTCGAGGGTGAAACCCTGCTCCGGCGCTACGTGATTTCCACCTCCCGCTTCGGCCTGGGCGAAGAACCCGGCAGCAACAAAACCCCCACCGGCAGGTTCCGGGTCGGGGAAAAAATCGGCGATCAAGCCCCGCCCGGGGAGATTTTTGTCGGCCGCGAACCCACAGGCCGCCTGGGCCGGGAGGAGGACGATCACGACCATGTCCAGACCCGGATTTTTTGGTTGGAAGGACTGGACCCCCACAACGCCAACACCCGGGACCGCTACATTTACATCCACGGCACAAACGCCGAAAGCCAACTGGGGACCCCGGCCAGCATGGGCTGCGTGCGGATGAGCAACGCCGACGCGATCGATCTCTACGGCCAAATCGAGGCGGGCATCCCTGTGGAGATCCTCGGGTAAACGGGCAGGCCCCGATTCAGGACGCGCCGCCGTAAAAAAAGCGTTGTGTCGCTCCCGTGATCCCCCATCATCCGCGGCTTCCGCCAACTGGCACAGAAAGGAGGGAAACACAATCTCATGAAATTCTTCGCATTCATCGCTCTGGCCGCTGCAGCTCTGAGCTTCGGCGCTTGCGCCAAAGACAAGGCCGCAACGACCACCACGACCCACGCTTCGACCGGTTACTCCAAGTAATCCGTTTCTCCGCGAGGGGCTCGATTCTTACAAGGCCAAGCCGGTTCCTCCGGCTTGGTCTTTTTTTCCGCGGCGATCCAACGCCCGCGCCCCTGCGCCCCCGGGTTGAACACTCACATACGGGCTCCCCTCCTCCAGAAACCGCCACGGCAAATCCTTCGCCCGGCTGATTCCAATCCGCGTGTCGCACACCACCGAGACCGACCGGTTGCCGGGCCGGAACCCGATCCCGGCCCCCGAACAAAGCGACCGCTCGTGATCGGTGCCCCGAATCCCCAGCGCCTGGGCCAACTTGCCGGGGCCCGAACACAGAGCGCGCTGCGAGGTGGTCCGGCGCCGCTCTTCCATGAGGGGGATGCCCCGGGTGGGCTCCAGGGCGCGGATCAGAATGATCCCCTGCTCCGCCTCGCCTTTGACCAGCACGTTGAGCAGCCAGTGGATTCCGTAATTTAAGTACACATACGCGGCGCCGGCCGGGTTTCTCTCCACAAACGCCCGAGCCCCCGCCCTCGCGAAAGTGTGGCAGGCTTCATCACCCAGCACCGCATAAGCCTCCGTCTCCACAATCCGGCCCGCGCAGCCGTTCCAAACCAGCTCGCAGCCCACCAGGTCCCGCGCGCACTCAAGGAAATGGGCCTCGAAAAAGTCGCGCCCTAAAAAACCCCGCCGCGGCATCGCTAAAGCCCGGTGGGATGATCGATGAACTCCCAGGGAACGTGGAACCTGCGGGAGAGCTCTGCGGCGAGCGCTTTGACGCCGAAAGTCTCTGTCGCGTAGTGGCCGCCGTAAAACAGGTTCACCCCCAACTCCTCGGCGGCGGTGAAAGAATGGTGCGGCCCCTCGCCGGTGACGAACGTGTCAACGCCCTCCAAAGCCGCGCGCGCCACCTCACCCCCGGCGCCGCCTGTCACCACACCCACCTCGCGAATTTGGTCCGGACCACCAGCCGCCAGATGCGGCGGTGTCCCCAGCACCCGGCCCAAACGTTCCATCAACGCGTCCCGGCTGATCCGCACAGAGGCCCGCAGCCCGATGGGGCGGCCTTTTTCCACGAAAAAAGGGCGGCATTTCTTGAATCCCAAGGCCTTGGCGAGAAGCGCGTTGTTGCCAAGACGCGGGTGGAGGTCTAGGGGCAGATGGGCGCTGTAAACGGCCAAATCCGCATCCAAAGCGGTTTTCAGCTTCCGATAGACGGGGCCGACCACGGGCTGAACGCCGCTCCAGAAAAGCCCGTGATGCACCACGAGCAAGGAGGCAGTCACGGTTGCCGCCCGCGCGATCACCGCCTCGCAGCCGTCCACAGCGGCCACAATCCGTGAAACCCGCCCGGAGTTCGCCACCTGCAAACCGTTCCATGCGTTGGCCCAATCGGACACCTCCCGGGTTTGAAGCAGGGCATCGGCGTGTTGGATGAGTTCAGCGAGAGGGGCCATGGCGCAGGGGAAAAACCAGCTTGAAGAAACACCCCGGGCCGGAAATCCGCCACGGGAAAATCCCCGGGACC
>CAMARB010000103.1 GCA_945860355.1 Chthoniobacter flavus | reverse complement strand
TTCATCTGGCGGGACGACTCCGAGGGCCGCGAATTTCTGGACGCCCTGATCCAGGCCGCCCAACGCGGGGTCGCGGTCCGGTTGCTCCTTGACCAAATCGGGTGCCTGGGAACCCCGAGCAAGGCGTTTGCCGCGCTGCGGGCCGCCGGCGGCCAGTTCGCCTGGTTCTATTCGCTGCCCTTCGGCCGCCACTCCCGTTTCCTGAACCTGCGCAACCATCGCAAACTCCAGATCATTGACGGACAGTGGGCCTTTATCGGGGGCATGAACATCGGCGCCGAGTACGCGGGAAGAGACCCTGGCTTGGGCCCCTGGCACGACACACAACTCGAGGTGCGCGGCGAGGTGCTGAGTTTCCTCCAGGAAATCTTCGCCACGGACTGGTATTTCGCCACCCAGGAACGCCTCCTAGGCGCGGCTTATTACCCGGCACCGCCTCCGGGCAACCGGATGCTCTGCCAAGTCATCGCAGGCGGCCCGGACGCCCCCCGCGAACCCATCCCCAAATCGCTGGTAACCCTGCTCAACTTCGCCTCCTCCCGCGTCTGGATCGCGACGGGCTATTTCGCGCCCGACATCCCCCTGCTCAGCGCCCTCCAAATCTGCGCCGCCCGGGGGGTGGATGTGCGCTTGTTGGTCTCCGAAAAATCCGACCACCCCTACCTCGTCACAATCGTACGATCCTACTAAGAGGACCTGCTCCGATACGGCATCCGCGTGTTCGAGTACTCCAAAGCCATTCACCACTCCAAGACCCTGCTCATTGATCAGGAATGGCTCATGGTCGGTTCCGCCAACTCCGACAACCGCTCCATGCGACTGAACTTCGAACTCAACCTTCTGCTTAAATCCCCGGAACAAGCCAAGGAACTCGAACACATCTTCGAAACCGATTTTGCCGAAAGCCGCGAGATCCTCCCCTCGGATTTCGCCTCCCGGCCTCTGCACCGGCGAATCCTGGAAAGCGCCCTGCGTCCGCTGGCGCCACTGCTTTGATCTCGAAAACGGAAGTTCCAGCGGAATAACTGAAGGGACGAAAGTGCAAAGCCTTGGGGTTCGAAAATTTCCAAAACTTCCTCCGCGTGAACATCATCTCTCCCTGAAGCTTCGCAGTTCGGGTTGCGGGGGAGCGGTCTGCGCGCCGCGTCGTTTCCCGGCTACTCCAAGCTGAGCTCCGCACACAAAGGCAAATGATCCGAAGCCACCCGCGAAAGCGCCGTGCGCAGCGGGTGCGCCTCCTGGATTCCCACCCCGGTTCCGACAAAAATATGGTCGATGCTCAGCAGCGGGAACCGGGCCGGAAACGTCTTTCCGCACCGCCCCGATTGGGCGTCACGCAGGACCGACGAAAAGAGCCGATAAACCCTGCCTCCGGGCTGGGAATTCAAATCCCCGCAAACGATCAGGGGCGCCGCTCCGGGAGTCGCCCCGACCCATTCCGGCCCCAGGAGTGCCCGGGCCTGTGCTAAACGTTCCGCGCGACCCAGGCCAAAGTGCGTGTTCATCACCTGCCAAGGCGTGCCCTCAATAAGAACCTCCACCCACAGGGCGCCCCGGCTCTCTGAAAAAAACAGCCCCTCCACCCACGGCAACCGCCCGGCTTGGCGCAGACGCATGGGGTATTTGCTGAGGATCGCGTCCCCGTATTCCTCCTCCGCGAGCCGGACGGCGGGATGGAAATGAAACGACATCGTGAGCTCCTCCGCGATCACACGCGCCTGATGGACCCGGGCCGATCGCGGCCGCTCCCGGTCGAGCTCCTGGAGCGCCACCACATCCGGATCCCACTCGACGATCGTCCGCACAATCCGTCCCAGCGCTCGGCGGCCATCCCCGCCCACCCCCCCGTGCACATTGTAGGTCATCAGTCTCATGATTTTCCGTCCCCCCCCTGCGCTCCGCTCCGTGATCGTCAACGGCGGGCCCTCCGCCTCAAAAAAATCGTCGGCTCAAAGGCAATGCCCCGGGCCTTCGCCGCCAACAAAAAGGCCGCTCAGAAAATCCGAGCGGCCTTTTGAAAAACATAGGACAACTAAAAACGGGCTCTGCTATGCCGGAGCCTCGGTCAAACCCGTCGGGTAATCCGGGGAAAGCCCCTGGCTGGGCGCACTCTGCTGCGCCGGCGCGGGCTGGATCGGTCCGCG
Organism: Chthoniobacter flavus; assembly: GCA_945860355.1. GTDB lineage: Bacteria > Verrucomicrobiota > Verrucomicrobiia > Chthoniobacterales > Chthoniobacteraceae > CAIURC01. The sequence continues at coordinate 11,719 of CAMARB010000103.1, read as the reverse complement.
GGGAGGCGCCGACGGCGGGTTTTTCATGGAGCCGCTGTCGATGATGTCGCGGATCTGGGAACCATCGAGGGTCTCAAACTCGAGGAGCGCCTTGGCGATCGCATCGAGTTTTTCCCGGTACCGGGAGAGCAGCTCCGTGGCGCGCCGGTAAGCGTCGTCGCAGAGTTTCCGCACCTCGCGGTCGATCTCCTGGGCGGTGGCCTCGCTGTAATCGCGCTGCCGACTGAGCTCGCGCCCGAGAAAAACGTAATCGTCGTGCTCCCCGTATTCCACCATGCCGAGTTTTTCGCTCATTCCCCACTCGCAAACCATCTTGCGAGCCATCCCCGTCGCCTGCTTGATGTCGCCCCGGGCGCCGCTGGTGACGTCCCCGAAAACGAGTTCCTCAGCGACGCGACCGCCCATGGTCACACACAAGCTGTCGATCAACTCGAGTTTGCGCATGTTGTATTTGTCCTCCTGCGGCAGCCACATCGTGGCGCCCAGAGAAGGCCCCCGGGGAATGATGGTAACCTTGTGGAGAGGCTCCGTGTGCTCCAGCAGCTCCAGAAGCAGCGCGTGCCCGGCTTCGTGATACGCCGTGTTTTCCTTTTCCTTCTCGCTGATGGCCAGGCTGCGCCGTTCCCGGCCCCAGCGCACCTTGTCGCGCGCCTCCTCGAGCTCCGCCAGGCCGATGGCTTTCATCCCCCGACGCGCCGCCAAAAGCGCCGCCTCGTTAATGACGTTGGCCAGTTCCGCCCCGCTGTATCCCGGGGTTCCCCGGGCCACCACGGCGAGGTCCGTGCCCTCGGCCACTTTCACCCGCTTGGAATGCACCCGCAAAATCTCCTCCCGCCCTTTGACGTCGGGCAGGTTCACCGTGATCTGTCGGTCAAACCGACCCGGGCGCAGCAACGCCGGGTCGAGCACATCCGGGCGGTTGGTCGCCGCGATGATGATCACCCCTTCCTGCGTGTCGAACCCGTCCATCTCCACCAACAGCGCGTTGAGGGTCTGCTCACGCTCATCGTGGCCCCCTCCCAGCCCATGTCCCCGGTGACGACCCACCGCGTCGATCTCGTCGATGAAAATAATGCAGGGCGCCGATTTCTTCCCCTGCTCGAACATGTCCCGCACCCGGCTCGCGCCGACGCCCACGAACATCTCCACAAAATCCGATCCGCTAATGGAGAAAAACGGCACGTCCGCCTCCCCGGCGATCGCCCGAGCCAGCAAGGTCTTGCCCGTGCCGGGAGGGCCGATCAACAAAACCCCCTTGGGAATCCGGCCCCCGAGCTTCTGGAACTTCTTCGGGTCCCGCAGGAAATCGACGATCTCCTCGACCTCTTCCTTGGCCTCCTCGACTCCGGCCACATCGCGGAAGGTGATCTTGTTTTTGTCCCGGGCGAGCATCCGGGCCTTGCTTTTCCCGAAGTTCATGGCGCCCTTGCCGGCCATCCGGATCTGCTGCCGGAAGAAGAAGTAAACCAGGAGGAGAAGAAACGCGAAGGGAAGCAGGCCCAGCAACGCCGACGCGAGATAATTGGCCTCGGTTTTGGGCGTCACCGGGATCCCGTATTTGCCCTCCAAGAGCGCTTGCAGATGGGGGTTGTATTGCAGGTTGACCTGGGTGCGGAAAGGCTCGCCTTTGCCGGTGCCCCCGGGGGCGCTGAGCAGGTCCCCCTTGATGTAATCAATCTGGCTTCCGGGCTCGGAAACGAGGTCCAGACCGCGGCTCTTGTCGATCAAACCGGCGTCGAGCTTGGCTTGGAACTGCGGGAAACTGATCTCCTGCACCGTTCCGTTGAGTTTCGCGAGGAACGCCAGGGACAACACCAGCACGGCGAGCAGCGTAAACACCGGCCCGCGCCAGTTGAAGTTTTGGTCTTGGGCGGGGGGCGGTCGGTTGCCCTTGGGGTTGCGGTTTTCGGGTTGAGCCATAGGTGTGCGTGTGGAGATCCTGACGGAAAAGTGCGTGACGCTATCAGAAATTCATTCGGGTGCAACCGATGCGATGCGTGTGCGGGCAGGCTGCGGGATGCCGCCTGGAACGCTCCGGGAACGATGGGCTCCACAGCTTTTCGCGGCTCAGCGCGGCCTATCGACAACCCCCCGGGTCGGCTGTAGCGTGCCGACACTGATCCCAGCCGCGCCCCGGGCCCGGCTTATTCGATGAGCTCTCTCAAAACCGGCCTTTCCCAACTCCTGCGCGAGCAACTCCGCAGCCATCCGCTCACCCACCGCCTGGTGCGCACCGTTCAAACCCTGCACCGGCGGCTCCTGCGCAAGCCGCGCACGGTCACCGAGAGCCCCAACCTGCTGCCCCTGCTCATCCAGGTGCTGGCGGCGTTCTCGAAAACCGGCCGGGGCGACGTGCTGGAGGAGGAAATCGACTCCTCGCTCGGGTTCCTGCGGTATGACTACCCCGAGGCGGTGTATTCGGAGCTGCGCAAACTCTTTCGCCAGGCGCTCAACGAACAGCAGGACCTCAACGCGATGGCGCTCAAGCTGGCCAACGAGCTGAGCACCGAACGCAAGATCATGCTCGGGGTCCAACTCTACGACCTCATCTCCAAGGCCGGGCTCGATCAGGAGCAGGTGGTGGCCTACTACGGGTTCATGGCGCTCCTGGGCATGGCCGCCCAGGCCATCGACATCGTTTACCAGCTCAACGCCAACGAGGAGTCCGACAAATCGGTCTATCAACACGGCCAATCCCCCCTCGAATCCCTCACCTTCGGCGCCAACCACGTCTCCGACGTGAAACTCAAGGGCCTCTCGGGCGAGGAACGCCTCGTCGCGTTCCGATACCACGACCTGATCCTGCTCAAAAACCAGAGCTCCAAGGGCATCGTCGTCCGGGGCCGCCCGCTTGGGCCCGGGGCGTTCTGCCGGATTTACTCCGGCCAACGCATCGTGCTGGGCGAACAGGTGCTCACCTACCAGGACCTGGCCTATTATTTTAACGCCAAAAAAAACGTCTCCCTCACCCAGGTCTATCTCAGCATCGACAACGACGACGAGGTGCAGCTCGAAAAAGTCCGGACCCGGGAGTCGGTTTTGGAGGTCAAATTCGGCCTCAAAGTCCAGGTGCGCGCACTGAAAGCCGTGGACGCCCTGCTCAACGGGGTGGCGCTCCGGGCCGGGACGGTGGCGGAGGCCAGCCTGGACGATCGGATCGTCTTCCACAACGACTCCGAGCTGCCCCTGGGCGACCTCCGCAGACGGGCCCGGGCGCTCGGCGGCCGGTTCCAGCTCAAGGCCTACAAATCCAGCTACCTCGTCTCCAACAACCCCTCGCTCCTGGACGTGGACGACATCCTGCTCTCGCCGGGCACCAGCGGCGAGGTGCTGCTCAAGATCCTCTGCAATTACGAGGCCAAGATCGGCAAACTGGAGGTCATCCAGGCCGACCGCCCGATCCTCGTCGGGGACGTCGCGGTGCGCGGCACCCAGGAACTGCGCGACGGCGACAGCATCCGCATCGACACGGGCCAGGTGCTGAGGTGCAACTTCTCGGAACGCATCATCGAGGAGGAACGCAACATCATCTCCAGCCTCGAGCTGAGGGATGTGTCCCACCGGTTCCGGCGCTCGGAGAGCAGCCTCGACGGCATTTCTTTCCACGTGAGCCGGGGCGAGATGGTCTGCGTGATGGGCGCCAGCGGCTGCGGCAAATCCACGCTCATGCGGGCCATCGCCGGACAGCTCCAGCCCGGCCAGGGCGAGATCCTGCTCAACGGCCAGTCCCTCTACACGCAGCTCGACGAACTCAAACGCTTCATTTCGTACATCCCCCAGGACGACGCATTTGACGAGCACCTCACCATCGAGGAAAACCTCGAGTTCGCCGCCGCCATCCGCTCCCCCCATCTCTCCAGCCGCGACCGGACCCGGCGCATCGAGGGCAAACTCGTGGAGCTCGGCCTGAGTGAACGCCGCGACTCGGTGGTGGGCAGCCCCGTCCAGAAACGGCTCTCCGGAGGCGAACGCAAACGGCTCAACATCGGCCTGGACATGATCAGCTCCGCCGACGTGTTCCTCTTTGACGAACCCACCAGCGGCCTCAGCTCCAAGGACAGCGAGCACGTCATCGACATCATCCGTTCGATGGCCCACAACAAGATCGTGCTGGTGACGATCCATCAGCCCAACTCGAAGCTCTTTCAGATGTTCTCCAAGGCGCTGCTGCTCGACAAGGGCGGCAAACTCGTCTTCTACGGGACCCCCAGCGAGATGCTCAGTTATTTCGCCGCCGCCGAGCACGAACAACACTTCGGCACGGAACTCGGCGGCTGCCCGGCCTGCGGCACCACCCGCCCGGAGTTCATTTTTGACGTGCTCGAGACCCCGCTCCGGGACCTCAGCGGCGACATCATCTACGAGGAGAATTCCCGGGCCCAGTTCGTCCCCGCGCGGCGGTTCTCACCCGATTACTGGCGCGACAAATACGAGAGCTTCCGCCTCCTCCAGGACATGCGCCAGGTGAACCTGCGCAAAACCCCGCCCAACACCCCGGCGCCCGCGCCGGCCGCCCCCCCGGTGACCGCGAAAATCCGCTGGCGCGACGAATGGACCCAGCTGCGCACCCTGCTGCGCCGCACCTTTCTCTCCAAGCTGCGGAACCGGGGCAACATCGTGCTCACGGCCCTGGTGCCGCCGCTGCTGGCGCTGCTGGTGGGCTGGGCCCTGTATTTCACCGATGACGCCTCGGGCGAATACGATTTCGCCAGCGCCTTCCACATCCCCACCTACATCTTCATCGCCCTGCTGGTGGCCCTTTTTCTGGCCCTCATGAACAGCGTGGACGACATCATCCGGGACCGGGTCCTCCTCAACCGGGAACGCAACCTGGACGTCCGGCTGCCGTACTACATCCTCTCGAAGTTCAGCACGCTGACCCTGTTCACCGCCATCCAATGCGCGCTTTTTGTGCTGGTCGGCAACCACATCCTCGAGATTCGCGGGATGTTCTGGCCGTATTTCTTTTTCATGGTGATCACCGCCGCCAGCGGCACCTGCCTGGGCCTGGTCATCAGCTCCATTGTTTCCGACTCCAAAACCGCCGCCAACTTCGTCCCCCTGGTGCTGATTCCCCAGCTCATCTTCGGCGGCGCCCTCATCAAATACGAGGAGATGAACCGGGACCTCGACCTCAAATACACCTTCAGCAGCTGGTTTAAGCGGCACCCGGAAATCCCGTCCAAAAACCGGGACGATTCGGCGCTCGCGGTGCCCATGATCAGCCGGCTCCTGGCCACGCACTACAGCTACGAGGCGCTGATTGTGGCCCAATACAAACTCAACCCCCTGAGCCAGCGCCAGGACCAGCTGCTTGAGAAAATCGACGCCATCGCCGCGATCGCCAAACAAAAGAGTCTCACCCCGGCGGAAACCACCCGGATGGAGGACCTCAAAGAAACCCTGGCGCTGCTGAGCGGGCTGGTGTGTAGGTCCGCGAGGGAAGTGGAAAAACGCCTGCGCGGCGTGGACAAAATCCTCGACGGCAAACCGCTGGACGCGAGCGACCTGCGCAGCCGCTCCACGGGCATCTCGGTGGACCAGATTTACACCAACCAAAAAGTGAGCGACCTGGTGTCCAAAGCCGAGGGCGAGCAGAACGATTACCGCCGCCAGACCCAGCGCAAACGGGTCCACGTCAACGTGTTTTTCGGGCCGGAAAAACGCTACGTGGGAATCACCATGAGCGTGTTTTCCTGGAACAGCGCGATTCTCGTCGGGTCGAGCGCGGGTCTTTTGGGCCTGCTCTACCTGATCCTCAAACGGCAGCTCCGCCCCCACGGGCTCTAACCGCATTGCGAGCCCGGCGCCGTGCGAACCGCCGCCCGGTGCCGCCCCATTTTTCAACGGGCCCCGGAGGGTTTTCCCGGATTCAACACCTCGTGGAAAACCTTTTGGTTGACCCACCCCCTTCGCGTGCTAGCTTCCTCCGCCTTGCCACGGGCTGTGGCTCAGCTTGGTAGAGCGCTTCGTTCGGGACGAAGAGGCCGCGGGTTCGAATCCCGCCAGCCCGACCAATCTCAATTCTTTCGATTGAGATGTGTTTGAATCAGGGGAGGCTCTGACGCCCCATGTTACAGTCGCTCCGCGTGAAAAGGGGCCTATTCTGTCCCCCTTTCTTCCTCAGGGATGCGGCACGCCGCAGCCGCAGCGGGCGGCGGGATCGGCGACGACGGCGGCGGGATCGTAGTTGAGGTTCGGGCCCAGCCAGCGTTCCACCTCCTCCAAGGTCATGCCTTTGCGCAGATGGTAATCCAACACCTGGTCGCGATCGATTTTGCCCAGGCCGAAATAACGCGCCTCCGGGTGCGCGAAATACAACCCGCTCACACTGCTCCCGGGCCACATCGCGCAGCTTTCCGTGAGCTGGATGCCCACCGTCCGCTCCACGTCGAGCAGCTCCCATAAAATCCGCTTCTCCGTGTGGTCCGGGCACGCCGGGTACCCCGCGGCGGGCCGAATCCCGCGGTATCTTTCCCACAGCAGATCCTCGATGGAGAGCTCCTCCGAGGCACCGTAGCCCCACTCGTCCCGGGTCCGTTTGTGGAGGTACTCGGCGAACGCCTCCGCCAACCGATCCGCCAAGGCCTCGGCCATGATGGCGTTGTAGTCGTCGTGGTCTTGCTGGAACTTCTCGACGAGCGCCTTGAGTCCGAATCCGGTGCTCACGGCAAAAGCGCCGATGTGATCCGGCAAACCGGATTCCTTCGGGGCGATATAATCGGCAAGGGAACGGTCCGGCTCACCCTCCTTTTTGAGCATCTGCTGGCGCAGGAAATGGAACCGGGTGAGCACGGTGCTCCGGGTGGCGTCGGTGTAAATCTCCACGTCGTCTCCCACGGAGTTGGCCGGGAAAATGCCGTAAACCGCCCGGGCAGTGAGCTGGTTCTCCCCGACGATCCGGTCCAAGAGCTCCTGCGCGTCGGCGAAAATTTTCCGGGCCTGTTCGCCGTATTTCTCGTGATCGAAAATCTGGGGGTACACGCCGCGCAACTCCCAGGTGTGAAAGAAAGGCGACCAGTCGATGTATTCGCGGAGCGTGGCCAGCGAGACGTCCTCGAGCACCCGGGGCCCCGTGGCGCCGGGCTGAGGTAGATCGGCCGGGTTCCAAGCGATGGGGGTGCGCCGGGCCCGGGCGTCAACCAAGGGCACCAGGGTCTGGCGTTGGCCTGCGTGTTGGGAGCGGAGTTGCGCCTGTTCATCGCCGTTCCGGGCTGTGAACGCGGCTTTGAGCTCGGGATTGATGAGGCTGTTGACCACGGGCACCGCCCGGGAAGCGTCGAGCACGTGCACCACCGGCTGGGAATAACCCTGCGCGATTTTCACCGCCGTGTGGGCCTTGCTGGTGGTGGCGCCCCCGATGAGCAGCGGCTGCTTCATCCCGGTGCGTTCCATCTCGCGGGCCACGTGGATCATCTCATCCAAAGAAGGCGTGATGAGCCCGGAAAGCCCGATGACATCCACGGCGTGCTCGCGGGCGGCCTGGAGGATCCGATCACACGGCACCATGACGCCCAGGTCGATCACCTCGAAGTTGTTACAACCCAGCACCACACCCACGATGTTTTTGCCGATGTCGTGCACGTCGCCTTTGACCGTCGCCAGGAGCACCTTGCCTTGGGCGCGCACCTCGCCGCCGGCGGCGAGTGTGGCGGCTTTTTCCTGCTCCATGTAGGGGAGCAAATAGGCCACCGCCTTCTTCATGACGCGCGCGGACTTGACCACCTGCGGGAGAAACATCTTCCCCGCGCCAAAGAGGTCGCCCACGACGTTCATGCCGTCCATCAACGGTCCTTCGATCACCGACAAGGGGCGTCCGTGCTGGACCCGGGCCTCCTCGGTGTCGGCGTCGATGAAATCGACAATGCCCTTGATGAGCGCGTGGGCGAGGCGCGCCTCGACGGGCGCCTTGCGCCATTCAAGTTCGGCGGCGGCGTCCTGGGTTTTGTCCTTTTTGCGGACGGTCTCCGCGAAACCCACCAGGCGTTCCGTGGAGTCGGGACGGCGGTTGAGCAGAACGTCCTCGACGAGCTCCAGCAAATCCTTGGGGATCTCCTCATACACCTCGAGCATGCCCGCGTTGACGATGCCCATGTCCAGTCCGGCTCGGATGGCATGATAGAGGAAGGCGGAGTGCATCGCCTCGCGCACGGCGTTGTTGCCCCGGAAACTAAACGAGATGTTGGAGACGCCGCCGCTGACCTTGGCGTGGGGCAGATGGGCCTTAATCCAGCGGACGGTTTCGATGAAGTTGACCGCGTAATTGTTGTGCTCCTCGATGCCGGTGGCGACGGTGAGGATGTTGGGATCGAAAATGATGTCCTGCGGGGGGAACCCGACCCGGTCCACCAAGAGCCGGTAGGCCCGCTCGCAGATGGCGATCTTGCGCTCAAACGTGTCGGCCTGCCCGTCTTCGTCGAAGGCCATCACCACCACGGCCGCGCCGTAACGCCGCACCAGGCGGGCGTCGCGAAGGAATTTCTCCTCCCCTTCCTTGAGCGAGATCGAGTTCACGATGCCCTTGCCCTGGACGCACTTGAGCCCGGCCTCGATCACCGTCCACTTTGAGGAATCGATCATCACCGGCACCCGGGCGATTTCCGGCTCGGTCATGATGTAGTTGAGGAAGCGGGTCATGGCGGCCGCGCCGTCGAGCATGCCCTCGTCCATGTTGACGTCGATGATCTGGGCCCCGTTCTCCACCTGCTGCCGGGCGATCGACACGGCCTCCTCATACTGGCCGGCCAGGATGAGCTTCGCGAACTTCGGGGACCCGGTGACGTTGGCCCGCTCGCCGATGTTGATGAAGTTGGTCTCCGGCGTGAGCGTCAACGCGTCGTTTCCGCTCAGGCGCAGATACGGCTTGGCCTCGGGCACCACCCGCGGCGCGATGCCAGAAACGGCTTTGGCGATCACCTCGATGTGGGGCGGCGTCGTCCCGCAACAGCCGCCGACGATGTTAAACACGCCCTCCCGGGCCCATTCCTCGAGCTGCGGCGCCAGGGTCTCGGGCGTCTCCGGGAACCCGGTGGGCAACAGCGGGTTGGGAAGCCCCGCATTGGGATACACACTGACGTAAATCGGCGCCACGGCGCTGAGCTCCTGGATCAGGGGCCGCATTTCCTCGGGCCCGAGCGCGCAGTTCATCCCGACGCTCAGCAGGGGCACATGCGAGATGGAATTCCAGAAAGCCTCCACCGTCTGGCCGGTGACCCCGCGGGTGCCGCCCTTCTGAATAAAAGTGACCGAAGCCATGATCGGCACCACGCGTTTGCCGGGCTCGGGAAGCCCCCCGTAGGGCAGCGCCGTCAGACCGCGCTCGGCGTAGATCTCCTCGATCGCGAAAAAGGCGGCCTTGGCGTTGAGGGTGTCGAAGATGGTCTCCACCAGCAGAACATCCACCCCGCCATCGAGCAGGGCCCGGACCTGCTCCCCGTAAGCCGCCACCAACTCGTCCCAGTGCGTCCCGCGGGCCGAGGCGTCGTTGACGTCGGTGGAAATGGAAGAGGTTTTCGTGGTCGGCCCGATGGCCCCCGCCACAAAACAATGGCGCCCGGGCTGCGCCGCCATCACTTCGTCCGCCGCCCTCCGGGCGCACTCCGCCCCGGCCCGGGAAAGTTCGTAGGAAAGGGATTCCATCCCGTAATCGGCCAGCGAGATGAACTGCCCGTTAAACGTGTTGGTTTCAACAATGTCGGCGCCGGCCTCCAGGTAGCGACGGTGGATTTCCTGGATGATCTGGGGCTGCGTGAGATTGAGCAGCTCGTTGTTGCCCTTGAGATCCTTGCCCTGCCAATCGCGGAACCGATCCCCGCGGAATTGTTCCTCCGTCAGCTTGTATTGCTGAATGGTGGTGCCCATGGCGCCATCGATGAGGACAATGCGCCGCTGGAGCAGGGTTTGGAGAGGATGATGGGAATCTGGCATAACCTGGGGAGCAATAGAGTCAGGGGCGCGGCGGCCATCAAGCCACAAATTCACGCATCATGATTGATAGATGCGTGGAGCCGGGCGCTCCCCCGACCCGTTTTGGCCGGGGTCGGCCCTGCGCCGCGCCTCACTGCGGAGGGTGCTCGGGGTGAGGCGCCGCTTTTTTCAGGGGCTGCGGCGGCGCTTCGAGGGGCGCGTCCACCGGTTCGGCCTTGATGTAGACCTTGGCCCCGACGCCGACCCGGCTGAAGACCTCCATCACATCGGCGGAACGCATCCGGATGCAGCCGTAGCTCATGGGGGTGCCGATGTTGCGCTCCTCGGGGGTCCCGTGGATGTAGATCATCCGTTCATAAGAGAGCCGGTTCTGGGTCTCCAGCCCCTTCAAACGCAGGATCCGGGTCACAATCGGGTCGCGCCCCGGGGCGTCCACCGGGACAATTTCACCGGTGGGCCAGCGGTTCTTGAACTTCATGCCGGGGGGCTGACCGTGGCCGATTTTCTCCTTCACCATCAGGGTTCCAAGCGGTGTGCAATTGCTGCCCGGGCGATCCCCCAAGCCGAACTTCGAGGTCGACACGGGATACGTGGCGATGGGCAGGCCGTGCTCGGTCAGCACCATTTTTTGGTCGGCGACACTGATGCGCAGGGTGTGGACATTGTCCCGGACGCAGCCGGAAGCGAGCACAGCAACGAGGAGGAAGAAGGAGCGAAGGTGAGACACAGGAGAATGGGAGAAGGTATGGCAGGTATCCGCGCCCGCCGCGTTTTCGAGGCAGGGGCGGGAGCGCCCGTTAAGAGAGCAAGTTCCGGAGCAACTGCGCAAGAATTCCACCGGGAATGTTCCCCCCCTTGGCACCTCGCGCGCGCTGGGCCAGAGATCCGACCGATCTGTCTGATCATACCGATCCGCCGGGGCGCCCGCGCGCGCGGGGCCCGATGGCCAGCGGCGGAAACCGTCTGCGTTCGGGTGCCCCCGCTTTGATCGCGAATGAGCGATCGTCGCAAACACCCGAAAGGCACGTTGACAAGAGATTTCCCCGAGTTACTCTCGCGAACCTTTTTCCAAACGACTTATGGCCAACACGAAATCCGCCGCCAAACGCGCTCGCCAGACCGAACGCCGCACTTTGAACAATCGCCGGGCATTGACCATGGTGAAAAGCCAGCTCAAGAGCGTGCGCGTGGCGCTCGCTTCGGGAAACAAGGAGACCGCGAAAGCTGCCGCCCAGAGCTTCGTTTCCGCCCTTGATAAGGCGGTCAAAAGCGGACGCGTTCACAGCAACTCGGCCGCCCGCCACAAGAGCAACGTGAGCAAGGCTCTCGCGCAGCTCGCCTAAACCATCCTTTTCATTCCCCGTCCTCCGTTTTCCGGGCGCTGTTCTTTCGGCGCTCTTTCCACGGAGCGAAGGGACGAAAAAAGCCGGGGTCACTGACCCCGGCTTTTTCTTTTGATTGGGCCTGCGGAAACGCAGTCGGCCGTTCGCTGGGCCACTTTACAACTCGGCGTCCAGGAGCAATGCGCCGTCCAACGTCGTGAACGCCAAATAACCGTCCACGAGGCCGTGCCCGGGTTTACGGGCGCGGATCATGACCGAACCGCAAGACCGGTGGGTGACATCGAGGACAAACCCGTCCTGCGGAACGCCGCCCAGGCTGTGAACCCTGAGAACGCTGTCGCCTTCGGGAAGCGTGCATGCCGGGAAAGCGCGCATGGGAGGGAACGTGAACTGGAAATACAGTTCATCGGCATTCACAGCCAACACCCGGCTCGGGGAATTGACGCGCC
>CAMARB010000102.1 GCA_945860355.1 Chthoniobacter flavus | reverse complement strand
ATTCCGCTCGCAGCCGCTCCGACGCAGACCGGGCCGTTTCCCATTCTTTTTTCGCCAGGTCCAACTCCTTTTCCGATTGGAGCTTGGCCGCTTGCGCCGCCTTCAAAAGGCCGGGGAGTTCCTGCCGGAGTTTCGCCAGGCGAACCGCGTTTTTCTCGGTTTGTTCGCGCAACTCCACCGCCGCTTTCTCCGCGGCCGCCACCGCCGTGGTCGCCTTCTTCTCCTCAGCCCGGGTCCGCTCCAAGTTCTCTTTGAGTTTGGCAATGTCGGCTTTTAAAGGCTCCGCCGCGGCACTCCCCCCGGCGCCGTCGTTGTCGGTTCCCGCGGGTTTTTGCTCGGCGCCGTTGAGCGCTTGGAGCTGCGCCTCTTTCTCCCCGAGCGCGGTTTGCTCCGCCGCGACCGCAGCCGTCCATTTCTCCAGCTGCTGCCGCGCCGCCGTCCGTTCGGCGTCCTTCGCTGCCAGCCGCGCCGGGGCCGCAGAGACGGCCTCGGAGAGTTCCTCAAGCTCGCGCCTTGTTTTGTCCGCCGACCCGAGCGCCGCTTCCACGGTCCCGCGCAGGGCCTCATACCGGGCCTGTTTCTGGTCCACACTCTGACGCGACTGGTAAACCGCCATATACGCCCGGGCCCGGCGCCATTTCTCCAGCTGCACACCGGCCGACGCCGCGTCCGCCTGCGCCCGCTCCAGGGCCGATTTCGCGGTCGCCACTGCGTTCTCCAAACCGCCGATCCCGCCCTGGAGCGACTCCCGCACGGACTGAGCCGCCGCCGCCAGCTGCGCCTCGCGGGCCTGGGTTGCGGCCGCCAGTTCCAACCGGCTGCGCTCAATCACCGCCGCCTGCGCGTTGATTTTCTCCTGGAACCCCGCGCGTTCGGGGTCGGCCGCGGCCTCCTGATTCTTTTTGAGCTCCCCGAGCGCCTTCATCTCCGCGGTGATCCTCAACTCCACCGTGCCGGGCAGAAGTTTGGCCGCCTCCAGCACCCGGTTTTTTTCCTCCAAAACCGATTGTTCAGCCCGGAGGTTTTCCTCGGCGCTCTGGAGCTTTTTCCGGAGCTCGACCACCGCCGCTTCGCACTGGGCGAGCCGCGTCTGGGCATTGGCGAACCGCTCGTTCAACGGCGGCGGATTGGCGCTGAGTTCGCCCAAAGGTTTGCCGTCCAACGCGGACACCTTGATCAGGCCGCTCCAATCCCCAGCGATCACGCGGTCGTTGCTCACAACCGCCCGCAGCGCGATGTCGGAGAAGGGCTCGGTTTGTCCGAGCATTTTCCCGGTCTGATCCCAGACTTTGCACAGCTTGTCGCGTCCGCAGGAAACCAGGCGTCCGTCCGGGGTGAAATCCACCCAGGCCGCGCCGCCCGGATGCGCCGTCCAACTCCGGATTTCTTTGCCCTCCTTCACATCCCAAAGTTTCACCGAGCCGTCCTCGCTGGCGGAGGCGACCACGCCGGGCATAAAAGCGAGGCTGGTGACCATCACCTTGTGGCCGGGCAACGCGCTGTATTCCTTGCCGGTGTCGCCCTCCCAGAGCTGGATGCCGCCGTTGCGGTCGCCGGTGGCCAGCAGCTTGCCATCGGGCGAATAGGCCACCGCCGTCACCCAGTCGGTGTGTTTCTTCATCGAATGGACGAGCTGCCCGTCCTTGGTGGAATAGATTTTGACCGCCTTGGCCGGGCCGCCCAACGCCACAAACCGGTGGTCCGGGCTGAGATCCGCGCCGAGCACCTGATCAAACTCGTTGCCCAGCGTGGCCACGCGGTCGCCGGTCTGGACGTCCCAAAGCGCGACCCTGCCGAACTTGCCGCCGAGCCCGCCGCCGGCGAGCAGAAGTTGGCCGTTGCGGCTGAACCGGAGGACGGCGGGAAACCCCTCGGGGAAAGGCAACACACCCAGCGGTTCGAGCGAGCCGGTGTGATAGAGGGCGATCTGTTTCTGGCCGCCCACGGCGACCAAAGGCGCCCAGGGGCTGGCGGCGAGCGCCAGGAGCGCGGTGCTCCGGGGCACTTGGAGAACGGGCTCCAGGGGGAGATCCCCCGGCATGGGCGGCGGTCCCGCGGGTTTTTCAAGGGACACCACGGCGGCCTGCACGTTGTTCCGGGCGGCCACCACCGCCTTGCCGTCGGCGGTTTCAAGCAACTGCCCCCGGATCCATTCCTCAATCACAGCCACCTCCAAGTCCGTGAGCCGGTCGCCCTTGGGCGGCATCTTGGGCTCCTCGGTCTGCTTCACGCATTTAAAGAGCAAACTGGCCCCGGCGTTTCCCGACTCGATGACCCTCCCGTTTTCGCTGCCCTGGAGCGTGGCTTGGTAGGTGGACAGATCGAGGCCGGCCTTTTTTTTGTCCGGGTTATGGCAGTTCAAACAGGCGTTCCTGAAAATAGGCAGGACTTGGTCGTTGTAAGTGACCTTCTCGGCGCCGTGGACGAGGGACGCGCCGACCAAAAAAACACAGCAGAGGGTTTTCACGGGAATCAGTGGTTGAACATGAATTCTTTCGCGTTGAGCAGAGCCCAGAACACGTCGTGGAAAACCTCCGGCTGCTGCTCGCTGACTCCCCAGCGCGGCTCCAGGTGGTTGAGCTCCGTGTCGGTCGGGAACCGGTTGAATGTCCGCAGGTAAAGCTCCGTGACGATCTCCCGGGGGGTCTTTTTCGCGTCGAGCAGTTTCCGGATCACGCCGCCCTGGGTGATTTTTGTCTCCACGGTGTCGCCGTTGATGAGATGCAGGGCCTGGCTGAGCGTCGGGCCCACCTCCTCGCGCGAACAGATCGTTTCCCGGGTGGCCCGGCCGAAGGTGGTGAGGAAATAATTGGAGGTTCGGCCGTCGGCGATCTCCACGGCGCGCGCCCCGGCCGGCAGCCCCTTGTATTTGTCCCGGGTCTCGGTGACCTGGGTGATGCAGTCGAGCAACACCTCGGCCCGCATCCGGCGCACGGTGGCATGGGCGAAGTTGCGTTCGTCCAGCGCGTTGCTCGGGTTGGGCCGGGTCGTGAGCTGGTAGGCCCGCGAATTGCAAATCTCCCGCACGATCCGCCTCAGGTCATACCCGCTCTCCACCACCTTCCGCGTCAACACCTCCAGCAGCTCCGGGTTGGACGCCGGATTGGAGATCCGCACATCGTCCACCGGCTCCACAATCCCGCTCCCCATGTACTGCGCCCAGATCAGGTTGGCGATGTGCCTCGGGAAATAGGGGTTCTCCGGGGAAGCCACCCAGTCCGCCAACACATGCCGACGGTCCTTGCCGGCGCAGTCCGGCGCCGCCCCTCCGAGAAACTTCGGCGGCACCACGCGCTCCCCGACGGGATGTTTGGATTCGCCGGCGCCGCTGTTGAACACGATTTTTTCCCGGGGATCCTCGCCGATCTTGCGGCCCACCTGGGTGAAGAACGCGACGAGGCCCCGGTAATCCTCCATCGTCCAGCGGTCGAAGGGATGGTTGTGGCATTGCGCGCACTGGATCCGGATCCCGAAGAAGGCCTGGGCGGTGTCCTCGGCGAGTTTCAGCGGGTCCTGTTCGAGCTGGTAATAGTTGGCGGGCGGGTTCTCAAAACAGCTGCCCGTCGCCGCGATGAGCTGGCGGGCGATTTCGTTCATGGGCACGTTGTTTTTGAGCTGCCCGTGGAGCCATTGATAGTAGGTCAGGGTCGCCTTGTAGCTGCCCCGGTTGTTCACCGGGTCAGTGCGGATCTGCAGCAGCTCGCTCCATTTGAGCGCCCACAAATCCACGAACTCGTCCCGGGGCAGATATGCGTCGATTTTCTTCCCCCGCTTTTGCGGGTCGGGGTCGGAGAGAAACGCCCGGACCTCGTCCCCGGAGGGCAGCACCCCGAGGATGTCCACGGAGACGCGGCGCAGGAAAGTCTCGTCGTTGCAGACCTCGCTGGGGGTGATCCGCAGGTTGCGCAGTTTTTGGTCCACCCACTGGTCGATGTCGTTGCGGGCTTCGACGGCGGGCCACTGGTATTGGAGGTTTTTGGGAATGACGATGACCTGGGCGCCGACGGTGTGCGTGGCGTACCGGGCCATGACGAACGCTTCGCCGGCCTGGCCCGTGGTGAGCACGCCGTCCTTGGAGATCCGCGCAGCCGCCTCGTTGTTGGTGAGGAAAAGCGCCAGCGACGTCACGTCCCGGTCCGTGCCGTCGGAATAAAACGCGCGCACGGTGAGGTTGAACTTCTGGCCCGGGCTCTCGAGCAGGAGTTGTTTGGGCAGAATCTCCACCCGGGTCACGGTGGGCACGTCCGGGGGATCGTTCGGTGCGTCGGCCTCCAGCCAGCGCACGAGGGTCCGCGCCAGGGGGCTGCCTTTCTCGAAGAGTTTGCCGCCCGTGTGCGGCGCCGCGCCGGTGGCCTTGGTGACAATCAGGCTTTCCTCCGGCAACGCCAGGTTGATCCGGCGCCCGGCCAGCTCCCGGGTGAGCCGGAAATGATCGCCCTCGGGATCAAACCCCCAGAGCGAAAGCCGGAACCCGTCCTGGCCACGGGCGGCGCCGTGGCAGCGGTTGCACTCGGCTTTCATGAACACCGGCATCACATCGAGCCGAAAACTCACCGGCGCGTCCACCCGGGCCCGTTCCACCTTCAACGGCAGCTCCGCTGTGCGCCCGTTCCATTCCACCTTCACCCGGGTCTCGCCATCGGCCACGGGCGCCAGCTGCGCGCCGTCCCATTTCGCCCGGGCCGGATCCAGCACGGTCACCCGGGCTTCCGCGCTCACATCGCGATGCACGCCGCTGGGGTCCGTGGCGCGGACCACGAGCGTCTGGCGGTCCCGGGCGGAGCTCAGATGCGCCTCGGAGGGGAACACCTCCAGATCGGCGCCCGTGGCGCCCCAAAGAGTCTGAGTCAGCAGCCCCAGCGCCGCGCAGGAGGCGCGCAGGGTGAGTCGGAGGGGAACACGGGAGGAGTTCATGGCACGGGCTTCGGGGGTTGAGCTTTTTTGGGGGCCGCCTTGTCGATGCGCAGCACGCCGCCGTTGGCGAAAGCGCCGGTCAGGAGCTCGCCGTCTTTCTCTGTCTGGAACTGACAGAACAACTGCTTGTGGAGGGCCGCCGGGGCGTTTGCCTGGGTTTTCACCGTGAAAACCGCCTCCTGACTTTCCGGGGTGATTTCCACCTCCTCCGCGCTGGTGTTGGGCGGCAGACCGAGGAGGGCGAGCCGGGCTTTGCCCTCAAAGGGCCGCTTGTGCTCGATGGCGACCTTGACAGAAACCGTGTCCCCCTGGTCCACGAAACTCCGGGCGATCTTCCCCGCGACAAAGGGTTCGGCCACCTCGATTTCGACTAGGGACGTGCTGAACCAGACCGTGCCCTTGCCGAAATCGGCGTTGCCCACCACACACACCCGCCATTTGGAAAGCGGCGCGTCGGGGTTGGCGCTCAGAGGCAGCGCCACATCGTCTTTGCCCTCCGGGATTTGCGTCGGGCCGGCCGTTCCGATTCCCGGCGGCGAGTAGAGCAGGGCAAGGCTCACCGGCCCCTTGAAATCTCCCTGCCGCAAGGCGCGCACCTTCAGGCTCGTGGCGCCGCCCCGCAGCAGCGGCGCCTTCGGCTGCAGCAGCTCGATGCGGACCGGGATTTCCTCGGTCACAGCCACCGGCAGACTCCGCTCTTGGATCGTGTAAAAGGCGCGCTGATTGGCGTTCTCGACCACGTCGATCTCGTTTTCGATCCGGCTTTGCAATGGTTTGTCCTTGGGCGGCTCGACCAGCCGCACCCCCATTTGAAAGACCTTGGCCGCGAGCGCGGTGTCCGGGCCCGCCTCAAACACCATGGGAACCGTGTCCACGGTCTGCGCCAGACTGGCGCCGGTCACGGTGACGCCCTCCGGCAAGTCCCGCAGCTCGAGCTCCACCGCGCCGGGCGCGTCACTGCGTTTGATCCGGACAAGGGAGGCGTAACGGTTGCCCTTCGGAACCACGATCGCCCGGCGTTCCTGGTTGGAGTTTTGCACCATCTCCGGCAACGCCACGGTGATCCGGGGCTGCACCGGGGTGAGCTCCACCCGGTACGCCGCCAGCGGACCGCCCCGGCCCAGTTTGTCCGTCACCCGGATCAGAAATTCGCCGTCGGCGCCCACCGTCCAGCGCAACCCGCTGTCGAGCTGGCCGTCGTCGTCGTTGGAGGCGATCTGTTTCCCCGCTCCGTCCAAAATCGCCAGCACCGAGTCCACCGGGGAACGCAGCCTGCGCGCGTAAACGCGCACGTCGTAAACCTGCCCTTTCTTCGCGGTGACCCGGAAGAAATCCACGTCGCCGTCTTCTCCCAGCACCCCGTTGAGAGCGACCGGCAGCGGCCCCGAGGCAGCGGTGGCCGAGGCAGGCGCCTGGTTGGGCTCGGATTCGAGGACATTGGGGAAATCCGAGACCCGCAGCAGATGGGGCTGCGGCGTCGGCTGATCGTCCTCCGGATACAACGCGAAATGCGGGTCCGGCTCGGCCGGCAACCGGAGGTTTTTTTCGACCGGCCCCTTGGCGTCCCCGAGCAGGGTGACCTTGAGTTCCTGGCCGGCCTCGCCCCCGAGCGGGTAGACCGTCAACGGACGCGGGAACGACCCGAGATGGAGCAGGTAATGGCATTCGCCCGGACCCGCGTTGGTGGCGTCGCGGACGGTGATATGGTATTTGCCGTCCTCGGGCGCGAGCAGGCTGGCCACGGGGTCCTGCCGGGTGAAATGGGTGTCATCGACATCCAAGAGCCGGGTCCCGTCGGCTTTGCTGATGCTCAGAAAAGGATCGTAGATCTGCTGGGTCTGGAGCCGGGCCCCGAGGACCTCCGCGCTCAAACGCTCGCCCTTGCGTAGCTCCACCTCGAACACGTCCTGGTCCTCCCCCTGGGTGCGCCCCGAGATCGTCGTCCCCAGCGCCACCCGTTGCGGCTCGCCCCGCTGGGATTCCACCTCGGGCACCACGGGAAACGGGCTCACAAAAAAGAGCCGCACATCGCCCACTCCCGACGCCGTGACCACGCGGAACCGGTGTTCGCCCAAACGGGCGCCGGGGGGCACCTTGATTTTCATCCGGAACCGGCCTTTCTCGGCGGCGACGGGAGTCACATCGAAACCGGGCTCGCCAAACAGCGCGCCCCGGGCGTCTTCGAGGTTGCTGCCGCGGCACTCAATCTCGCACTCGGCGCCGCGCTGTCCGCCAGCCGGCGAGACCTGGGTCACCCTGGGCGAGCCCGCCCAGGCATGGCCGAGGAACGCACCCGCCAGAACCAGCCCGGCCAAGGCGCCTTTCCAGGTCGGCCGCATTCTAAAAGCCGCTGGGGAACGAGAGAAACTCATGAGGGGATTGTGCACCGTGCGGGGCGGAGGCGCCGGAGGCGGGTTGAGGTTATCGAGCTGAGAACGGGGGGCCCCGCACCCAGCGCGGGCGCCGGCGGTTCAGGCCAACAGATCGGAAACCACCTGGCCGCTGCGGACGATGTCCACAGGACGGTTGCCCGGGGCCATCAACTTTTTGTCGGGCTGGATCCCGAGCTGGTGGAAAACTGTGGCCGCCATGTTCTCCACCGTCAGCGGGTCCTGGTCGGGCTCGGCGCCGGTCGCATCGGAGGATCCGTAAATCAGTCCCCGCTTGAAACCGCCTCCGGCGAAGGCCACGGAAAACACCCGGGGCCAATGGTCGCGTCCGGCGTCTTTGTTGATCTTCGGGGTGCGCCCGAACTCCGAGGTCACCATCACGAGGGTGCGCTCGAGCATGCCGCGCCGGTCGAGGTCGGTGATGAGGGCGGCGTAGGCCTGGTCGAAATCGGGCAGGTTCTTTTCGATGCCTTTGCCGATGCCGCTGTGCATGTCCCAACCGCCGTAAGTGAGCGAAACAAAACGCACGCCCGATTCCACCAGGCGCCGCGCCATGAGCATCCGCTGGCCGGCGGTGTGCTGGCCGTACTCGGCGCGGATCGCCTCGGGCTCGGCCCCGAGGTTGAAGGCTTCACGGGCGGCCTGGGAGGACACCAGCGAATAAGCCGACTGATAGAAGCTGTCCATCGCCGTCAACGCGTCGCTCTTCTCCAGGGTCCGGAAATGATCGTCCACGCTGGATAAAATCCCGCGCCGCCGCTCAAAGCGTTCCGGGTTCACGCTCTTGGCCATGTTCAAGTCGCGGACATTGAAGTTTTTGTCGGCCGGATCGCTGCCCAGGCTGAAGGGCCCGTGGGCGGTGGAGAGATAACCGCTGGCGGCGAACTCGTTGGGCACCTGCGGGATGCAGACGTAGGGCGGCAGGGAATTGCGCGACCCCAGCTCGTGCGAAACCACCGAGCCCATGGAGGGATACTGCAGGGCGGGCGACGGCCGGTAGCCGGTGAACATGTTGTGGGTGCCTCGCTCGTGGGCGGCCTCGCCGTGTGTCATGGACCGCACCACCGTGATTTTATCGGCCACCCTCGCCGTCTTCTGCAGGTATTGGGAAAATTTCACCCCGGGCACCGCCGTGTCGACCGTCCCCAGCGGGCCCCGGTATTCAATGGGCGCATACGGCTTGGGATCCCACGTCTCCTGATGGGCCGCGCCGCCCGGGAGAAAAATGTGGATCAGGGAATCCGCCTTGGGCACCAGCGCCTCGGCGAGTGCCGCGGGCTGGGCGGCGCGCAACTGGAAGAAGTTGCCCAGGGAAAGGCCCAGTCCACCGACCAGGCCTACATACAGGAATTCGCGCCGGGACGCCTTTTGGAAATGCGCGGGATCTTCGAGCCAAGTGACGGGTTTGATTTCGCTCATAAGTTCGTGGAGGGGGTTGACGAACCCTCTTACGTGAGCACTTCGCAGGCCAGATTCCGCCTTTTTCTGGATCCGATTTTCGGGAGGTTTTCGAGGCCGCCCAAAGCCGGGCCAGGGGGCAGAAAGCAAGGGGGTTCAACAAGACAATCCAACCCCTTGACGGGTCTTAGCGAAATGTTGCGTTCCTTTTTTCGGCACCTTGCCGTTCGCAACTCAATACCCTAGTCCGCCGGCGACCCGCGGGGGCGGATCCCGCGAGCCGCCCCTTCCTCCCTGCCCCCTTTATGTCGTGCCCCGGAGCCCTTGGTCGATTCCCCGCCCGCGTCACCCGATCCGTTCCCATGCGGCCCCATCACCCCATCGCGGGAAGGAACCGCAGGAATGCCCGACTCCGCGAAGGCGTTAGTGAGCGGCCTTGCGCTTTTCGGCTTTGGGCTGCTCGGCCATGGTTTTCTGGGCCAACTCCGTGAAATCGGATACTTGCCCCTGCCAGACTTTCTCCAGCTCGGACACTTTCCCGGGCAGCTCCGCCGCAAGATTCCTCTGCTCGGCCCGGTCGTTTGTGAGGTCGTAGAGCGCCCAGGGCTGCCCCTTGGCCGCCACCAATTTCCAATCCCCGACACGCACCGCCCGGTTGCCATCATGCAGCCACCAGAGGCTTTCGCGCTCGACGACGCCATCCTTTTGGAACCCGGGCAGCAGGCTTTTCCCGGGCGCGGCCGGTATGGGTTCGCCCATCCACTCACGCGGCTTTTCGATTCCCGCGGCCGCCAACGCCGTGGGCACGAAATCGATCAAATGCGCCGGGCTCTTGCGCAACTCGCCTTTTGCCGGAATCCCCGCCGGCCAATGCACCACCAGCGGCGTGCTGATCCCGCCCTCATGCACCCAAGTCTTGTGCCTGCGATGCGGAGTGTTGCAGGCACTCGAAAAACCGGGCCCCAAACACAGGTAGGTCGCCGCGCTGCCCGGATCAGCGGCGGGATCATGGCCCCCATCCCGCACCATAATCTCCGCGCTCGCGCCGTTGTCCGAGGCAAAGAAGATCAGCGTGTTCTCAAACGCCTGCATCTCCCGCAGTTGCCTCACAATCCGCCCGATCTCCCGATCCATCCGATCCACCATCGCCGCGTGGATCGCCATTTTCGTGGCTTGGAACCGGCGTTGTTCGTCGGTGAGTTCCGTCCACGGCAGCGGAAGGTTGATCTCCCCGGACCCGAGCCGCTTGAGCGCCTCGGGAAACGCGTAGGGCGGCCCCACCTCCCGCTCCAATGGCGAGAGCGTCGTCGTCGTGAGCCCCAGCGATTGCATCCGCTCAAAACGCGCCGCGCGCATGGCATCCCATCCCCCCAGATAGCGATCCCGGTATTTGGCGATGTCTTCGGGCAACGCATGCAGCGGGAAATGCGGGGCGGTGAACGCCACGTAATGGAAGAACGGGCGGTCTCCATGGTGCGCGGCGTGATCCTTGAGGCAGTCAATCGCGTGGTCCGCCACGGCGACAGACGCGTAATATCCGGGCTCGTCCACCCGTCCCGGCGCCGGCCGGTCATCGAGAGAATTGCCAGCGCTGCTGAAATAGTTTCCGTGGTTTTTTAAATCGAAGGCCCGGTCAAATCCCCCCTCCAGGATCTTCCCGTCCACATGCCACTTACCACTGTGATAACTGCGGTATCCGGCCGGGCGGAGGTAATCAGGGAGAAGCCGGGCCCATTTCTGGCGCACCCCCTGGCCGCCTCCGGGCAGGTCCGGCAACACATCCCGGTGAATCTGTTGGGCGTAGTAACCGGTCAACAACGCGCTCCGGCTGGGCCAGCACCGGGCGGTGTTGTAACACTGGGTAAACCGCAATCCACCCGCCGCGAGCGCGTCCACATTCGGCGTGGAAATCTCCCCCCCGTAACAGCCCAGATCCGAATACCCCAGGTCGTCCGCCATGATGAACACAATGTTCGGCGGGCGGGTGGCTCCGGGGGCTTCCATACTCATCCAACCGCCGAGCACAATCAGGAGCAAAAGGAGACGCTTCATAAGGGGAGAAAGGGGAGAACAGGGGACGGGGAGAGACTCAATCGGGGCCGCAAGAGTTGCTTCACGCCGGGGGTGCCCCGCAAGCAGATATTGGGATTCCCCCCCCGGGCTTTGACCCTGGCCCCGCCCGGAGGACGACGAACCCGTAACCGGCTCGGTTTGCCGAGGACGAACCTGCGGTTGGAAAGTTCCGACTAAAAAAGGCCTCTCCAAAAAGTCGTTCCGTTGTAAACCAGCGCCCACTGCCGTCCCCGCCCTCACCTCTCACCCCCCTCTCCTCCTGTGACTTTCCCACGCGCCTTCCTCGCCCTGAGTCTCCTTCTCTTCCCCGCCGCCCTCGTTCAAGCCGACGTCACCGTCGCCGAGAAAGACGACCGGGTCCGGGTGGAAATCGACGGCAAACTCTTCACCGAATACCGATTCCGAGGGGCGCCCCAGGTGTATTTCTATCCGCTCATCGGCCCCGGCGGCGCGAAAATGACCCGGTCCTGGCCCATGGAAGAGGCCCCCAACGAAGAACACGATCATCCCCATCACCGCTCCCTCTGGTTCGCCCATGGCCTGGTCAACGGCGTCGATTTCTGGACCGAACCCGCCTCCTTCGGCAAAAAACCGCCCACGCATCCCCTGGGCCAGATTGTGCACCAGAAATTCCTCGAATTGCGGGGCGGCGCAAAAGACGGCGTCATTTCCTCCCTCAACCACTGGGTCGCACCGGAGGGCGTGTTGCTCCAAAGCGTGCAAACTGTCCGGGTCCACGCGGGACAGAATGAGGAACGCCTGATTGATTTTGAGGTGACGCTCACCGCCGCCGACAAGGAAGTGGTGCTCGGCGACACAAAGGAGGGTTCCATGGCCGTGCGGATCAACGAATCCATGCGGATGATGCAGCCCGGCAAAAAACCCGGGCTCGGCCACGCGCTCAACAGCGAGGGCCAGCGCGACGGGGAGGTGTGGGGAAAACGCGCGGCCTGGGTGGATTACTCCGGCCCCGTCGACGGCCAGACGCTGGGCATCGCTTTCTTCGATCACCCCGGCAACCCGGGCCACCCCAATCGCTGGCACGCGCGCGACTACGGCCTGTTCGCGGCCAACCCGTTCTGCGCCCATGAGATGGACAAAACCCAGCCCGCCGGGTCCGGCGCGCGGAAGATTGCCCCGGGCGCGTCCTTGAAGTACCGCTACCGCCTTGTCCTGCACGCCGGAGACGGCGCCGCGGCCCAAGTGGCGCAACGGTTTACCGATTACTGCGCCGCAATCCCCTAACCTCCCATCCCCCGCCCCACGGCTTCCATGCGTTTCCTGACCGCTTTCTCCGCCTTCCTGGCCACCGCCTGCGCCCTCGGCGCCGCCCCCCTCGAACCCCTCCCGCTCTGGCCCGGGCAAGCCCCCGGCGCGCTGGGCGACCGCGACGAGGACAAACCCACCCTCACCGCTTACCTGCCCGATCCCGAGAAGGCCACGGGCATCGCGATCGTGAT
Organism: Chthoniobacter flavus; assembly: GCA_945860355.1. Taxonomy (GTDB): domain Bacteria; phylum Verrucomicrobiota; class Verrucomicrobiia; order Chthoniobacterales; family Chthoniobacteraceae; genus CAIURC01. The sequence continues at coordinate 1,903 of CAMARB010000102.1, read as the reverse complement.
CTGCCCGGGCGGCGGCTACGGCGGGCTCGCCCCCCATGAAGGCGCCGGATACGCCGAGTTCCTCAACACCCAGGGCATCGCCGGGCTGGTGTTGAAATACCGGCTTGGCTCCAAGGGCTACCGGCACCCGGCGATGCTCAATGACGCCGCGCGCGCTGTGCGCCTGGCCCGCTCCAATGCGGCCTCCTGGAAAATCGACCCGCACCGGATCGGCATTATGGGTTCCAGCGCGGGCGGCCACCTCGCCTCCACCCTGCTCACCCACTTTGACGCCGGCAACCCCCAGGCCCCGGACCCCGTGGAACGCGAATCGAGCCGGCCGGATCTGGGGATCCTTTGTTACCCGGTGATCACCATGGGCGAACACGCCCACCAAGGTTCGCGCAAAAATCTTCTGGGAGAAAACCCCGCGCCGGAGCTCATCGAAGAGCTCTCCAGCGAGAAACAAGTCACCCCCCAGACGCCGCCCACGTTCCTCTTTCACACGTGGGAGGATAAAGGGGTCAAAATCGAGAACGCCCTGGGATTTGCCGCCGCGCTCCAGAAAAACGGGGTGCCTTTTTCCCTCCACGTGTATCAGAAGGGGCCGCACGGTATCGGGCTCGGCGGGGGCAGCAAGGGCGGGCCGCGGCATCCCTGGTCGGACGCGCTGTTGTTCTGGCTCAAAGAACAGGGCTGGCTGAATTAGACTCGCACGCCGGCATCACGGGGCCCGGCAGTTTTCGCGCGGAACCGGGGAGAGCGAGGAGGGATTTTTTGGAAAGTCCTGGGCGCCCGGGGCCTTTGATTCATTTAGCCCAGTCCTCCCGATTCCACTTCGGTTTTTCAGGGAAATCACTCCGTGCCCGGCACCGGGAGTCTGTCCCGGAACGGGCTCCGGAACGAGCTCCAGGGTCTGTTCCGGTCGCGGGGCGCTATCAATGACGCCAACTTACGGCCTGTTTTCGATGTGTCTGCGGGCCAAAGGCCCAGCCTTATTCCGGCAACGCCCCGGGAAGGCTCATAAAGACCGCGGGGAGCCCAGAAAGGGCGCGCCAACCTGCGTTTGGCGCGCTTGGCCCGCCGATTCAACGAAGCTCACCGGCAGGACGGACTCTGTCAGTGGGAAGTTGGCAAAAAAGCGCGTCCCGTTGCAGAAGGGTCGCGATGCCCGGCGGACAGTCAAAAACCGTTCGCACAGTGGTGATGCATAAAGCATCCCGTCTTTCGGCAAGGATCTGCTGGGCACAGACAAACTCCGGAGCTGGTCGACACGCCTTTTCCCTTCAGTTCTTCAATAGAAGCCCTGTCCCTATATGGCTCTTCTATATGGCTCTTTCCGCTCACCGGCGCCAGTAGCTCACGGCGGGCTTGCTCAACATTCAGTTTCATTCCGGGCTGCGCCGGAACGAAACTTCAGGGTTAGGCCTTGGGCTGTAAGACCACAAGGCCGCGATTGAGCTCTCGCAGATTGCCGATGTGTATGACTATGCGCTCAATGACTGGGAAGGACCACATAATTTGGTCGCCTGGCCTTGCAAGGCGATGGTCAGTAGGTCTGTTGTCAAGAAGTGCATGTGCAGCTAGGGCTCGTGCTTCCTCCATGAAACCATGAAGAGATTGATCAGCACGCAGATGTGGTGCCAGATCAGAGCGGAACTGCTCCAATAGCTCTCGCCATTGGTTGTTCGCGGCGAGGCCAACTTTGTTTCTTTGAAAGTGCCATTCTGCGAGGCGGTAACCGTTTAGCCAGCGAACATCCAACGGTAACGATGCGTCTAAGGAAACGCTGATTAATTCCCGGGCAAAAAACAGCGTCAAACGATTGATGAACACAGCGGGCCCGTGCATCCTGCGGGCATGGAGTTCCAGCCAAGTTTCGCCCACTCAGAGTATGCCGGGAAAAAGAAGCTCACCCGCCGGG
>CAMARB010000101.1 GCA_945860355.1 Chthoniobacter flavus | reverse complement strand
TGCGCATCTCCCAGCAAACCCTCGCCCTGATCGCGGCGAGCCTGCTCATCACCCGCACCGTCCTCGCGCCCCATGGCTGCTGCCACTGATCCCCGATCCAAAGTCTGCATCCATTGCGGCACCCCCTTTGAGCCCAACCCCGTCCGGCCGGACTTCTGCTGCGCCGGCTGCCAGTTCGTCCACAATCTGATCAGCAAAAACGGGCTCTCCCAGTTTTACGAGCTCCAGGACAGCACCATTTTCCCGGTCAAATCCCTCGTCTTCCAGAAACGCGATTACACCTGGCTCGCCGCCCTCGCCGAGCAATGCCCGGAGTCCCTGCAACTCGATCTCCAAGGCGTCTCCTGCATCGGCTGCGTGTGGTTGATCGAGAAACTCTTCGATCGCCAACCCGGGGCATTGGCCATCCACGTGGACCCCGCTTTGGGCCGTCTGCAATGGCGCGTCGAGGCGGACCGCTTTGATCCCGTGGCGTTTGCGCGCGAACTGCAGAACTACGGCTATTTGCTGGGCCCCCTGAACAACGAGGCCAAGCCGGCCCGGAACACCCTGGTCATCCGGCTGGGGGTGTGCGCGGCGCTGGCGATGAACGCGATGCTCTTTACGCTGCCGAGTTACCTGGGAATGGCGCCGGGCTCGGACCTCTTCGCGCTCTTCCGCAACGGGGCGTTTGTTTGCGGCACCCTCAGTTTCCTTGTCGGCGGCAGCTATTTCCTCGGCCGCTCCCTGCAAAGCCTCCGGGCCCGAGTGCTCCACATCGACCTGCCGATTTCCCTCGGGCTGATCGCCGCATACGCCGGTTCACTGGTGGCATGGAGGGCGGGCGCGGACGGATTCGTCTACTTCGATTTCGTCTCGATGTTCACCTTCCTGATGCTCGTGGGCCGCTGGGTCCAGCAGGCTGCGGTGGAAAAAAACCGGCGCCGCCTCCTAGGCGCGCCCTTGAACCCCCTTCAGCCCCAATCCGGCGACCGGTTCCAGATCGGGTCCGGCCAGGTGATCCCCGTCCGCTCCAAGCTGCTTTCGCGGGGGGCCTCCCTGGGGTTGGAATGGATCAACGGCGAATCCGAAGCGCGCTCGGCCGTGGAAGGCGGTTTGATTCCCTCCGGCGCACTCAACCTCAGCCAGCATCCCATCGAACTCGAAGCCCTGGAGCACTGGAAAGACTCCATCCTGGCCCGGCTACTGGAGGTGCAAACCCGGGAAATCACCCGGCACACCGGCTTGGAGAAATTCATCCGGATCTACATCCTCGCCGTCCTGGCAGTGGGAGTGGCGGCGTTCTGCGGCTGGCTGTCTGCAACAGGCGACCTGCTCCGGTCGCTTCAAGTGCTCACCTCCATTCTGGTCGTGTCCTGCCCCTGCGCCGCCGGAGTGGCGCTCCCGTTGGCCGAGGAAATCGCGCTCTCGGGTCTGCGAAAAATCGGGGTATTCGTCCGCGAACCCAGCCTCTGGACCCGGCTGGCCCGGGTCAAACAGATCGTCTTCGACAAAACCGGCACCCTGACCCTGGAGACGATGGCCATTCGCAACCCGGAAGAGTTGCTACGGCTCGATCCCGAAACCCGGCGCACGCTTCTGGGCATGGTCAACGACAACCTCCATCCGGTGAGCTGTTGCCTGCGCGAACATCTGCTCGCGGAAATGGACGCTCCCGGCGCAAGCCCGGCCCCCCGGGAGGTCGTCGGCGCCGGGCTCGAACTCCAAAACCCCGCCGGACTCTGGCGTTTGGGACGCCCGGGCTGGGCCGGCAACGCTCCGATCGACGCCGATTGTGTGCTCACCCGCGATGGCAAGCCCCTGGCCTCCCTCCGTTTCGGCGAGGAGACCCGCACCGGGGCCTCCGAGGAAATGGCGCAACTCACCCGGCGCGGCTTCTCCCTCCACATCCTCAGCGGGGATCGCCAGGCCAAAGTGGACGCCATGGCCGAACGGCTCGGCTTACCAAAAACCCAGTGCCACGGCGCGTTTTCGCCGGAGGAAAAAGCCGCCTGGCTCCGGAGCCATCACGGGGCGCGGACTCTGATGATCGGGGACGGCGCAAACGACAGCCTCGCATTTAACGAGAGCCTCTGCACGGGCACACCGGCGATTGACTGCGGACTGCTGGAGCAAAAGGCGGATTTCTACTTCCTCGGCCGCGGTCTCCAGGGGGTGCGTCGGCTCTTTGATGTGGCGGCCGCCAAACGCCGGGCGACGTTCGGGGTTTTGGGATTTGCGATTGTTTACAACCTCGTCGCCGTGGGTCTATCCATCGCCGCGTGGATGACACCCCTCGCGGCGTCCGTCCTGATGCCCCTGAGCTCCCTGGCCACGCTAGGCATCGTGGCGTTCACCTTGCGATCCGTCCGTTAGCCCGCCCGGAGGCGATCCCCCCTCCGCTCCACCGTAGGAATGCCGCCCGGGCTACTGGAGCCCGCGCTGTCGGCGGATCCCCCCCAAGGCTCGACACCCGGCCCCGGACCCGGCTTTTATTCGCGGCGCCATGAAGTTCCTCCCCCTCCTGCTGCTCGCCGCGGTCGCCGTTTCTCCGCTGGTAGCCCAGCCCAAACCCGAGACGCTCTACGAGACCCGTGAGGAACACGACCCCAACGGGATCGGCGTTTTCTTCATGGGCCGGGAAATCGCGCGGGTGATGGGCCACCCGGCCTGGCCCTGGCTGGAGAGACCCGAACGCGAGGAGGAAGAAGGCAGCGACCGCCTGCTCGAAGCCCTCCAGATTCAGCCGGGCGAAGTGCTGGCCGATGTCGGCGCCGGCAGCGGCTACTACAGCTGGCGCATGGCCCGGCGCACCGGGGAAACAGGCCGGGTTTACGCGGTCGATATCCAGCAGGAGATGCTGGATCTGCTCATGAAAAACATGGCCAAACGGCGCGTCGACAAGCAGGTGGAGCCCATCCTTGGCACGACCACCGACCCGAACCTGCCCGCCGCGTCCTGCGACCTCATGCTCCTGGTGGACGTCTATCACGAGTTCGATCGCCCGTTTGAAATGGTTTCCGGCATGATCCAGGCGCTCAAACGCGGCGGCCGCCTGGTGCTTGTCGAGTTCCGCAAGGAAGACCCCAAGGTGGCCATCAAGGAGGTGCACAAAATGAGCGAGGCGCAGTTGAAAACCGAGCTCGGCCTGCATCCCCAGCTCGAACACTCCCAAACCATCGGCACCCTGCCCCAGCAGCACATCGTTGTATTCCGCAAAAAATGACCACATCCCGCCCTTACACCTGGCGTAAACTGAGCGCCGCCCGCTGGGAAGACTCCTGGATCGAGCGCCTGCGTTCCGTGGCCGACCGGCTCGCCATCACCAGCTTTGCGAGCGGGAAAACAATCCGCCTGGAGGCGTTCCAGCTCACCCGGGCCCAGGCCGACGCCTTGGCTCGCACCTTCGGCGGACAAGCCGCCCCCCAAAAACGCGAGATCGCGCTTCAGCCCCCCACCAGCCAGCCGATTCGGGTGCGGGACAAACTCATCGTCGCCAGCAGCCAACAAAGCCGCGACGCCCTGGCATCCGAGTACCCCGGCCGGCATGTGCTCTGGATCCCGGCCGGGATGGCTTTCGGCACGGGAGACCATGCCACCACCGCCACCTGTCTGCGGCTGCTCTCCGACATCAGCGGCGAACTCAAAGACTGGGATCTCCTCGACCTGGGATGCGGCACCGGGATTCTCGCCCTGGCCGGACGCGCCCTGGGCGCCCGCTCGGTCGAGGCCGGCGACTTCGACAAAGACGCCGTCCGCGTGGCCAAGGAAAATGTCCGGGCCAACGGACTGAGCAAAGTGCGGGTCAGCAAACTCGATGTGCGGACTTGGACGCCCCCGCGCACTTGGAGCGTCGTCGCCGCGAACCTTTTCAGCGGCCTGCTCATGGAGGTGGCCTCCAAGCTTGCCCAAGCGACTGCCCCCGGTGGTCGACTGGTTTTTTCCGGGGTACTCAAAACCCAGGAAGCCGAGGTGCTGGCCGCTTTTAAGGGCGAGGGGTTCCGCATCGACCAACGCATCCGCAAAGGCAAATGGGTGGCGGGCCTCGCGACCCGGGTGCGGTAACCTCCAGGCGCGGAACTGCTCTTCCGACTTTCTCCGAGTTCACCATGAGAGGCGGTTTGACTTCTTGACCGGACTGACGGGGCCAGTTTCTAGATAAAGGCTCTCATGGACCTTCAACCCTTCGTATCCGACAGCGCCGCCGCTCCCGTGCTCGCGGCGTTGGCCGCGGCTAAGTGGCGGAAGGCGCGCGATTTGGCGAAAGAGCTCTGCAAAAAGGATCGGACGCGGTATCTGCCGCTGCTCATCGAGGCCAACATGGGGCTCGCCCGCGAGTTGCGGGCAAAGGGGCTGACCCAAGACGCGGAACCCGTTCTGGCTTACCTGAAGGGCATCTGCCCGGTGGACCTCTGGGAAAAGCTCAACCAGGAACTTGCCGAGGCGCCCCGGCCCGCCGCGGCCGCTCTCCCCGGGCCCGGCGTCGCATTGTCGGGCAACCCGGCGGCGATGCTCGCCAGCGTCTGGCCAACGGTGCTGGAGGCAGCGGAGTTGGCCGGGCAATCGATCCCGATCTCTGCCCCGCACTGGGCCGCCGTGGACTCTGCGGTAGGGGCTTTTACGCCGGCCCGGAAGGGCGAACCCGGCAGCATTGATGCCCGGGTGGCGGAGGAGTTGGAAGTCATCCACCGGGCCTGCGCGGCCACGGGTGATGGCCGATGGGAAGATGCGCAGGAAAGCCTGCGAGGACTGCCGCGTCAGTCGGTTTTCCAGCACTGGCGCATGTTTCTGCGCGGGGTGCGGCATCATTTCCTTTGCGAAACAGAGTCGGCCCGGCGTTGTTTTGCAACCCTGCCAAGAGACGGCGCACTGGCCCGGGCCGCCGCGACAATCGCGGGCGAGGCCGCCGCGCCGAGCCTCACCAAAAAAGCCCCGGCACGCGCTCGCGCAGACTGGTGGCTGGCGGTCAGCGGCCAGCCGCGCACGCTGGCGGTGCCCCTGGCGGAGGCGCAACTGGCCTGGATGCGGCCGGACGTGCGCAAATGCCTGGACTCGCTCCAAAAAGCCTTCGGTCGACAGTTTCCCCGCCAGCAACCGGATCTCGCCGGCCTCATGTCGGACGTTGTGTTGCCGTTGATGCCCTCGCTGAGCCCGCTCGAGGACAAACGGGAGCGGCAGTGGGATCGGGTGCAGACGCCGCTTCTGCAAACATCCGATCCCTCCCACGTCCTCTGCGCGCTGCTGCGCGCGCTTTGCCTGCGGGACGCGCCGGTGCTCTCCCCGCACGACCTCTTCAACAACTGGGTCCAGATGCTCTCCTTCCAGACCCGGCTTCACGGCCCAAACCCGGTCCGCGACGGCATCGGCTGGCTCTGGCTGGGCGAGCAGTTGATGAGGCCGCTGGCGCCCGGGTTCTTCCCCGCCAGCGACTCCAAACACCGCCACGGGACGAAGGCCCTGGAGGCTCTCCAAAAGGCCACCACACTCGACCCGAGCAACCAAGCCGCGCATCTGGCCCTGCTCCGGCTCCACACGGAGCGGAACGAGGTCTCCGCGCGCAACAAACTGCTCGACCAGCTCGTCAAACAGTTCCCGGAAAACAAGGAGGTGCTCATGCAGGCGGGCATGCTCGCCGCGGAAAGACACGCATTCACCAAGGCCCTGCAGAACCTGCGCGCCGCCCAGGCGCTGGACCCGCTGGATCGCGACGTGCGCGCGGCCATCGTCTCCGTCCTCACGGCGCAGGCCCGGGAGCTCACCAAAAAACAGCGGTCCGCCGAGGCGGTTTGGGCCGAGATCGACTCTCTGGCCCAGGACGCCCCCGGCCCCCATTACCACGCGCTGGCGCGCTGGACGCATCGGGTCCGCCGGGCGGTGTTGGAGCGCAGCGACGCGCTCGCCGCGGAAGCCGCCGCGCTGGTGCCCGACCCGATCCTCGCGCTCTTTTTCGAGGGCCTGCAAGCAACGATCTGCCGGGAAACACCCCGGGCCGCCCACGCAAAGGCCTGGAAATCGGCGATCGCCAAGGGGGCGCGCTGGCCCGTGCTCGCCGAGCTGCTCGAGGCGGTGCGGTGGGCCAGCAAAGCGAAACCCTTCACCGTTTCGGAGTCCAAAATCGCGCGGCGTCTCATGGGTGAGGCATTGGAGCCGACCTTGCGCCTCCGTCTGAGGGAAGACGGCGAGGGCCTCCTGCAGTTCATCCAAAACACCCTCACGCAGAGCCCCCCGGGGCCTGAACAGACGGGAATTTGGGACTGCACGGATGAAGTCCAGTGGAGCCTCGCGCAGGCGCTCTCCGCCTACTCCGGCAACGCCAAGACGGAGCCCGCCCTCTGCCTCGGCGCCCTGATGGCGGGGGCCAGCGGCGTTTTCTTCGAGCCGGACGCTCTGTTTGAGAAGCGTTTGAACGACGTGATCGCCAGCGCGGAGAAAAAGGGCCTGACCGCCGTCGCGGAAGCCGGGCGACGCTTCCAAGCTCGGATGGCGGAACACCACCAAGAAACCGAACCTCTCGGTGACACCTTCGGCGACGACCTGGATGACTGGGAGGCGGATTCTGCATCCGGGTCGGCGGCGGACGATGCGCAGGAGGACCTCACCGCAGGGGAGCTTCAAAGTCTTCCTCCGCACCTGTTGGAAATCCTGTTGGAACTCGCGCCGGCGGTCATCAGGGGCGACTCGCGAGCCGTTGACCGGCTCCGGGCCAAGGCGCTGAAGGAGGGCATGTCGGCAGCGCTTTTCGAAAACTTCCTGGAAACCACGCCCCGGCCGGCTCCGGGCCCCGGCGCAAAGAAATCCAAGCGGTTCCCGGACAACAACCATCCGGAACTCGATCTCTTTTAATCCGCAGGCACATTGCAAACGCCGATGAACCCCTTTCTTGTCCTGAACCTGCCGCTCGACTGCACAGACGAACAAGTCCGCGCCGCCTATCACGGGCTTCTGCGGCAGCACACCCCCGAGCAGGACCCGGCCGGGTTTCAGCTCCTTCAGGAAGCCTACGCCGCGCTCCGCACCGAGAGCGATCGCTGGCGCTGGCATTTGCTCAACCAAGACGCGCCCGCCGAAAGCCCCCTGGAGGCCTTGGAAGCTTTCTCCCGCCTGCCCGGCCGAGCCCGTCCGCCCGGGGCCGCCGCTTTCCAGAGCCTCCTAAACTCCTGCGCCGTCGCCGCTCAACGCGACCTGAGCGAGCCCAAGAAAAACTAACCGCCCATGACCACCCCAACCGAAACGGATCCCGAGGACGACGCCGAAATGGACTCCGTTTCCACCGACCCCGTCGAGCCCGAGGACGTGTCCCTTGGCGAGCTGCGCGACGAAATCGCCGCAGGCACGGCCGAAAACCGGCGCACCGCCCGGCGCACCTTTGAGGTGCTCAAACAGTTCGGCGCCGTGCTCGACGCGATGTCCAACTCCGTCAACGACCTCCACCGCGGCACCCGCGCCACGACCCCGGCTCCGCCAAGCCCGGCCGACTCCGGAATGCCTCGAGCGCACCTGCTCGGCCTGATCGAACTCGCGGACCGTCTCCAGCGCCTCAACGCCGCCTTCGAGCGGCGACCCGCCGCCGGGTCCTCCTGGCTGCCCGCCGCCAAAAAGGCCCTTGGCGCTTGGGACGCCGCCTGGAGCACCCAGAGCGAGGCGCTCGGCATGGTGAGCCTCCATCTGGAGGGCCTGCTCAAAAACGCGGGCCTCGAACGGGTCCGCGTCACGGGCGAACCCTTTGATCCCGCGCGCATGACCGCCGTCGAGACGGTCCAGGACGGTTCCCGGCCAGATCACACCGTGGTGGCCGAGCTGCTTGCCGGCTGGCAACGCGCCGACACCGCGGAGATCGTCCGCCTCGCCCAAGTCCGGGTCTCGCGCCACTGAGCCCCACCCAAACCACCGCCTTTTTATTACCCATGAGCACACCAGATCTTGTCGTCGGTATCGACCTCGGCACCACCAACAGCAGCATCGCGGTCGTCAAAGACGGCGGCGTCACGGTGATACCCGTTGAGGGACAGCCTTCCATGCCCAGCGCCGTGGGGCTCGACCCCGCCGGCCGCCTCGTCATCGGGCGCGCTGCGAAGAACCAGTCGGTTTCGGCGCCGGAGAACACGCTGCTCTCCATCAAACGCCTCATGGGCACGGATCAGACGGTCCTGCTCGGGGGCAAAAGCTACCGCCCGGAGGAGATCAGCGCCCTCATCCTCGGCGAGTTGAAGCGGGCCGCCGAGGCGCATCTCGGACGCCCGGTGACACACGCGGTGATCACCGTGCCGGCCTTTTTCAACGAACGCCAGCGTCAGGCCACCCAGGACGCAGGGAGTCTGGCGGGGCTGGAGGTGCTGCGCATCATCAACGAGCCCACCGCCGCCGCTCTGGCCTACGGCGCGGGCAGCAGCGGCAACCTGGAACGCGAGACCCTGCTCGTGTTCGACTTGGGCGGAGGCACCTTCGACGTCTCCCTGGTCTCCGTCGAAAACGGGGTTGTCGAAGTCCGCGCCAGCCACGGCGACACCCATCTGGGCGGCGACGACTTCGACCTGCTGCTGGCCGCCGAAGGCGAAAAGCGCTTTTTGGAAAAACACCCGGGGGCGACCCTTCTCGCCACCACCCGGCTCCGGCTCAAAGCGGCCATGGAGCTTGCCAAGATCCAGCTCTCCGACGCCCCCTACTCCGCCGTGCGCGAGGAATACCTCACGGAGGCCGGCCACCTCGACACCGAGCTCGCCCGGAGCGACTACGAGAGCCTCATCGAGCCGTTGCTTGAAAAAACCCTGGACTGCCTCCAGCGCAGCCTCAGCGACGCCGGGGTCACCGCCGCCCAGGTGGACAAAGTCATGCTCGTGGGCGGGGCCACCCGCACCCCGTTCATCCACGCCCTCCTGGCCGACCGGCTCGGCAAGGAGCCGCGACACGAGATCAACCCGGACCTGATTGTGGCCATGGGCGCCGCCATCCAGGGGGCCGCCCTCGCGGGCCAACCCGCGCCCGCCATCCTCATCGACATCACCGCCCACACCTACAGCATCCAGGCGATCATGACCGACGAGAACAAAGGCTGGGGCACCGTGCTGGGCTGCGTCCCCATTGTCCGCCGCGGAACCCCCCTGCCCGTCCGCAAATCCGAGAGTTTCAGCACCATCAAGGACAACCAGAAGGGCATCGACGTCACGGTTTTTCAGGGGGAAGACATCCTGCCCGAGGGCAACCTGGAGATCGGAAAATTCAAGTTTGACGGCCTCGCCGCCGTGCCGTCCGGCAACAGTGTGTTGGTGGAATTCCAGATCGACCTCAACGGCCTGCTCAAAGTCACCGCCACGGAGAAACACACCGGCCTGGCCAAAACCGCCGTCATCGACACCGCCGGTCATCACCGGCTCAACCTGGACGCCGCCCGCACCAACCTGGCCGCTCTTTTCGACGAGGCCGACTCCCCCCAACCCTGGGACAAGGACTCGGACGACGACGGCTTGGACTTCGACGCGGACTCCGGCGCAACCACCGTGCCCTTGCAACTCGTGGACAGCAAACCCGCCGCCCCCGCCGGCCTGCTCGCGGCCGCGAAAAGCCTGAGGCACCGGGCCGAAGCTCTTTTGGAGCGCGGCGTCGCTGAATCCGACGCCCAGGACATCCGCGCCCGGCTCGGGGAAATTTCCTCGGCCGTCCAGAGCTCCGATTGGCCCGGCCTCACCACCCAGACGGATCAGCTCAGCGACGTGCTTTTCTATCTCGAGGACTGATCCCGTGGGGGAGCCGCCACCGGCGCAGGGCTCAAACAGACCCAGCGTCAGTGGCGGCGGCGTCCCGCCGCTGGTTGGCGAAACATCACAGCCGGAACGGCTCCGCCACTTCCCGTAAACCCACCGGCCCTCTCAGCTCATCGCCCGGTCTTGGACGGCCCGTTTTTTTGGTGCCGGCCGCCGCCGCCTGGCTTTGGGCGAGGAATTCATGCGAGATCGCGGCGGCCTTGGCCCGGTCCTCCGCGTCGTAGTCCCAGAACTCCTGGACGACCGCCTCAACGGCGGGTTGTTCCAAGCCGTCGTCCCCGATCTGCCGTCGGCGCTCCGCGAGCCGGGATTTGAGTTCTTTGACCACTCCGGCGTAGGCGGGATCGTCATAACGATTCACCAGCTCGTGCGGGTCCTGTTTGAGATCGTAAAGCTCCCAGGCCGGCGGTGTGCGCGGGGCGTCCCCGTCCCGGGCGACCCCGTAGTAATAGACCAGCTTGTGGTCCTTGGTGCGGATCCCCATGTGTGCGGGATTGTAATGATGGGCCATGTGCATCCAGTACCGGTAATAAGCGGCCTGTTTCCAACCCACCGGTTCCACGCCCGTCTCGCAGAGGGACTTGAAACTGCGGCCCTGCATCCCGGCGGGAGCCTTGACGCCGGCAAAGTCCAGCAGCGTCGGGGCGAAATCCACGTTCTCAACGATCGCATCGGTGCGCGAGCCCGGGGCAATCCGCTTGGGATACCGCACGATGAGGGGCATCCGGGCGGACTCCTCGTACATCCACCGTTTGTCGACGTAGTCGTGTTCGCCGAGCATCATCCCCTGGTCGCTGGTGTAAACGATCACGGTGTTCTCCAGCAGACCCGCCGCACGGAGGTATTCAAAGAAGACGCCCAACGCGTCGTCCACGCCTTTGACGCAGCGCAGGTACCGCTTGAGGTAGTCGTTGTAGGCGGCGCGTTTGCGGGCCTCGCCGGTGGGCAACCCGCCGTGCTTGAACCATTTCACGTAGTTGCGCCGCAGATGCCGCTCTCCGACGGAGGAACCCAGAAACGGCAACAGCTCGTCCCCCGCCCCGCGCGTGGCGATCGAGCCGAACCGCGGCTGTTCCCAGAGGCTTTCCGGCTCGGGAATGTGCACGTCCCGGAGGTAACTCTCGTACCGCGGAGCGGCCTCGAAATAGTCGTGCGGCGCCTTGTGGTGATACATCAGCAGAAACGGCCGGGCCGGGTCGCGCTGTGTTTTGAGCCATTCCATCGCCAGATCGTTGATGGCGTCGGTCACGTGTTCGCCCTCGCGCTTGAACGTGTTCTCCGGCCACGGCTTTTCCCCGCGCACCACGAAGGTCGGGTTGAAGTAGTCGCCCTGAGCAGGCAGCACGCAGTAGTGGTCGAACGCGGCGGGTTCGGCCACCAGATGCCATTTGCCGATCATGGCCGTCTGGTATCCGGCCTTTTTGAGCTCGATCGGCAGGGTTTGCTCGCCGGCCTCGAGCCGCCCGGTGAGGTCGTACACCTTGTTTCTGTGGTTGTATTGGCCGGTGAGAATCGCGGCCCGGCTGGGTGTGCAGATGGAGTTGACCGCAAAACAGTTCTCAAAACGCATCCCCTCCGCCGCCAGACGGTCGATGACCGGCGTGGGCTGGAGCTTTGCCAGACGCCCCCCGTAGGCGCCGATGGCGTGCGCGGCGTGGTCGTCCGACATGATAAAAATGATGTTGGGCGGCGCGGCGTTGTCCTCCCCTGCCAGGCAGGCCGGGAGCGAGCCGAACACGGCGCAAAAAACAAGAAGCGGGATGGATTTCATACGGGGAATCACACGGGGTTGAGCGGCGCCGGGGCGGTTCAGGGTTTGCGCTCGAGCGCCTCGGAAATCGACCGCGCGGCGGCGTCCCCGAGGATTTTGTAGGCGGGCGCGGTCCAATGGAACTGGTCGGTTTTGGCCAGGTCCATGCGACCGATGAGCAGCGAGTAGAAATCGTTCACCGGCACGTTCATTTGCTTCATCACCGAGGCGGACATCCGGTTTTGATCGAGGATGTTCGCGTTGATCTCCGGATCGAGCTCGCCGGGTTTACCCTTCGCCCGGGCCGGTGTGCTGTTGGCCCAGAGGATTTTGGCCTTGGGAAGTTTGGTCCGGATGACCTCGATGTAGGCCTTGGTGAGCGGCTCGAAAGTTCCTTCGCGGATCCTGCCCACAGGCCAGCCGTGCAGGCCCATGTTGGCGTGCACGACATCATACGGCCCCTGCTCCAGCACGCGCCCGAGCACCTCGTTGGTTTTTTGCGACTGCCAGTGCGGGTTCTGCCACACGTCGACGTAGGCTTTGCCCTCCAGCGCGGCGATCACCTCCTTGTGATAACCGCCCAGGATGGAGTCGCCGATCAGAAGAACCCGGGGACGGGAGGGGTCGGTCACCGCGGCTTTCTTTAACGCCCACCCCTCCCCCTCGGCGTGCAGGCGCGGATCGGCTTCTTTGGCCGAGAACTTTGGCGAGTCGGCGGCGCGGGCACTGCTCAAGGCAGCAAGGGCAAAGAGGGCGGAAAGAATGAGGGAGAAGGAGGTGTGCATGGCGGGACGGGTGGAGGTTTTCATTGGTTCAGCGGAGAGGGGTGGCTGCGGGCTCCCACCGGGGCGCAGAGGGGAGAAACGGCAACTTGACGGGCTGGATTTGTGAGAGAGCCCACCGGATGGGCGGCGCCCCGATTCTCAATCTCTTTCCGTCCCGCCGCATCCGCTTGATCGCCGCGCTCCCCTCGGCTCTGCGACTTGGGATGGCGGACGACTTCGGCATCGTTTTTCTGCGGGGCGCCTGGCGTGCTTCGGCCCTCGGTGATGAGTTTTTCCAACAGCGCCTGGAGCTCGGCGACTTTGCCCAGCATCGCACCGGCGAGGTTTTTGGATTCCGCCAAATCCTCGGCGAGGTTGTAGAGCTGCACGGGCTGGGGTTGCCCGGCGACGCCGGGGCCGGGTTCCGGGCCCGCGATGTATTTCCACGGACCGCTTCGAACACCCGGCAGGCCGGTGTTACTCGTGGCGACGGCGTGCGTGCGGATGGGGGCGTTTTCCCCGCGCAAAAGGGGCAGGAAGCTGAAGCTGTCCTCCCCCGCATCGTCCGGCAGCGGAACGCCGAGGATCTCCGCAAAGGTGCGCATCAGATCGGCCTGGAGCACGAGTTGATCGCACACCGTGCCGGGCTGGACCACCCGGGGCCAACGGACGATGAAGGGAACTCGGTGGCCGCCCTCCCACGCATCGGCTTTGTAGCCCCGCAGGGGGCCGCTCGGGTAATGCCCCCGGCTTTCCAAATCCTGAACGCCGGAGGGAAGGACCTGCGGCGAGCCCCCATGTTTGCGGGCGTTTTTTCGCCCCTCTCTTTCCTGATCCCCAAGCCCGGCATAGGAGGCGCAGCCATTGTCCGAGGACAGGACGACCAGGGTGCTCTCAGCAAGCCCGCTGCGTTCAAGCGCATCAAGGATGCGGCCGATGGCGGCGTCGGTCTCCATGACAAAATCCGCGTAGGCATTGAGCCCGCTGCGTCCCCGCCATTCCGGGTTCACGGCCAGCGGGGTGTGCGGGGCGGTCAGTGGCAGATAGAGGAAAAACGGCGCGCCGCCCTTCGCACCGGCGGCCTGAGCGGCGAAGAAATCCGAGGTTTTGCGCACGAGCGCGGGTAGAACCTCCGTCGCCTCGAATCGGGGGCCGCCCATCCCTTTGCGATACCAGCTCTTTTGCGCTGTCGGCAATTCGGTTGCCCGGTCGTTCTCGACCCAGACGTAGGGCGGCATGTCCAGTGAGGCGCTGATGCCGAAGAACGATTGAAACCCGTGCTGGAGTGGGCCGTCGGTGATGGGCTGCGCGTAGTCGATGCGGGAGAGATCGGGTTTGGGGTTCGCCGGATCGGTGTGCGCCCAACGCAGTCCCAGGTGCCATTTTCCAAAACAGGCGGTCCGATACCCGTGATCTGCCGCAAGGGACGCCAGGGTGACCCGGTTGACTGGCAGAAGGGGGGGACTGGCGCCGTTGAGAACCCCCGCCTGGTTCACGGTGCGCCAGTGGTAGCGGCCCGTGAGCAGGGAATAGCGCGACGGGGTGCACACGCCCGAGGAGGAATGGGCGTCGGTGAAGCGCATCCCCTGGGCGGCGAGTTTGTCGATGGCCGGGGTGGGAATTTTGCCGCGTTCGGGATTGTAACAGTGCGGGTCGCCGTACCCGAGGTCGTCCGCGTAGAGGATGAGCACGTTCGGCTTGTGGCGGAAGGCGTCGGCTTGGTCGGCCGCGGCCGAGAGTTGTGTCACGGAAGCCCCCATCCAAAGGAGGAAGAAGCCGGGGATGTTTTTCATGGGAGGAAGGGGACGCAGACGAAGGTCTCTGTCTGCGAATGGGGGGAATCAGTGCATGAGCCATTGCGCGGGGAGCGGCTGCTTTTTCCCATCCGCGCCGGTGACCTCGAGCACCGGGGTCCCCTGCCACATCTGGCCCTCCTGCCAGTCCATCCATTACTCGTTCTTGAACGTCT
>CAMARB010000100.1 GCA_945860355.1 Chthoniobacter flavus | reverse complement strand
TTTGCCGGGCGCGCCCGGGGAATTGTTCCAAAGCCCGCCACTGCCCTTTTCCCGGCCGAGTTTGCCGCCATCGGGCTCCGTGGGATCCCAGATCTGCACCTGAGGCGCGTTTCTGAGATACACCCCGGAATCGCCCTTGGGCGCCATGTTGTAATCCAGAAGGAGCTCCACGTCGCCGTAGGACTTGAGGGTGGTGCAGTATTTGCCCTGGCCGTCGTTGACCAGCTCACCGTTCTGCACAGACCAGTGCTTTTGCATGTCCTGTGTCCACGCGCCCAGCAGCGCCTCGCGTTCGGCCTCGGGCATCGCCCGCAAAGTCCGTGGATCGTGGGTGTCTCCGCCGCGCCAGCCCTCCAAGTCGCGGCCGTTGAACAGGGCGGTGAATCCGGGCGGCGGTTCAGGCGCAGCAGCAGCTCGAAGAGAGCAGGGGATGAGGAGGGCGAGGCAGACCCAGTGGGCGGCGAGCTTCATCATGGATACGGGATAGGTTAGGGAACGGGGTGCAGTTGAAAGGAGAGCAGGCTCTGTGCGTGGTCATCGGAGGGATCGGAGAACCTCTCAGGGGTAATGATCCGGTGCACGAGAAAGCGTTAGGGGTAAAATAAATAAAAAGTTAACGTTAGCGATTCATTTTTGCCGGACGTTGGCGCGCCGTGCGGTTTCCATAGGGTCCTATGGGTCCTATGGGTCCTATGGGTCCTATGGGTCCTATGGGTCCTATGGGTCCTATGGGTCCTATGGGTCCTATGGGTCCTATGGGTCCTATGGGTCCTATGAGCAGGCGCGCCCCTCAGCGGCCGTAGCACTCGCGGGGGTTCCGCGACCGCAAGAGGCAATCCCAGAGCGTCCCCGGGGCATCACTCCGATCGGGATCGAGTGTGTCTGGCCCCTGTTCGTCCGGCGCCGCCCCGGGTATCTTCAGAAAAACCGAATGAGCTACCTCTACCTCGCCATCGCCATCGTCTCGGAAGTTGTGGCCACGTCCACGCTGAAGGCATCCCAAGGATTCACGCGTCTGGTGCCGTCGCTGGTTGTGGTGGCGGGTTACGCCACGGCTTTTTATTTCCTCTCCCTGACGTTGCGGACCGTTCCGACCGGCGTGGCGTATGCCATTTGGTCGGGAGTGGGCGTCGCGCTGGTGACCGCCATTGCGTGGTTTGTCGATGGCCAGCGCCTGGATCTTCCCGCGATTGTGGGGTTGTCCCTGATTGTGGCCGGGGTTTTGGTGTTGAACCTGTGCTCCAAGAGCGCGGCTCATTAAGCAAGAGATCGGAGACCGCAGAGAAAGGCAGTTTTCACGCGGAGCCGCGGAGATCGCGGAGGGATTTTTGGAAAGTCACGGAGCGCCCGGTTTTTTGAGCCTGAGGGCCGAAGTTCCGGCGTTATGAGGGTAAACACCTGGCATTCAATTTTGTGCAAAAGCTCTCCGCACGCCCGGTGCCGTCGCGTGAACTCCCGGAATCTTTGCTCTCGGCGGTGAGGAGTGCCGAGGGCTGGGCCGACTGAGGCGCGGAGCCCACAGCGCTGGCGTGTCTTCTTGCGACCGCAAAGATCTCAGAGAACGCAAGACCCAGAACCGCGTTGTCGCGCTGTTCACCGACCCGGCAAGGCCCGACCACCTCGGCTACCGCGCCCTCGGCGAATGGAACAAGTGGGCGAACAACTGCGGCATCGAGACGGGGCTGCTGCGCGATAACCTGACTGGCCGCGGGTAATCGGCCGGGCACATCGCCGCCGCCCTCCAGAAGCTCGACACCGCAGCCGACTCGACGGGCGTCACGCCCTACCAGACCAACCGGCGGTTGATCTGACGGGACCCGGCCCGTAAACTTCCCCCATGGCTGAACAAGATATTCAACAACTCGAAAGCGAGTTTCCTGCCCTCTCGGGGCAGGCCTTTGCCGACGCCCGCCAGAGGGTGCTGGCCTCCGGGCAGAGCGTGTTGCAGTCGGAAGGCGGGTTCGTTGTCCGGGTTTATCCCGACGGGCACAAAGAGCGGGTCAAGCCGATCGAGCCGCCGACTCCCGTGAAAGTCGGCGCGATCTACAACATCCCGTGACCCCGGAAACCCCGAGATTGCGCATGTTTGCCGGTCCCAACGGGTCCGGCAAAAGCGTGCTCAAGTCCTCCCTGCCGCAGGTGTTGCTGGGCCTCTATTTGAATGCGGACGAGATCGAGGCGGGGGTCAGGAAACTCGGCTTTTTGGATCTGCGGAGCTTTGGGGTGGAGACAAAAGAGGAGGAGGTGCTGGCGGCATTTCTCAGCTCGACGTTGCTGGCTTCGCACGGGCTTGCCGAAGCCTCCCGGCGCCTCCGGTTTGCCGAGGGGCGGCTGTGTTTTCCTCCCGGTCTGATCAACAGCTACTTTGCCTCTGTGGCCGCCGATTTCCTCAGGCAGAAGCTGCTGGCGACGCGCCGTTCCTTCACCATGGAGACGGTGATGTCCCGAATGGCGCTAACTTAAGCTGACGTTGGGACGTTTTGAGGTGGCGGTGTTTCGGTGGGGGAGATTGCCCATTTGGCTTCGACGTCGGAAAGGGGCACAGGCTTCCAGCCTGTGATCTGTGTGTAGCCGGCGGTCGAGCGAAGCGACACCGCCGGAACCCGATGTCCCAGAAATCTATCGCACCCGGGCAGGGGTGCCAGAGACAAGTTGCTCGGTTGCATCTTCTGCCACCCCTCGGCGGGGTGGAATGTTTCTGGAGGGAACCGCGTTCCGGGGGGGGCTCTGCGCTCGACCCCCGGCTACAACCTCTGTTCCCTGCGGGAACAATTCCCTCCGGGCTGCTACGTGCTCCGAGAAATTGTGCGTCCCTGCCCGCCTACCTCCGACATGCAACGGGCCAACGTGAAGCTGCTCTTTCAAATTTTCCCACTCGAGAAGGCAGTCAGCAGAGGGGGCGTTTTTTTGGGAGGGCGTTGCGCTCAGACACCGCAGTCCCACGGGACGCGCGCTCCAGCGCAGACCATCTCCGCGTGTTGCCTCAACCAAAAAAGACACCGGGGAGAAAAATAACAGGGGCTTTGAATGCGTCCCAATAGCCCACCCGGAATGGCGTGGGATTTTGAAGCTGGGCGATTGGAGCCCGACAGACTGGAACCACGGGCGGCCCTTTTTCCCCGCCCGCGTCGGGGGGGGCTCACCCCAACGGGTTAGGACGCGAACCGTCAGATCTTGCCGAGGATCAGGCAGGAGTTGATGCCGCCGAACCCGAACGCGTTGTTCATCGCGTAACGGACCGGCTGCCACCGGCCGGTTTTGGGGATGACGTCGAGGTCGCAGGCGGGGTCCGGCGTGGAGTAATGGAGCGTGGGGGGGAGATACCCCTCTTCGATCGCCAATGTGCAGAGCACGGTCTCAATCGCCCCGGTGGCGCCCAGGGGGTGGGCGGTGAACGCTTTCGTGCCGCTGACAGGCGGCGGGGTCGGCCCGAAGACGGCCCCGATACAGGCCGTTTCGTTGGAGTCGTTGAGCTGGGTGCCGCTGGCGTGCGCGTTGATGTAGTCGATCTGCCCGGGCTCAAGCTGCGCGGAGGCGAGCGCTTGGCGCATGCAGGCAATGACACTTTCGCCGCTGGGCAGGGGGGTGGTCATGTGCCAGGCCTCGTTGTTGAGGGCGTACCCGAGCACCTCGGCGTAGATGTGCGCCCCGCGGGTCCGGGCGTGTTCGTATTCCTCAAGCACAAGGCTGGCGCCGCCTTCGCCCATGACAAAACCGTCCCGGTCCCGTTCAAAAGGGCGGCAGGCCAGGGCCGGTTCGCCCTGCCATCGGCTCATGGTCTTGATGAAATCAAAAGCGCCGTAGGTCAGGGGGCTCAGCGGCGCCTCCGAGCCGCCGGCCACCATCACGTCGGCCATGTCGTCCCGGATATACCGCAGGGCTTCGCCGACGGAAACCACGCCGCTGGAGCAGGAGTTGGAGTTGGTGGTGCCCACGCCGCGGAACCCGCACTCGATGGCGATGTTGGAATGGGCGCTTCCGCCGAACACCTGGAGCGCGAGCGTGGGGTTCACCCCGCGGGCGCCTTTGTTGAGGAAAAGCAGGTGCTCGCGTTCCGCGTTGGCGATCCCCCCGAGCGCCGTGCCGAAGCTCACGCCCACCCGCGATTGCGGGGCCTCCCGGGACCACGGAAACCGCGCGTCCTCAAGGGCGAGCAGGGCCGACGCGACGGCGAACTGGGCGTAGCGATCCAGCCGTTTGAGCCGGTGGGGCGGGAAAAAGTGCGTGGGATCCCAGTCCCGGATTTCGCCGCCGCACCGGGCATGGAAGTCCTGGGTGTCGAAGCCGGTCACGTGGGAGATCCCGCTTTTTCCCGCGAGGATGTGGTTCCAGAAATTGGCTTTGCCCGTGCCGATGCAGGTGATGGGGCCCAGTCCGGTGATGACGACACGGCGTTTCATGAGGGAGCGCGGGATTGCGTTAATCGGGGAGTGGCGGCGTGGGGCCGGGGCCTTCGAGTTGTTGTTTGAAGGTGCGCAGGGTTTTGCCCGCGATGTTGTCGATAAAGAAACCGCCGATGATGGGCTCCGCCAGCCATGCCATGGCGGGGACGCGGAACCGCAGATCGTGGAGGATTTCGACCTCCGTGCCGTCGCCCTTGGGGGTGAGCGTCCAGACCACTTTCATCCCCTTGGTCCAGGCCCGCAGATGCTCGAAATGAAGTTCGCACGTTTCCGGGTCGGCCCAATACGCCGAGACCCAGGAAATGGGGATGCCGTCCCGGGAGGCTGCCATGCGGACGATCTCGCAGGTGCCCGACAGGCGCGGTTGGCTGCCGATGACTCGGACTTCGCGATAGTGCGGGAGCCATTCGGGCCAGCGGGTGAGCTGGCTGACGGTTTCGAAGATCCGTTTCCGGGAGGCCCGGATAAAGAGAGAGGTGCTCGTGTGCACGATGGGAGGGGTGTTTGTCTTGGGCGGTTTTACAAAACCGAGGGGCGTTGGACCCGGTATCGGAGGAAACATTCCTCGCCGAGCACCTCGAACTCCTCGAGTTGGAGGCGCGTGGATTTGGGGAGAAACGAGCCGGCCACGCCGGTGAGAGTCGGGGCCCGGAGTCCCCCGAAAACCCGCGGGCAAAGGGTGAGATACAACGCGTCGACCAGGTCGGCCTCCAGCAGCGAGCGCAGAACCGTGGGGCCGCCTTCACAGAGCAGATGGCGCACGCCCAATTTGCGCAGCAGGCCCAGCATCGCCGGAACGTCCACGCGTTTCCCGGGCTCAAGGTGCAGGGTGGCTTTTGCGCCGAGCGCCTCGCGGGTGGGTTTCGGCATCCGCGTGGTGGAAAAGACGTGGAGCGGGGAGAAATCGGCGCCGAAAACCCGGAGCTGTGGGTTGAGCCGTCCCGAGTTGGTGAGCAGGACCCGGATCGGGTAGGCGCTCTGGCCGCGGGCGACCCGTTGTTCCCGCAAAGTTTCCACGGGCAGTCCCATCGTCATCGTGTCCGTCGCCACCGTGCGCGCCCCGACCATCAGGGCGTCTGCTTCCGCGCGGATCTCCAGGAGCCGTTTTTTGTCTGCCGGGGAGGAGAAATCCGAGGGGGTGAGTTTGCGGGTGGACACCCGGCCATCCCAGGTGAGGGCGAAGTTGGCCGTGACAAACGGGCGATCGGCGGGGATCGGTGCGTGCATCAGGGTTGGGGGTCGTCGGCGGCCTCGCGGGCGAGTTCGGACTCGGCCAGCTCGTGATCGAGGGCCTCCACCGTGGAGGTCATTTCCTGTATCCCGGCGTGTTCGCTGGGGCGGTAGAAAATGTAAAGGACGCCGCCGACCAGGCCCCAGAAAAGAGAAAGCAGATAACCGGTGGAGGAGATCACCACGGCCACGGGGGCGGTGACTTGGCAGAGATGGCCGAGGAAAATCTCGAAAAGGCCCTCGCGCACGCCGACCCCGCCAAAGCTGATGGGCATACAAAGGATCGTGTTGAGGACCGGGAGAATGGCGAAGAGTTCGGAGAGGCTGGGGATGACGACCCCGTTCCCCGCCAGGGCGCGCGCGGCGCAGTAGAACGTGGTGAAGTAACCCAAGTGGGCCGCAATCGAGAGCAGGAACGCGCCGAGCACCGGGCGCCAGGCCCTAGCGTAGGCGTTGTAGGCGAGGGCCACCTCGGCGAGCCGTTCCCGGCCGGGCATTTTAGCGGGCAGCTTATGGACCAGCCCCAGGCCCGAGAGCAGCAGGGTGCATGCGATGAGGCTGAAGCTGATGGCCAGAATCGCGAGCCCGGCCCAGGTGTACCGGGCCGTCTCGGGATACGCGGTGAGCCAATCCCAGCGCAGCCCGGTGAACACACCCGCCAGGATGACGAGAGCTAGAACCCCTATGATCCGGTCCACGAGCACCGAGAGCAGGGCTTGGGCGGCTTTGCCCGGGGTTTCTTTGAGAAGATAAAAGGTTTTGACCAGGTCGCCGCCCGTGCCGCCGGGCACGAAGAAATTGAAGAAAACCCCGATCATCAGCAGGCGCGCCAGCCGGGTCCCGGGAAGCCGGATGCCTTGGACGCAGAGCAGCAGATGCCAGCGAACGGCCGCGACGACCTCGACGGCGCCGTAAACGCCGATGCCCAGAAGCAGCCAGAGCGGGGAGGCGTTCC
This sequence comes from Chthoniobacter flavus, assembly GCA_945860355.1. Taxonomy (GTDB): domain Bacteria; phylum Verrucomicrobiota; class Verrucomicrobiia; order Chthoniobacterales; family Chthoniobacteraceae; genus CAIURC01. The sequence goes on along the minus strand of CAMARB010000100.1, from coordinate 7,677 downwards.
GGATTGCCCCGAGCATCGCACTGCGTTTGGCGGGATCGTGAAACACCAGCCAGAGAATGCCGGCGGTGATGCCGAGCTGCAGCAGGGTGAGCAGGATCTTTTTGAGGTTTCTGCGCTGCGGCGGACTGGGCGGGACGGAATGCATGGGGGAGGAGGGGCGGGGGTGGTTAGCACCGGGGCCGGAAGCCGAGAGGGCGCGAAGAAGCGGAGTTCTTCGCGCCCTCCGGGAAAGAGCCAGTCTGTGGCCGGTTTACTTGGCCCAGGTGATCAGGCGCAGTTCGTGGGCTTGAATCAGATTGGGGTGCGTGGGGATGACCCGCAGGTTGAGCCCGTAGCTGCCGCTTTCGTGGGCCGGGATGGTGCCGGTGTAGAGGTAGGCGCCGTCCTCGAGTTTCTTGGTCTGTTTGAGGGCGATCGTGCCGGGTTTGGTGATCTCGTTGTTCACGGTCTCACCGAGATAGGCTTGGACGATCACCAGGTCCGGCGTGAGCGGCCCGAGGTGGACGACGGCGCTGACTTGGAGTTGGTCGCCGACGAGCACACTCGTGGCGTTCTCCCCGATCTTGACCTCGCCGATCCGGATCTGGGGCCAGGCTTTCCGGATGGAATCCTTCCATTTGCTGAGCTCCAGGGCCTTTTTGCCGCCACCGGCGGAGAGCGTGCCCAGGGCCCGGGCGGCCGGTTCGTAGAGGCGCTCGGCGTATTCCTTCACCATCCGGTGGGTGTTGAACACCGGGGTGATGCTGCGGATGGATTCGCGCATCAACTGGAGCCAGGCGATCGGCAGGCGGCCGTCGGGTTTTGCGTAGTAGAGCGGGACGACCTGGGTTTCGAGCACTCGGAAGAGGCTGGCCACGTCGACTTCGTCCTCGAACGCGGGTTCCACGGGGTCGGTGCTTTCGGGGATCTCGCTGCCGATGGCCCAGCCGTTTTTGCCGTTGTAACCCTCGCACCACCAGCCATCGAGCACGCTGAGGTTGAGTCCGCCGTTGGGGGGCAGCTTCATGCCGCTGGTGCCGCTGGCCTCCAAAGGCCGGCGCGGGTTGTTGAGCCAGAGATCCACGCCCTGGTAAAGACGGCGGCCCACGTAGTGGTCGTAGTCCTCCAGAAACACCACGCGCTCCTGGAACTCGGGCATCCGGCTGTATTTATAGACCTGTTGGATGAACCGCTGGCCGGGTTCGTCTTTGGGATGCGCCTTCCCGGCGAACACGAACTGGACGGGGCGCTCGGGGTTGGAGAGCAGCTTGCGGAGCCGTTCCGGGTCGCTGAAGAGCAGGGTGGCCCGTTTGTAGGTGGCGAAACGCCGGGCAAAGCCGATCGTCAGCACCTCGGGATTGAGCAGGCGGCTGACGTGCCGGAGGGATTCCGGGGTGTCGCCGATGCGCTCGCGCTGTTGGCGGACGCGTTGCCGGACAAACTCGACGAGGCGGTGTTTGAGCTTTGAATGCGTGGCCCAGAGTTCTTCATCGGGAATGTCGAACACGCCGCGCCAGAACTCGGGTTCGGTGAGGCGCTCCTCCCAGTCGGGCAGATATTTGTCGTAGAGGGCGGCGAACTCGGGGGCCATCCAGGTTTTGGTGTGGACGCCGTTGGTGATGCTCGTGATGGGCACCTCGTTTTCCGGGACGCCGCTCCAGACGTCTTTCCAGAGCCCCTGGCTGACGCGGCCGTGCAGGGCGCTCACCCCGTTGGCGTGGCGGCTGGTGCGCAGCGCCAGGATCGTCATGGAGAAGGGCTCGGTGGGGTCGTTCCGGGTCTGGCCGAAGCTGGCGAACGTGCCAAAATCGATGCCCACCTTTGCGGGGTAATCCCCGAAGTATTTGCGCATCAAATCCAGCGGGAACGCGTCGTTGCCGGCCGGGACGGGGGTGTGCGTGGTGAAGATGTTGCCGGCGGCCACCACCTGGAGCGAGGCGTAGAAATCGAGTTTGTTCTCGGCCACCCCGCGTCGGATGAGCTCCAGGGAGATGAAGGCCGCGTGGCCCTCGTTCATGTGATAGGTGGCGGGCTTGATGCCCATGGCGTTGAGCGCGTGAACGCCTCCGATGCCCAGGACGATCTCCTGTTTGATCCGCATCTCATGGTCGCCCCCGTAGAGTTGCGCCGTGATCTGGCGGTCTTCCTCCGAGTTCTCCGGCAGATCCGTGTCGAGCAGGTAGAGGGTGATCCGGCCCACCGCCACCTTCCACACCTTGGCCCGCACGGTGCGCCCGAGGATCTCCACGCCGATGACGAGCGGTTTTCCGTCCGTGTCGATCGCGTCGGCCAGCGGCAGGTGGCTGAAGTTCTGGTTGAGCCGGATGCTCTCCTGGTGGCCGTCTTTGTTGATCTGCTGGCGGAAGTAGCCGTGTTTGTAGAGCAGCGAAAAAGCGATGAAATTGAGGCCGAGGTCGCTCGCGGATTTGCAGTGGTCGCCCGAGAGAATGCCCAAGCCCCCGGAGTAGATGGGGAAAGATTCGTGGAACCCGAATTCCGCCGAGAAATAGGCGATGGGGGCGGTGGGTGAGAACGGGCTGTTGGCGCGCAGTTTGCCGTAGGTGTCCGGCCGGTCCATGTAGGCGCAGAACTTGGAGTAAACGCCCTGCATTTCCCGGAGGAAATCGTCGTCCTGGGACACCTCGGTCAGCCGCGCCTGCCGGCAGAGCTGGAGCATCCGCAGGGGGTTATGGTTCGTTTTGTCCCAGAGCTCGGGATCAAGGTGCCGGAACAGTGCCCGGGCTTGCGGCTGCCAAGTCCACCAGAGGTTGAGGAGGATTTTGCGGAGCGGCTCGAGTTCGGCCGGCAGTTTCGGAACGACGTTGAATAGATGGAGTGGCTGCATGGTTCCCTAATAGAAGTGTTTCCGACGGACTTGGCCTGGGGTGGAACCGCGCGAAGGCTACAGAGGTGTTTGCCTGTGGCAAGCTTGGATCTGCCCACGGCGCAGCCGCTTGCGGGGCTTTTAAACGCCGCCCCCGATTACCCAGTGAAATGCCCCGAGCGGGGTGATTCCCACGAGCAACGAATCAGGATCGCGCGGAAGTCCCGGAGGGGCGTCGCCGATCCACGCCAGCCGCCAGCCCGGGGCACTGCGTGTAATTCCCGGTTCTCGCCGGGGTTTGCGCTCAGGGCAAAGCGGGGGTATGACCAACGGAGGGCTTTTCGCGCCCTCGTGTCACCGTCCGGCGCGCGGTTCCCGGCGGTTTATTTCGCTGCGGCCGGAGCTTTCGGCTGCTCGAAAAGGGCGAGGTATTCGCCGTAACCCGCCTCTTTCATCTGTGCGACGGGCACAAACTTGAGCGAGGCGGAGTTGATGCAGAAGCGCAGCCCGGTGGGCTTCGGGCCGTCGGGGAACACGTGTCCGAGGTGGGCGTCCGCCTTGGTGCTGCGGACTTCCGTGCGCGCCATGCCGTGCGAGTTGTCGGTGTGCGAAACCACAGATTCCTTCTTCAACGGCTGCCAGAAGCTGGGCCAGCCAGTGCCGGAGTCGAACTTGTGGATCGAGGCGAAAAGCGGCTCGCCGCTGATGACGTCGACGTAAATCCCGGCCTCGTGGTTGTTCCAATACGCGTTCCGGAACGGGGGTTCGGTGCCGTTCTCGCAGGTCACGTGGTACTGTTCGGGGGTGAGTTTCTTTCGCAATTCGGCGTCGCTCATTTTCTTGGTTTCCTGCGAGGTGGGTTGTTGTTCCTCCGGTTTTTTGTCTTTGGCCTGGCAACCGACGGTTCCGAAGAGGAGGAAGGTTGCCCCGATGGATAAGGTGAGTTTGAGGATCATAAGGGAGTTCATTCAGAGGGAAATGGAGGGAGGCGGGAGACGAAGGGTTCGGGTCTGCTTGGGAGCCAACGGGTGGACTTGACCGCAGAGACAACCGTCAGAAAGCGGTCCGGATTAGGGGAGAGCGCGGTGCGTAGGGGGCGGGTGTGGGGTTAGGAGATGAGCTTCATTTTTTCCAGATCGACGCGGCCGGCGCGTTCCTCGCGGAGGCGGTGCCGGGAATTCCGCAGGGCGCGAGTCACGCTGAGGGCGACGAACAGCCCGGGCAAAAGCATCAAGAGCCGGCCCCGGTTGGGCAGGAAAACCAGGGCCACCGCGAGGAGAATCCCGGCCAGCCACAGGGCGACGCTGGTGCGGACGACAAAGTTGCGTTCCTGCGGGCTCTCACAGCGTTGGACACTGCGGTGGGTGCGGAGAATCGCAAACACCAGCGCGCCAAGGAGAAGGTAGGTCGCAAACTTCATCGAGAGAGTTGCAGGGAGGGGGACACAAAGGGCCGCCAAAAGAAAACCAGTCCTTGGGCCGTTGCGCAACCGCGGATTCTTTCCGGAGTGCTCCCCCTCGCGCATTGACATCGGGCCGGATTCCTTTTGGTTTCGCCCCCATGCGCTTGAGCCTCTTTTGGATGATCTCCTGTCTTTTCCTCGTGGGCGTTTCCGCGCCCGGGGCGGAGGGACCGGCGGAAACTCTCGCCTTGGGGGCGGCGGCCCCGGATTTCACTTTGCCCGGGGTGGACGGCCGCACGTGGTCCCTCAAGGACTTCGCGCCGGCAAAAGCCCTGGTGGTGGTGTTTACCTGCAATCATTGTCCGAGTGCCCAGGCCAGTGAAGAGCGCCTGAAGAAAATTGTCACCGACTACCAGCCCAAGGGGGTGGCGCTGGTGGCCATTTCCCCCAACGACCCGCGGTCCGTCCGGCTCGACGAACTGGGCTACACCGACCTGGGCGATTCATTCGAGGACATGAAAATCCGGGCCAAGGATCGGGCGTTCAACTTCCCGTATCTTTACGCCGGCGACCACGAGGCGGTGTCCCGGGCGTACGGCCCCGTCGTGACGCCGCACGCCTTTGTTTTTGATGGAGACCGCAAGCTGCGGTACGTGGGGCGGATCGACGACAACGAACGCGAGGCCTTGGTGAGTTCCCACGATTTACGCGCGGCGCTGGATGCGGTTTTGGCCGGCAAACTGCCCGACGTGGCGCAGACCCGGGCGTTTGGGTGCTCGGTGAAATGGGCGGGCAAACAGGATCAGGTCAAAGCGTTCATGGAGAAGCTGGCAAAAGAGCCCGTGAGCGTTGAGCCGGTGGATCCGGCGGGGTTGACTGAGCTGCGCAAGGGCGAGGGCGCCAAGGTGCGTCTGGTGAATTTCTGGGCGACTTGGTGCGGCCCCTGTGTCACGGAGTTTCCTGACCTAGTGGAGATCCATCGCATGTATCGGCGGCGCAATTTCGAGTTCGTGAGTGTGGCCGCGAATTTCCCGGATGAAAAAGCCGACGTGCTCCGGTTTTTAACGAAGGAACAGGCCTCCTGCCGGAACCTGATTTTTGGGGGTACGAACAAATACGCGTTCATCGAGGCGTTTGATAAGAGCTGGAGCGGGGCGTTGCCTTTCACGGTGCTGCTGGGGCCCAAGGGCGAGGTGCTCTTCCAACAGGAGGGCGCGGTGGATCCCCTGGAGCTCAAACGCGAGATTCTCAAAGCCATCGGCCGCCTTCCCCAGCGCTAGACATGGGCCTTGAGATCGAACGCAAATTTCTGGTGACGGGCGCTGGCTGGCGGGGGCGCGGCGAGGTTCTTGAAATCCGCCAGGGTTATCTGGCGCGCGAGGGGGCTTGTGTGGTCCGGGTCCGGGTGGCCGGGGAGCGCGCCTGGCTGACGGTCAAAGGCCGGACGGTGGGAATCTCGCGGCCCGAGTACGAAGTGCAGATTCCCTGCTCCGAGGCCCTCGAGATGCTGGAGAACCTGTGTTTGAAACCCCTCATGGAAAAACGCCGCACCCGCCTGGAGTCGGGCGGGTTGATTTGGGAAGTCGACGAGTTCCTGGGGGAGAACGCGGGCCTGATCGTGGCGGAGGTGGAACTCACCTCTCCGGATCAGCCGGTGCCGTTGCCGGATTGGGTCGGCCAGGAAGTCAGCGGCGACCCGCGTTATTTTAACTCCAACTTGCTCATTCACCCTTTCACGCGCTGGACCCCATGAATCCCGACGAACCCACCCCCAACCAGTGCATCGATGTGCGGACTTATTTTGTGCGCGGCCGCAACGCCCTTCTGGCCCGGGCCGATTTCGGCGAGCTCTACGTCGATTATTACCTCCACCAAGGGCAGCACGGTTACCAGCATCTCCCCGCCCACGATGAGATTCTTAAGGAGGCTCTCGCCGCGTTGACCCTGCACAGCGCGTCCCGGCCTTGGAACGAGTCCTGGGCCTGGACCATTCATCTGCGGGATCCGCTGCTCAACCTTTTTGTCACCGGCAACAACCGGCTCGGCACGGTGGTGGGCCAGGTGTTCACCGAGAACGTAAAGCAAGACGGGCGCAACCTGTTCCTGGCGGATCTCGTGCGGGATCCGGGCGAACCCCGGCGCAGCGCGGTGGAGTTCACAGGGGCGGCGCCGTTCCGGATCGTCGAGCAGTATTACGCCCAGAGCGAGCAGCGCCCGGCCCGGTATTTCCGGTTCGGGGAGGAGGATTTTGTGATGGTGACCGCCCAGCCCGGGTGCGATCTGGAGTGGTTTAACGCCCTGGACGATGCCCGGATCCGCGCCATGGACCAGGAGGAGACGCTGAGTTTGTTGGAGGACCGGCAATACCGCTGGGAATGCGGCTGCAGCCAGGCCCGGATGTTTGCGATCCTGGCGCCGATCATGCGCTCGGATCCGGAGGGCTTGTTCGGCGAGGACGCGCTGCTGCGCATGGGGTGTCCCCGGTGCGGGGCCCGGCACATCGTCACCCGCGAGGCTCTGGAGGCCTATATTTCCAGTCCGTCAGGAGGCGAGCCGGCTTGAGTTCGGATTACGATCGGCGTTTTGGGGGGATCGCCCGGCTTTACGGAAAAGCCGGCTTGGAGCGGTTGCGCGCGGCGCATGTCTGCGTGGTGGGGGTTGGCGGCGTGGGATCGTGGACGGTGGAAGGGCTGGCGCGATCCGGGGTGGGCGGGTTGACCCTGGTGGATCTCGACGACGTGTGCGTGACCAATGTCAACCGGCAGTTGCCGGCGCTGGACGGCCAGATCGGCCGCCAGAAGATCGAGGTGCTCGCCGAACGCGTGGCCTTGATTCAGCCGGAGTGCGCGGTGCGGTGCGTCTCGGAGTTTTTCACCGCGGCTTCGGCCGACCGCCTCCTGGCGCCCCGGTTCGATTTTGTGGTCGATGCGATCGACAAGACCTCCCACAAATGCCTGCTGATCGCCGGAGCGCGCGAGCGGGGGATGCCCGTGTTGACCGTGGGCGGCGCGGGCGGCCGCCGCGAGGGCACGGCGGTGCGGGTGACGGATCTCGCTGAGTCCTGTCAGGACGAGTTGCTACGCCAGGTCCGCAGACAATTGCGGATCGAACACGGGTTTCCCAGGGAACGCTCCGCGTTTTTTGAGGTGCCTTGTGTGTTTTCCCCGGAAAAACCGGTGTACCCGTGGTCGGACGGCCGGGCATGCAGCGAGCCGGAGCCGGGCGGCACGCTGGCGCTGGATTGCGCGACGGGATTCGGCACGGCCTCTTTTGTGACTGCGGCTTTCGGTTTTGCGGCGGCCGGAGAAGTCGTCAAACGTATCGCCTTGGGCATTCCCCCCAGGCTCCCCTAGCTCCCCTAGCTCCCATAGCTCCCCTATGGCGGGTTGAGGAAGGGGAGGAAGGGGAGGATGGGGAGGAAGGGGAGGAAGGGGAGGAAGGGGAGGAAGGGGAGGAAGGGGAGGAAGGGGAG
>CAMARB010000099.1 GCA_945860355.1 Chthoniobacter flavus | reverse complement strand
CCGCATCGGGACCGTGATCGACAGCGGCCTGGTCCGGATGAGCCGGTACAACCCGCGCACCCGGACCAAGCGCCTGCCCGTGGAGCCGATTTCCCAGAGCAGCGCCAACCAGCGGGCCGGCCGCGCCGGGCGGCTTCGGAACGGCGTTTGTGTCCGGTTGTATTCCCAGGAGGACTTCGAGAAACGCCCCCAGTTCACCCAGCCCGAGATTCAGCGGGCGAACCTCGCGGAGGTCATCCTGCGGATGCGCGCCTTCCGGCTCGGAGACGTGGAGAACTTCCCGTTCCTCAACCCGCCCCAATCCGCGGCGATCCGCGCCGGGTATCTGCTGCTGCAGGAACTCGGGGCCTTGAGCGAGGTCAACGAGCTCACCCCCCTGGGTTTGGAACTGGCCCGGTTGCCGGTGGATCCCACGCTGGGGCGAATGCTGCTACAGGCCCGGACCGAGGGGGTTTTGCCCGAAATGCTCGTCATCGCGGCCGGGCTCAGCGTGCCCGATCCGCGGGAACGCCCCGAGGACGCCCGCGAAGCCGCGGAAGCCTCCCATAAAACGTTCCAGCATCCCGAGTCCGATTTCCTCACCCTGCTCAATCTCTGGAACGAAGCGCCCGAGCCGGACGGCAAATCCAGCAAGAACGCGCTCCGGCGTTTTTGCAAAACCCGTTTCCTCTCCTGGACCCGGATGCGGGAGTGGCGGGACGTGCACAAACAACTGGAGCAGGCGATTGAGGAGCGGTTGCGGGGGGATCAGGGCGGGGCACCGCGCCGGTCGAACCCCGGGACTGCGGGGGCGGCTGAGGAGGAACGATACGGGGCCATTCATCGCGCGGTGCTGGCGGGGTTGCTCAGCCAGGTGGGCCAACGCCAGGAGCGGAACACGTACAAAGCGTCCGCCGACCGGGTCGTCACGGTTTTCCCGGGCTCAACGATTTACGAGCGTGCGGGGAACAAAAAAAAGCAGAGCCCCGAAGCCGCCGGGAAGAACAAACCGCCCGGGCCGTCGAGTCGCCAGCCGCAGTGGATTGTGACGGGTGAGATCGTGCAAACCTCCCAGTTATTCGCCCGGAACATCGCCCGGATCGATCCCCAATGGGTGGTGGACCTCGGGGCGCACCTCTGCAATTTCCGCCACGTTTTGCCCCAGTGGAATGCGCGCGCGGGCAGGGTCCTAGTTTGGGAACGCGTGCTGCTCCACGGGCTCGAACTCTCCAAACGCCAGGTCGACTACGGGCGGGTCAACCCCGGAGAAGCCACCGAAATTTTCATCCGCTCGGCGCTCGTCGCCGAGGAGGTTCATTTAACCGACCGGTTTTTCGCCGAGAACCGGAAGTTGCGTGAAAAGGTGGAGTCGGCTCTCACCCGGGTGCGCAATCATCGGGTGGAGGATTTGGACGAGGCGTTCTTCCGGTTCTACGCGGCCCGTCTGGAGAAGGTGTCCTCCGTGCACGACCTCAACCGGGTGATGAAAGAGGCGCTCCGGAAGGAGCCTAATTTTCTCTGCGCCACGGAGCCGGACTTGGTGGGGGAGGTGGAATACGACCGGGCGTTGTTTCCGGATCACGTGGAGTTGGGCAACGCGGTGATTCCCTTGAGCTACAGCTACGAGCCGGGCGCCGAGGGCGACGGGGTCACGTTGAAAGTGCCTCTCTCCGTGGCGGAACGGCTCAGCGCCGGGGAGCTCCAATGGATGGTGCCGGGATTGCGCGAGGAACAGGTGGGCGGGTTGCTGCGGGCCCTGCCAAAAACCGTGCGCAAACAGCTCATGCCCATCGAACCCAAAATCCGCGAGGTGCTCGAAGGGTTCACCCCGGGCAAGGGCGATCTGCGCGTCGAACTCGCCCAGTGGATCGCCCGGAAATACAGGGTCGCCATCCGGGCGGAGGACTGGCGGGATTTGCCCGATTATCTCCGGCCCCGCGTGGAAGTGGTGGACCGGCACAACCGCACCCTGGCCGCCGGCCGGGATTTGGGTACCGTCCACGCGGCCATCGAGGCGCGCGGGATCCAGTCCGACGAGTGGGAGAAAGCCGCGCGTAAACACGAACGACGCGGGTTGAAGTCCTGGGCGTTTGGCAGTTTGCCGGAGTCGTTGGTGGTGGAGGAAATCGCCGGGGCCCCGCTGCTGGCGGATCCGGGTTTAAAAGTGTGCGACGGGGCGGTGGACCTGCTTCTTTTCAGAAAACGCGACGAGTCCGAGGGGTTGTCCCGCACCGGTGTGCGGTGGCTGGGGGAGCAGGCGCTTCAAAAAGAGGTGGCCTGGCTGGGCAAAGAATTGCGTCTTCTGGCGCGCCGGCTTGCGGCGGACAACGATCAGGGCCAGCGGCGGGCCGGTTCATTCGGGGCGGCTCTGAGCGAGTTGAGTCTCGCCCCGCGCGGGTCCGGGGATTCGCGCCCGGGCGGCCACTGGGATCCCGAGCGGCTGCAGACGGCGGGTTGCCAGCATGTGCTGGATCATTTGTTGCGGCTCGAATGCCCGCTGCCTCTGGAGGAAAGCCGTTTTCTCGAAATGCTCGAGACGGCCCGGGCCCAGCTCCCGGCGGTGACCTATCGGCTCGGCGAACTCACCCAGCAGATCCATGCGCTGCGCCGGAAACTCCTTCAGAAACCCAAGCCGTATCCGGGGCTTGAAAAGGACGTGGACCGGCTCGTTTCCGCGGATTTCCTGGAGCGCACCCCGCATGCCCGCTTGCCTCATGTGCTCCGGTATTTGCGGGCTATTGAAGTGCGGGCCGAACGCGCGGCGCTGAATCCGGCCAAAGACGCCGAAAAAGCGCGGCAGTTGACGCCGTTTGCCGGCTGGGAAAACCGGGTTCCGGCCGTGAACCGCGAGGCGTTTGGCTGGATGCTGGAGGAGTTCCGGGTGTCGGTGTTTGCGCAGGAACTGGGCACGGACCAGCCTGTGTCGGTGCAGCGGTTAAAAGCGTTGGGCGGAATGTGACCCGGCCCGGGAGGGCGGCGGCGCTCAGTCGGAATCCGACCCGGCGGTGGGCGTGATGGAGGCGCCAAGGAACGCGCGTTTGCCGTCGCGCCAGCGTCTCCAAGCGGCCGGGGATTTGAGGGCTTCGGACAGAGCCGACCCCAGCTCGTAAACCGTCAGGTCGAGGCCCTCGGCGTGGTAGGCGTCAAAATGCGCCTGCATCGTCTCCCCGAGCTCACGAGAAAGCCCCGGGTCGTGGGCCCCCGGAAACTCCAGGTCCTCGGGATGATCATGGATGTGTTCGCAGGCGCTCAGGTCGGTGGAATGGCACCGGCGACAGGTGTGCGGGCGCACCGCATACACGCTGCACCGGGATCCCTCCAGCAGCGGGCACGGCATGTTGCGCGTGGCATGTTCGAACGGGGTCATCCGGGTCACTTGCGCGGCATGGGCTTCGAGCCGCTCCGTCAATGCGGCCATGGATTCCGCGCTGAAATGCCGCCGGAGATGTTCCGCGATCAAAAACACCTCCGGAGCAATCACATCCACGCGCAGGGAACAACAAAGCGCGCAGCCTTCTCCGCATGCCAGTTTCACCTGGTCCCGAGCCGCGACGGCCTCGCTCCGCTCCTGAAACGCCGTAAGCGCCCGGCTTAACGCGCCGTGGTACGCCTCGGGATGCCGCGCGTTGCGGAGCGCCGTGTTTAAAAGCACGCCGGAATCGCTTTCTGGGCGCTCTTGGGAACTCATTCTCGGCGGGGGGGGATTTCCGGAATCCGCTTCAGGCGGCGGGCACGGAAAAATGCGGGCTACCGGCGGCTCAGTCTTTTCTCCGCCAGCAGGTTGTGAAGTTTGATGTCCTCGGCCCGGGCAGCTTTGGCCGTGGCAAGCAACTGCGCGTTGATCTGCATGGCCCGCGCGGAATCCCGCGGCGGTTCCTGATGCCATCCCTGGACCACGGCGGCGTAGCGCAAGACCGCGTCCAACCAGGGTTGGGACGTGGGATCGAGCCGTTCACGGGCCTTTTTGAGGGTCTCGACCTCTTTGTTGACGAGATCCTTTTGGAGGCTCGCCGCGTCATTCGGGCGTGGCGAGCGGCACGCGGGGACGAGGCTGGCGCCGATGCGCTCAATCACCTCCGAAGAACCGTCCGCGCTGAAGATCTTGTAGCGCCCGGTCGAGTGCCCGAGCAGAAGCCGCGCAGAGAGATGGTTCGGCGATTTGAGGAGCACACCCCGCAGGGCTTCGAGGGTGTCGGGATCCTTCAGCAGGGCTTCCGGGTCCGCGCCGGGCGCGGTGAGCCTCTGTTGGATCGCTTCAAACCGGCTGAGGGCTTCGGCGATATCCGGGGTGGGCTCCGCGGCGGCGTAGAGCTGCGCATCCTCGAAGTTGTTCACGGCGAAAATCTGGACCGCCGAAAACGCGGCCGGGCCGTCGTTGAGAAGCATGTCAGCGACCTGTCCGCCGTTGCGTTCCGGCACCAAAATCCTCTTCGCGCCCCCGCGAGCCGCGGCCGTCACCCGGATCAACGCGCGCGACACCGGGAAAACCGTGCCGTCCGGGCGCAGAATCCCGAACGCGGCGCAACCGGGAGCGACGCTCCAGTCGCCGAGCATGGAGGTTAAGAGAATGGCGATCGGGAAATCGAACGCCACGGTTTCGTCTGGCGCGAGCGTGTCGCTAAAGGCGATCTGGCAGCGTGCCTGCGGCTTCCAGTCTTTGTGCAGGGTCCGGAGGTGTTGCAACAATGCGTCGAGGCCCGCGCGGGTCCCCAGGCTGAGGTTCTGAGTGAGTTGAATCGGTCCGCCGTCCGCCGCGCCCTGGTTGGGAGCCAGCTCCGTCGCCGTCAGCTGCACATTGCCGGCGGGAAGGTTGCCGGTCGGTTTGGAGAGGAAAAGGGGCGCTCCGATCTTTGCCGACGCGCGTTTGAACGGGCTGGCCGTCGAGACGGCGGGCACCGGCGTTTTTTCCCCGGCGTTGGTTGCGAGCGGGCGGCTGGGGTGCGGGCGCGGCGCTTGGGCGAAACCCGAGCAGAGCAAGAACCCGTAGCAGAGGGCGGCGGAGGTTTTCCGCAAGCCTGAGTGAAAGCGGAAAGGGGTGCGGGAAAACACGGTGTCAGCAGGCAATGAATCCATCGGCATAAAATCGCGGGCGGAGTAAAAGCCGCGGGCCGGAATTCGACAACGAAATATCCCGGATCCCTCGTGGGAACCGCCGATTTGTGAGAAAAAAATGCCGGGGAGGGGACTCGAACCCCTACTCTGTAAAGAACCAGATCCTAAGTCTGGCGCGTCTGCCAATTTCGCCACCCCGGCGGCTGTGACCCTTTGCTTCCACCGGCGCCCAAGCGGGCCTGGATGGAAACGGGCTCTCCTGCGGAGATGAGCTTCAGCCCCTGGCGGCTCCGGATTTGGTTCCAGGCCGGCTAGGAAAGCGATGCACCCATTTCAGCGGGCCGCGTAGTGTAGGAGAGATTGCTTCGGGTGCAACCGCAGAGTTCGGCCGTCTCGCGCCCCCCCTTCGAAGCTCTCGGCTCGAGATCTTCCTCCAAGGACTGGTGCCCGCCGATCTGTGGCCGAAAGATCCGCTCACTCTCGGCTCGACCGATTTCAGGCCGAAATTTACGTTCCGCACTCCCCAATGCGTCATCCCAGGCAGTTCGCTGTTACAGTTCAACCAGTTTACCGAGCCCGGCATCTCTGTTGGGACCTGAACTCGCGCCGGTGTGCCCGCTCCTCACACTTTTCCGTAATCCTGCATGGACCTGTCGCTGCCTGAGCCCGGCCAAGTTGTTTTCGTTCGTCAGCGACCTTTCGTCGCTACCGGGATCCACGCCTCGACCCTCCCGGTCCCCGGGAGCCTGAACCAACCCGTCCAGCGCCAGCACCTGGTCCGCCTGTCGTCCGTCGAGGACGAGGGCTTGGGCGAAGAGTTGTCCGTGGTCTGGGAACTTGAGCCCGGAGCCCAGTGCATCGAGCGGGCCAATCTCCCGGCTTTGAAGGATTTTGATGAGCCCCGCACCTTCGACGCCTTCCTCGACGCCGTCACCTGGGGCTCTGTCTCCAGCGCGGACGATCAAGTCATCCAATCCCCGTTCCGAAGCGGGGTGGAGATTGACGATTACCAGCTCGATCCGGTGGTCCGGGCCCTGTCGATGCCGCGGGTCAACCTTCTGGTCGCGGATGACGTGGGCCTTGGAAAAACGATCGAGGCTGGCCTAGTCATGCAGGAGCTCATCCTCCGGCACCGTGCCCGGAGCATTCTGATTGTCTGTCCCTCCTCCATCCAGATGCAGTGGAAGGAGGAGATGCGCGACAAGTTCGGTCTCGAGTTCCGGATCGTCGACAGCGAGGCCATGTCCGAACTGCGTCGGCGCCGCGGGATCCACGTCAATCCGTGGTCCCATTTTCCCCGGCTGATCACCTCGATCGATTTTCTCAAGCGCGAACGGCCGATGCGGCTCTTCCGGGAGACCCTGCCCGCCGGGGATCAGCCGCCTTACCCGCGGCCGTACGACCTGCTGATTGTCGACGAGGCCCACAACGTCGCGCCCTCCGGGCGCGGCAAGTACGCCACCGACTCGATGCGGACCTCGGCGATCCGGACGCTGGCCCCGTTCTTCGAACACAAGCTCTTCCTGTCGGCCACGCCCCACAACGGTTACTCCGAGAGCTTTGCGGCGCTGCTGGAGCTGCTCGACAACCAACGCTTCGCCCGGGCCTCCCACATCAGCCGTTCCCAGCTCGAGTCGGTCATGGTCCGGCGATTGAAGTCGGAGCTCGAACTGCGCTGGGATGGTTCCCGCCGCTTCGCCAAGCGTTGCGTGATGCACCTGGAGGTGCCCTACACCGAGGCCGAGTGCCAAGCCCACCAGAACCTCCGGCGTTATGCCGAGTTGAGGGCGAAGCACGCCGCCACCGCCGGAGAACAGTTCGCCACCGAGTTCGTTCTCAAGCTCCTCAAAAAGCGCCTGTTCTCGTCGCCTGCCGCCTTCGCCATCACCCTGGAGAAACACGCCAAGTCCGTCACCGGGGCGCGCGGCAGCTCGACCGGATCCGCGTGGCGCCGCCAACTTGAGGAGGTCGAAAACGACTGGGCCGTGGACGAGGACTACGAGGAGCAATCATTGGAGGCGATCGACACCGCCTCGCGCCAGGTCACCCCGTTGGTCGCCGAGGAAGAGGATCTTCTGGCCGAGCTGCGATCCTTCGCGGCCGCCTCCGCGATGCGGGCCGACAGCAAAGCCCAACGCCTGATCCTCTGGCTCAAGGAGCAGATCAAACCCGGGGGCCAGTGGTCCGACCGGCGCGTGATCCTCTTCACCGAATACCGCGCCACCCAGAAATGGCTCCATGACCTGCTCGCCGCGGAAGGATTCGCGGGCAGCGACCGCCTCATGACGATCTACGGCGGCATGCCCCTGCAAGACCGGGAGCGCATCAAGGCCGCTTTTCAGGCCGACCCCGAGATTTCTCCCGTCCGCATCCTGCTCGCCACCGACGCCGCCTCCGAGGGCGTCAACCTTCAGAACCACTGCTGCCAGCTCATCCATTACGAGATCCCTTGGAATCCGAACCGGATGGAGCAACGCAACGGCCGGGTGGACCGGCACGGACAGAAGAATCCCGAGGTCCACGTCCACCATTTTGTCGGCGCGGGCTTCGATGCGACCCGTGCGGGCCACGCCCCGGGAGATCTCGAAGGCGACCTTGAGTTCCTTCTCCGGGCCGCTCTCAAGGTGGAGGCCATCCGCGAGGACCTTGGCAAAGTGGGCCCCGTCATCGCCGAACAGGTCGAGGAAGCCATGTTGGGACGGCGCAAAAGCCTCGACACGACCCGGGCGGAACGCGAGTCCCAGCCCGTCCGGGCCATGCTGAAATTCGAACGCAAACTGCGGGAACAGCTGCAGAAACTCGGCGAGCAACTCCAGCAAACCAAGGTGGATCTCCGCCTCGGGCCGGAAAACATCCAGAACGCCGTCGAAACCGCGATGGCCCTTGCCGGTCAACCCGGTCTGAAACCCGCCGGACGCCCCGGGGAGTTTCACCTCCCCGTCCTGACGGGAAGCTGGAGCCTTTGCGCGGACGGCTTGGCGCATCCTCACACCGGAACGATTCGGCCCATCGCCTTCGACCATTCCGTAACGGCCGGCCGGGACGACGTGGTTCTCTGCCATCTCAACCACCGTCTCGTTCAGATGAGCCTCCGCCTGCTCCGGGCGGAGATCTGGTCCCAGACCGGCAGCAGCAAACTCAACCGGTTCACGGCTCGGATGGTCGCGAATTGCGCCCTCCAGACCCCGTCCGTTCTGGTTCACGGCCGACTGCTGGTTCTCGGCGGGGACAACCAACGACTCCACGAGGAAATCCTCGTCGCCGGCGGCCAGCTCCGCGAAGGCAAGCTGCAGCGGCTCAATGTGGGGGAAGTCCAAGCCGCGATGGCCGGCGCCACCGCCCAGCCGGTGCCCGAGGCGTTACGGCAGCGGTTCATCGGTCTCTGGCCCCAGATCGAGGCCTCGGCTCTGCAGGCGCTCGACGCCCGGATGCAGGACCGGACCAAAAACCTCCAAAGTCGGCTCGATGAACGCTCCGCCCGCGAGGTCGCCAACATCACCGCGGTGTTCGACGAGTTGAAGAAATCCATCCTCGAAACCCTCAACACCAAGGACGACAACCAGCTCCAGTTTGATTGGACGGCCGAGGAAAAATCCCAGCGCGAACGGGACATCGGCAGTCTCCGGGCCCGGTTGCAGGAACTCCCGGCCGAGCTGGCCCGGGAGGTGGAGCATCTCAAATCCCGCTACCGCGATCCTCAGCCCCGTCTTTTCCCCGTGGCCGTCACTTTCCTCGTTCCACCCCAAGCCATCTCCTCCGGAGGTCCCCGATGAGCACTGCCCGTCACCACGCCGAGTGGCTCTCCCTGGTGGAGACCAGCGGCCCGTTCCTGTCCATGCCCGTGCTCACCCGCGCCTTTCCCCAAGGACTCGATCCGCGGGAAACCGAGCGCGGCTCCCGGCTGCGGGAGGCCTACGAGGAATGGTTGGACGGCGGGCGAAAGCCGGCGGTGCATCAGGCGTGGATCCGGCACGTGCTCTGCGACTTCCTTTGCTACGAACCCCAGTTCCTCGTCGAGGGACAGGCCATCCCGGCCGGCATCGAGGCCGTCATGGCCAACTACGGAGAAACCCTCCGCCCGGATTTCGTGCTCAAACGTCCCGGCACGGACGAAAAACCCGTTCTGCTGATTGCGGCGCATCCCTCCGACCTGGATCTCAACAAGCCGGTGCCCGCCCGGGGGTGGAAAGCGTCGCCCGCCACCCGGATGATGGAACTGCTCCATGCCACCGACATCCCCGTCGGCTTGGTCAGCAACGGTGAACAGTGGATGCTGGTCTTCGCTCCGCGCGGAGAAACCACCGGATTCGCCTCGTGGTATGCCGACCTGTGGATGCAGGAACCCATCACGCTCCGGGCCTTTCACAGCCTGCTCCAGCAACGGCGGTTCCTGGGCGTGGCCGACACGGAAACGCTGCCGGCTCTTCTCGCCGAAAGCGGCAAAGACCAGCAGGAGGTCACCGACCAGCTCGGGCTCCAGGTCCGGCATGCGGTTGAGATGCTCGTGCGCGCACTGGATCGGTTGGACGCGGAGTCAGGGCGCGAGTTGCTCCGCGAGGTGGGGGAGAAAGACCTCTACAACGGCGCCCTGACCGTGATGATGCGGCTGGTTTTCCTCTTCTCGGCCGAAGAACGGGGGCTGCTCCTGTTGGGGGATCCGCTTTACGACCAGCATTACGCGATTTCCACGCTCAGCCAGCTGCTCCGGGAACGAGCCGATCAACAGGGGGAGGAAGTCCTGGAACGCCGGCAGGATGCTTGGTGCCGCCTGCTTTCGACTTTCCGCGGCGTTCACGGCGGCATCGAGCACGAGGCGCTGCGTCTGCCGCCTTACGGGGGCACCCTGTTTGATCCCGACCGGTTCCCTTTTCTGGAGGGGCGCGCGCCCGGGACCACCTGGCGCGTCACACCCGCCAAGCCCCTTGCCATCAACAACCGGGTGGTGTTGCACCTGCTCGAGTCCCTGCAATTCCTCCGGGTGAAAGTGCCGGGCGGTGGCCCGGCGGAAGCCCGCCGTCTGAGCTTCCGGGCGCTCGACATCGAACAGATCGGCCATGTGTACGAGGGCCTGCTCGATCACACGGCGAGGCGGGCTTCCGAGGTGATGCTCGGATTAGACGGCGGCAAGGGGCTCGAACCCGAGATCGCCCTTTCGCGTCTGGAAGAGTTCGCCGGGGCCGTCGCCGGATATGTGCCGGAGGATCAGACGCTCGAACCGGCTCTCTTGGTCGCGGAGGATCCCGTGGAGACAGTGCCCATGCCGGGAGCAGCCCGTTCAACGCCTGCCCAGCCCGCGGCGAGACTCATCGAGTTCCTCAAGGGGGAGACCGGGCGATCGGAGAAGGCGCTGATCAAAGCCCTGAGCGCCTCCCCGAGAATCGACTTCAACCGGCTTTTGCTCGCCTGCGGGCGGGACCAAGGGCTTTTCCACCGCGTCAGCCGTTTTGCCGGCCTTCTGCGAACCGACGAGTTCGAACAGCCGGTGGTCATCCGCGAAGGTTCGGTGTTTGTCACCGCGGGCAGTGACCGGCGGAGCACGGGAACCCATTACACCCCGCGCAGCCTCACCGAACCGATCGTCCTGCACACGCTCGAACCGCTGGTTTACACCGGCCCGGCGGAGGGGACGCCCAAAGCGGAATGGCAGCTCAAATCGCCCCGGGAGATTCTCGAGCTCAAGGTTTGCGATATGGCGATGGGGAGCGGGGCCTTTCTCGTGCAGACCTGCCGTTACCTTGCCGAACGGCTGGTGGAGGCGTGGGAACACGCGGAACACGCCCATCCCGGCGGGATCCTCGCCACCCCCGAGGGCGATTTCTCGAGCGGCGACCCAAGCGAACGGCTGATCCCGTCCGACCCCGCGGAGCGCCTCGCCATCGCCCGGCGTTATGTGGCCGACCGCTGTATTTACGGCGTGGACATCAACCCGATGGCCGTGGAGATGGCCAAACTCTCTCTCTGGCTCATCACCCTGCAACGCGACCGCCCCTTCACCTTCCTCGATCACGCGCTCAAATGCGGCGATTCGCTGCTCGGCGTCAGCCATTTGGAGCAGCTCCAGAACTTCAGCCTCCGTTCCGGAACCCGGCAGATCACTTTTGCGACGGCCGATTTGGCCAAGAGCGTGGACGAAGCCTCCGCGAAACGGCGCGCCCTCGAAGGACTACCCTCGAACGACCACACCCAGATCGAGGCGAAGAACCGGCTCCACGCGGAGGCCGAAGCCGCCACCGCAAGAGTGAAGGCGGTGGCCGATTGCCTCATCGCTCTGGAACTGCGCGGCCTCGACGGCAACGCGTATGAGAACGCCCGCGAAACCGAAGCCGAGCAGGTGCAACGCCGGCTCGAACAGGACGCCGACACGGCTCCAATCTCAAATCAGTCATCCGCTCTGGCCGCTCACGCGAAAGAGAAACTGAGCGGGCGTCGCCCGTTCCACTGGGCGGTGGAATTTCCAGAGGTGTTCTCTCGCGGCGGGTTCGATGCGTTCGTCGGCAATCCGCCGTTTATAGGTGGGAAACGCATTTCAACTGTGCATGGCGACCAATACGAAAGATTTCTCAAGTCAGCGTTCGAGAGGACAAAAGGAGCAGCCGATTTTTGCTGTTACTTCTTTCGCCGGTCATTTTCACTGTTGTCAAATTCCGGCACGTTCGGGCTACTGGCTACAAACAGCATCGCTGAAGGAGATTCTCGCGATGTCGGGTTGCAGGCATTGTTAGACCTCGGCGGAGTTTTCTATCGCGCGCGGCGTTCGTTTGCATGGCTGGGTTCGGCAGGAGTTTTTGCCGCGCTCATCCATTGTTCCCGTCGAAAATATCACTCGCCAGTAATTCTCGATGACATTCCTGTTTCTGCAATTACGAGCGACCTTGACAGCGGTTATGGCCTACGCCCACGGCGCCTTATCGGGCCGGGATTGCTTTACAGTCAGGGAACGACAATAAACGGCGATGGATTCCTGCTGACCAGCGATGAGTGCGGCTCTCTCATCACGCAGGACAGAAAAAACGTAGAAGTCATCAAGCCATATCTCAACGGCGAGTTGTTCAATGATTCGCCTGACCTGAAGCCGCAACGCTTCGCGATTGATTTTGAAACGCGCGAATCGGAAAAAGCACGCCTCTATGCTGGGCCATTCAGCATTGTCGAAACACGGGTCAAGCCGCATCGCGACACACTCACGCGCCAAGTTCACGAGGCGCGATTCTGGCTTTATTGGGACAAGCGCGAAAAATTCTATCGCGAGATTCGCACGAAGGAAAAAGTTCTAGTTTGCGCTATCGTGACGACACACTTGGCTTTTCGCTTCACCACGGCGGACTGGGTGTTTTCACATCAACTGAAAATCTTCGACACGCAGTCTTCCGCTGTGTTTGCCGTTTTGCAATCGAGCTTCCATGAAGCTTGGGCACGCAAATACAGTTCAACGCTGGGCCAGGGACTTCGCTACAGCACGTCAGACGTTTTTGATACATTCCCATTCCCTGCGGACTTGGCGCAGGTTGTTGAGTTCGGAGCGCGTTATCACCAACACCGCGATCAAATCATGTTGGATCGACCAGAAGGTTTAACTGATTCCTACAACCGCTTCCACGACCGAGGCGACGCGTCGGCGGACATCGCGCGGCTACGGGCGTTGCACGTGGAGATGGATCAAGCCGTAGCCGGCGCCTACGGCTGGAGCGATTTGGACCTGGGCCACGGCTTCCACGCCACCAAACAAGGCGAACGCTACACGATCAGCGAGTCCGCCCGCCGCACCGTCCTCGACCGGCTTCTCGTTCTCAACCACCAACGCTACGCCGAGGAGGTCGCCGCCGGGTTGCACGACAAAAAGAAAAACAAGCCCGGAAAAGCCAAGAAATCCGCATCCACCCCAAGCACCCTCTGCACTCAACCTGAGTTGCTGTGATCTCCCTCAGTTCCTCCCCAAACCGAATAACAAATGGCACAGATTTACGATCAGGAAGCTGAAGAACTTCACCTTCTTCTAAATAAAGCTGCAAATCAGGATGGCGCTACATTGGTGATTCCTGACCTTCAACGTCCCTATGTTTGGACGCCACACCAAGTTTCCCTGCTCCTAGATTCGCTTATTCGGGGCTGGCCATTCGGAACCTTGCTGCTTTGGAGGGTGGAACATGAGGAAAAGCGTAACATTCCCTCGAGGGCGTTCTGGAAGATAGTGGATAGAATTGAAGACGATTCTGGCCATGTTTTACTCGAAGGACAGCCCCCGACTACTTACCGCATGGTACTTGATGGACAGCAACGAGTCCAAAGCCTGCTTCTAGCGACCCACGGTGATAATTGGGGATTCAAACTTTGCGATAAGGATTGGGGCGTTGAGCTGGGTTCAAAAAGCTCCAAAGGCAAGACAAACAAGAGCCACTGGACACTGGGCTCGCTCTGTCTTGATCTCACAAAGTTTATGGAAGGTTACGAGAAAGCAGACAGGCAGATTTCAGCGGTAGAATTCGACAAGGCACTGGTTTGGGCCGTGACGGATCAAGACGGCGGAACGTCCAAGTCGCGAACCTCGTCGAACTACAAAAGGCCGCTCGTTGATCGCTCCGCTGACGATCAAAAAGCAAACTTGATCAGATTCAGCAGATTATGGGAAGCCGCTGGAACAAACCGCGGCCTGAAGGAAAAGAATTACTTCGATCCACTCCAAAAGTTACTTAGGGCTCATGGCGTTGCTGAGGTTGAACAGAAGAAACTTCAAACGCCGCTGGCGGAGTTGATGACAACCCTACGGGATGTGAAGTTACAAAAGGTAGCCTATTTAGAGCTTCGTGCTTTTGACCCTGATACGATGAATCGCGAATCTTACGACGACGCGATCGTGAATATCTTTACCCGCTTAAACACAGCGGGCCGGACATTGAGCCGCGAGGAGATCACATTCGCGTGGCTCAAGGTTGGATGGGTGAAAGAGCGAACTGCGGGGCGTTCGGCATATGACTGTTTTAAAGAACTTCGAGAAGAGCTGAAGACAACGGGGCTGGACCTTGAAATCGATGACCTAATCTCCGCGGTATCATTCGTATGGGCAGTGGTCCACAATGGCGGTAAACTCTTGACCAACCGAGACCTTCTCCAAGGCGACATCATTCGGCCAATGGGAGCTGATCTCTCAGCAGAATGGGAATTGTTGGCCACTACAGTTTTAGATGTGGCTAGCAGCCTGTCGGACTTTCCCCCCACGAAAAACTAACCTGCGGGGTTGAGTAGGTATGGCGGCCAAATTCGTTTCCGTTGACCACGACACTCCGTTGCTGATGCCCCCGGACCTTCGGGACTGGGTGCCGGAGGGGCACCTGGTGC
>CAMARB010000098.1 GCA_945860355.1 Chthoniobacter flavus | reverse complement strand
CAGGGGCTCATCAAACACCGGGACGACCTGGGCCGGGAGAAGTTCCTGGAGAAGGTCTGGGAGTGGAAAGAGAAACACGGCGGGATCATCATCCAGCAGCTCAAAAAACTGGGCGCTTCCTGCGACTGGTCCAGGGAACGCTTCACCATGGACCCGGAATATTCCCGGTGCGTGCAGCAGGTGTTCGTCGACCTCCACAAAAAGGGATTCATCTACCGGGGCAAACGGATGGTGAACTGGTGCCCCGTTTCCCTCACGGCGCTCAGCGACGAGGAGGTCACCATGAAGGCGCAGACGGGCGTGCTCTACTATTTCAAGGTGGAAGTCGCCGAGGCCCCCGGCACCTGGCTCACCATCGCCACCACCCGGCCCGAGACCATCCCCGGCGACACCGCCGTGGCGGTCAACCCCAACGACCCACGATACGCCCATCTCATCGGCAAACACGTCCTGCGCCCCTTGCCCGTCCAAACCCAGGACCGCCTCATCCCCATCGTCGGCGACGCCCACGTGGATTTCGAGTTCGGCACCGGCGTGCTCAAGGTCACCCCGGCCCATGACAAGGCCGACTTCGAAATCGGCGCCCGGCATCACTTGCCCGCGATCGACATCATGAACCCCGACGGCACCATGAACGCGCTGGCCGGGGAAAGCCTGGCCGGGCTCGACCGGTTTGAGGCCCGAGCGGCCGCCGTCGAACACCTGCGCGCCCTGGGCGTTTTGGAAAAGGAGGAGCCCTACCAGAACAACGTCGGGTTCAGCGAACGCGCGGATGTGCCGGTGGAACCCCGGCTCAGCGAACAATGGTTTTTGAAATACCCCCGCGTGGACGCCTCTCGCCAGGTGGTCGCGGAGGGCGCCCTGAAGTTTTATCCCGAGCGCTGGGCCAAGGTTTACGAACACTGGCTGAGCGGCATCCAAGACTGGTGCATTTCCCGGCAGTTATGGTGGGGACACCGGGTCCCCGTCTGGCACCGGCGCGACGTCGCCCCAAGCGAACCCGCGCAGATCCACGTCGGCCTCGAAGCGCCCACGCAACCCGGCGATTGGGAGCAGGACCCCGACGTGCTCGACACCTGGTTTAGCTCCTGGCTTTGGCCGTTCGCCACCATGGGTTGGCCGGAGAAAACCCACACCCTCGCCAAGTTTTATCCCACCACCGACCTGGTGACCGCCCCCGACATCATCTTCTTCTGGGTCGCCCGGATGATCATGGCCGGGTTCGAGTACATGGGCCAACAGCCCTTCAAGAACATCTATTTCACGGGCATCATCCGGGACAAACAGGGCCGCAAAATGTCCAAGAGCCTCGGCAACTCGCCCGATCCGCTCGACCTCATCGCCAAATTCGGCGCCGACGCCCTGCGGTTCGGTGTCATGCGCGGCGCGCCCCTCGGCCAGGACATCCTGTTCGACGAGAAAAACGTCGAGCTGGGACGCAACTTCTGCACCAAACTCTGGAACGCCGCGCGGTTCCGCCAGATGCAAGGCGGCGAAGTGGAAGCCGAGATTGTTCCCGCACTGCTCACCAGCGACGACCGCTGGATCCTGCTCCGGCTCGACGGCGCCATCCGCGAGGTGTCCGCGGCCTTGGATGAATACCGGTTCAGCGACGCCGCCAACGGGCTCTACCGGTTTTTCTGGAGCGAATACTGCGACTGGTATCTTGAGGCCAGCAAAGCCGCGCTCAACGGCGCCGACCCGGCCCGCAAGGCCAACACCCTGGCCGTCATTGATTTCGTGCTCGCCCACACCCTGCGCCTTTTCCACCCGTTCCTGCCGTTCATCACCGAGGAACTCTGGCACGGCCTGGGTTTCGCGGAGGATCTGCCCGCCGACCAGGGCGGCAAAACCATCATGTTCGCCCGTTGGCCCGCCGCGTTCGACACCGACTTCCGCGAGCACTACGGCTTAACCGCGCAAGCCGACGCCGTCGCCCAGGCCAAATACGAGACCGTCGTCCACGG
The DNA here is from genome assembly GCA_945860355.1 of Chthoniobacter flavus. Lineage (GTDB taxonomy): Bacteria > Verrucomicrobiota > Verrucomicrobiia > Chthoniobacterales > Chthoniobacteraceae > CAIURC01. The sequence continues at coordinate 12,573 of CAMARB010000098.1, read as the reverse complement.
GCGCAGCCTTCGGCGCGACTTCCAAATCGCCAGCAACAAACGGGTCCGTTTTGTTCTCAAACCCGCGCAACCCCTGGCCGAGCACGAGGCGGAGGTCTTGAAGATCCTGCTCAACGCCGAGCCCCTGGAACTGGCCCCGGAGTTCGTCCCGCCGCGCGGCACCCCGACGGCGCTCGCCCCCTTGGGCGAGCTCTTCCTCCCGCTCGAAGGCCTCATCGACGTCGCCGCCGAGCGTGAACGCCTCGGGAAAGAAATCGCCAAGGTCGAGCAGGAGCTCGGCAAGGTGCGCGCGAAACTCTCCAACGCCACCTTCGTGGAGGGCGCGCCCGCCAAGGTCGTCGAGGAACATCGCCAGCGGGAAACCGACTGGCAGGAAAAACTCGGCCAACTCCAAAAGATGCTCCAAGCGCTGGGCGCGGCCTAGAACTCGACTCGCCGCCCGCAGCGCACCGCCGCCACCACGCGACGGCTTGTCGAGCGGTGCCTTGTCTTCGAGCAACTCGTGCGCACAAGCAGCGGGACGCATTGCCATCCCCCCGATTGCGAGGGATCCGGGCTGCTTCCGTGACGCTCTCACCGCAAGCCGTCGCGATCGGACGCGGCGGCGCCCTCAAGGACTTCGAGACGCCGGGCGAGCCAGCCGAAGCCGATGTGCTCCTGTTCCAAGCGGAGGCGAGGGCGGATGCGGTTGTGGCGCAGATCGTCGTAGAGAGCCCTCTCCTCGGAGGTCAGCCGGGGCAAGTCCGCCCGGAGGGAATGTTCTTCGGCCCCCCAGGCGGGGGCGTGCGCGTCGAGGGTCGCCCTGTCCATGAGAAACGACGCGACGCGCTCAAAGTGGACCCGGAGCTGGTCGAGAATGCCGAAGCCATGGGTGTCGATGTCGCCCCAGTAATGGATGGGAGAGTTCCTGAGCCAGTCACTGCGGGCCAGCGCATCCCAGCCGTAACCGGCGCCGAAAATCACGAGCGCGTTTCGCACCGGCGGAAACGCGAGGAAGTTGGTCTCGTTCTCGGTGATCCACACACGCCGCACATCGAGATTCAACCGGCTGAAGCTGTCGGCATCCAGAGTCACATCCGGAAGCCCGGCGCCGGGGACGATACGAACCGAGGGATCCAGCACCCGGAAGCGAACACGGGCCGGTTTTTGCAGAAATCCATACCGGGCGGCAAAATGGCCGGCGCCAGTTTGGGTGAAGTCCACCGCCCCGGCGGGCAGCGCGAGATCCAAAAGCTCGGCGAGCACACCTCGATGGGCTTCGATGAACTTGCTGTGCACGCCCGGCAGATCCACCTGCCGCAAGTAAATGCCCGGACGGGGATGCTCCACAATCCACGCGACAACCGCCAGCAGCCGGGGCCATTGCTCGGACAGATCCAACGCCTGGAGCGGTCGCTTTTCGAGCCATGGCAGCAGGGCGGGAAGCGCCCGCCGGGTGGCGGCCACCTGGTCCGTGAAACGGTCCCACTCGCGCCGTTTTCCCAGCCATGTCAGCGCGCTTTCCTGCGACTCGACCCAAACACAAGACGGCAGCCTCTGCGCGCCCTGGACCCGGTGCCGCAGCTCCCGCCACTCCACGCGCACTGAATCCAGCGCCGCCAATTCGGCGGCCCAGGCGCGCACTTCGTCAAAACGCTCCGTGATGTCCGCCGAATTCGGCGCCTTGAGCGCCAAACGCAGGGGGAACCGCGATTGGCCCGTCACCGCGTCCCGCAGCAGTTCCCCGCGCTCCCAGAGCCGCGCGAGCTGCGCCTTCACATCCCGGGGGGCCGTCCACGTCACGGCTGAGGGTCCCGCGCGGGTTGGGCCGGGGCCTTCTGGGCCCGGTATTCCTCGATGGAAAGGTTGCGCAGCTTCGAGTCGCGCCCGGCCTCATTGTGGACGAACCCGACGCTGGAGACGTAAGGCTCGATGACGTGGATCTTCTGCAGCGGCGTCACGATGAGCAGCTGCAGGTTGAGTTGCCGGAACAGCGTGAGGCCGTACTGGGCGGACTCATCGGAGCCGCGACCGAAGGCCTCGTCGATGACCACGAAGCGGAACGACCGGGAGCGGACGGCCCCCCACTCCAGTCCGAACTGATAGGCCAGACTGGCGGCCAGGATGGTGTACGCCAGCTTCTCCTTCTGACCACCCGACTTGCCGCCGGAGTCCGAGTAATGCTCGTGCTCGCTGTTGTCCTGGCGCCAGCGCTCGCTGGCGGCGAAGAGGAACCAGTTGCGCACGTCGGTGACCTTGGCCGTCCAGCGGCGATCCTGCTCGGACAACCCCTCCCGCCCGCGGAACCGGTCGATGACGGCCTTGACCTGCAGAAACTTCGCCTCGGAATACTGGGCGTCGTTCGAGCCGGTGACGGCGCCTTCGGTGCACGCGCGCAACTCCTGCTGGAAGTCGCGGATCTCGGAGTCGGCGCTGGCCTGCGACTCCAGGACGATGTAGCGCCCGGGGTTGTAGTCGATCTCGCCGAGCGACTGGTTGATTTGGGCGATCCGCTCCTTGATGGTCTCGCGCTCCCGGGCCAGCTGGGCGTTGAAATTGGCGATTTCGTTGATGGTGTTGACGTTGAGCAGCTCCTTGAAGCGCGCGACAAACCGCGGCAGGTCGTCTCGGTTGAGCTGCGTGAGCAGATTCTCGTACTCAAACGCGGCCTCCAGACTGGCGTCCATCTCGGCCGTCTCCAGCTTGAAGGTCTCCTTGAATGAGGCCATGGCCTTGATGATCCGCTCCGCCAGGCGCTTGAGCTTTTGGTCCTCGGCGTCAATCCGCGCCTGCAGCCAGGCGCGCACGTCCTGCTCCCGGTTGTCGCAGGACTCGACGGTGAGCTGATGGTCGCCCAGCGCCTCCGCCCGCATCGCGTCGAGCCGCTCCCCCAGCCCGGCGTCCACGCATTCCGCCCCGCGCAGGAGCGCCTCGGTTTGCCCGCGGAGCTCCTCCGCGTCGGACCGGCGCTGTTCGACCTTGGCCCTTTTCTCGCGAGCCGCCTGCAGCTCCTCCCCGGTTTGCCTGCGCGCGCCCTGCAGCTCGCGCAGGCTGCCGTTGAGCTGCCCGAGCACATCGGACGCCGCCTCCAGCCGGGCGCGCTCCTCCGCCAGTTGCGCCAGCTCGGAGGCGACCGCCGCCCAGTCCAGCTCCTCGAACGCGGTGAACTCCTCAAGGCGCGAGAGCGCGTCCAGGCGGACGGCAAGCCCTGCGCGCTCCCGCTGAATCGCGCCGATCCGTCCCCCCAGGTCGCCCAGCCGCTCCTCGATCTGGCGGCGCCTGGCCTCCAGGGCGGCGATTTTGGCTTCGTTGCTCCAGCCCAGCACATACCGGCTCCGGTCGTCGATGCGGTGACGGTCGTCCTTTTCGTGGCGGCCGCCCGGGTCCTTTATCTGGCCGGCTCGGGTGACGGCGCGCGTCTCGCGCCGGAACTGCTCCTGGGTGGCGCAACAGGCCACGTCAAAACGATGGGCGATCTCGCGCTCCAGCCAGTCGTAATGGGGCGAGTCGGGCTTGATCGCCAGCTTGCGCACAAGCGAGTCGCGGTGCGGCTCGGGCGGCGCCGCCGCCTTGCGCGGACGCACGTGGAAGTAAACCAGGCGGCCCCGCAGATCGGCCCCGTCCACCCAGTCGGCCACCGCCTTGTAATGGGTGTCCGGCACCAGCAAAGACAGGCCGAACCCCCGCATCAACCGCTCGGCGGCGCCTTCCCAGTCTCGCTCCTCGTCGCGCACCTGGATCAACTCACCCGCGAAAGGCATGTCCCCCGCGCCCAGGCCCAGGGCCGCGCACATCGCGGCCCGGATCTGGATCTGCCGGTCGTCGATGTTGCTGCGGCGGCGTTTGAGGCTCTCGATCTCGCCGCTCAATTGATCGTGCTCCTGACTGCCCTGGCGAAAGCTCACGCCGTGCTCGGTGAGCGTGTTCTGCAGGTCGGCATCGCGGGTGCGCGCATCCTCCCGCCAGCTCTGGTGTTTTCCCCGCTGCGCGGCGAAGACTGCGGCGTCCCCCGCCGGCGGCTCGCCCAGGGCGGACGCCAGCTCCCCGTAGCGTTCGGCCTTGGCCCTGCGCGCATCCCGCAACTGCTCCTTCCTCCTCATCTCGACGGCGATGCGTTCGAGCCGGTCGCCGCCGTTGTCGTTAATGGCCTGCTTGAGCTCGTCGACCTGTTGCCCTTGCGTCTCATACACGGCATCGAGCCTTCGCACCTGAGCGTCCACACGCTCCCATTCCTCCGCCAGCAAGCCGAGGCGCTTGTCGATCAGGCCGAGCTTGAGTCCGGCAAAATGGGGCCGGAGACGGTCCCGGCATCCCCGCAAGCCTTCCACCTCGGCCGCCGCGGCGCCGTGGCGGGCGCAGTCGGCGATCAGGGGCGAGAGCAACTCCACCTGCTGCTGGGTTTTGAGCACCGCCTGGTGGGCGCGGTTGAGATCGTCAAAATGACCGATCAAAGCCTGGAGGCGCGGGCCGACCTCGAAGGGTTCGAGCATGTGGCTGCGGACAAAGTCGGTCAGGTTGCCCACGGACTTCATCGACACCGTCTGGTGGAAAAGCTCCAGAGCCTGGTCGTTCTCGATGCCAAAACGCCGGCGAAACCACGCCGCGTAGGGAGGGAAGCTATCGTGCAGTTCGGCGCCCAGCCCGCGCAGCTTCCTGCGCAGCTGCGCGATATCGGTCCCGAACTGGGCGAAGTCGGTGGCGATGGAAAGCGGGCGCTCGGCCCCCAGGAAGAACCGGGCGGGCTGGCCCTGCGCGTCTTTCATCCAGAACACCTGCGCCAGCGTGATCGTCTGGCCGTAGCCCGCGTTGTGGAACACGCCCAGGATCACGGAGTAGCTGTTCTGGTCGCGCAGACTCACCGGCTTGGCGGCGCCAGTGACCTCGTTGCGCTCGCTTTTGTAATGCCCCAGCACGTACGAGCGCAGCGTTCTTTCCCTGCTGTCCGCGCCCGCCGCCTTGTTGTAGGCGATCCGGCCGGCCGGCACCAGAAGGGTGGTGATGGCGTCCACCAGCGTGGATTTGCCCGAGCCGATGTCGCCCGTGAGCAGGCCGTTCTTGCCGTCGAGTTGAAGCGTCCACACCCGGCCGTCGAAGGTGCCCCAGTTGAACACCTCCAGGCGCATCAGCCGAAAGCCCGACAGCGTGTCGTCGGCGCAGAAGTCCAGGTCCAACGTTTGCGGGTCAGTCATTGCCGCCCCCCTCCCTGGTGTCGGTCGCGCCCGCCGGTTGAGACTGGTAGGCGACCAGACGAGAGTCAAAATCAGCCAGCCATTGGGCGTCGACAAATGCCTTGAGAATGCGCCGCACCTCGTAAGTGGCCGGACCCGCCGCGGCGCCCCCGGCGGATTTGAGCTTCTGCAGAAAACCCAGGTCGACCACCTTGTTCACCGTCGTCTCAATCTGGTCGATGAGCCTGGCCTCGTTCGGGCCCTCCGGAAGGAACACCCGCACGAGCTCCACGATGTCCTCAAGGGAGAGCACCAACCGCGTGTCGCCGCCGCCCGCGTCGAACTCGGCCAGCTTTCTTCGCAGCAAGGCGAGCAACAAACTCACGGCGAAGGACAGCGGCCGGCGCGCCACCAGGCGAGGCAAACGCGGGGACGGATCGTCGTCGGAGGGCTCTGGGCGGCTCTTCAAGAATGCGTAGCCCTCGGCCTCGTCCAGAACCAACTCCAGGTTGAGCACCGCCACGGAGTCGCGCACCCGGGCCTGCAGGTTCAGCAGCGCCGCCCATCGGCGCTCGTCGGCGTCCCGGTAGAGCACCCCCTTGAGCAGGGTGATGAGCAGGACCGACAAGTCGGCGGCCGGGGGCGCCGCAGGGTTTGTGTTCGGGAGTTCTTCTTCCATTCCTTGCCTGAGCCTTTCTGGTTGTTCAGCGCATAAAAATAACGCGGGGCAGCCGCGCGCAGCGGGTGATCGTCCGCCCGTCCGCGGCCACCGCCCCCCAGCGGATGGGCTCCGGCGTGTTCTCATCCACCACGGCGCTGAAGGTCTCGCTGCCCAGCTGCAAATAGGCCACCAGCTCGGCAAGCCCGTGCAACAGCGGCTGCTCGCCGACCAGCTCGCCCAAGGTGACCTGCGAGCGGTCTTGCAGCGCGTGGCGGATATGCCGGGTGAGCCGCGCCTTGTCCACAAACACCTGATCGAACAGCGCCGAGGGGTCGATGTCCTCGTCTCCCGCCCGCAACGCCAGATCGGCAATCACGGGTTTGATCACCGGAGTGAAGAGGGGCCTCTCCATCGGCAGGTCGATCTCGGCGCGGGGCTCGGCCATTTCCATGACAGGGCCGGCGGGCGGCCCGTCGCGCAGCGCCAGCGCCCGGCTCTCGATGCCGCGCAGAATGTCCATGATGCGGCGGTTCTCCAGCCACGCTTGGTCGTCAAGGAAGCGGCGCAACTGCTGCGACAACGCGGCGACGGTGCGCTGGGTGTGCTCGCCGGCCTCCATCCAGTCGTAGTGCACCCGGCGCGTCCGGGCGTCCGGATTGAGCTCGGCCACGGCGGGCAGCGAAAGCACGCGGTCCAGCAGCCCGGTCAGCTCCTCTTGGCGCCGGCTTGAGAGAAGGAAGTCCCAGAAGGCCCGGAAGCTCCTGCCCTGGTCTGAATCGGCGATCGCATCGCGTTCGCCCATGATGTCCTCCAGCAGCGCCCCCTTGCTGCCTTCCCAGAGCGCGATGCGCTCGCGCACCCGCCGGTCCAACTGGCGGAAGTTGTGTTCCACCTCGCGAAAGTCGGCCAGCAACTCGCGCGCGCCCTGCGTGAACTGCTGGAAACGATCCTTCACCGCCGTGTCGTCGAGCAGCCGCACATCGCCCGAAAGCACCCGCGCGATCTCGGCGTCGATTTCCTCGCGTTTTTTGCGCAGCTCGGCCACGCGCTTTTCCGGATCGGCCTCGCTCCCCTCGCTCATCTGCTTGAGCAGGTCGAACAACGTGAGCAAGCGCGACTCGGTGCCCACGAATTGCCGCTCGCTGAGTTGCACCAGCCACGCGACGGCCTTCTCGGTGGCCGGCGTCAAATCAAACTGCGCCTCGTCCGTGCCGGCACGGTAGAACTTGCGCAGCCAACCCTTGTCCGGCGCGGCCCAGTCGTTCAGGTACTCCAGAGCGGGCTTGGGAAAGGCGGATTCCCCCAAGTGCAGGCGCAGGGCGTACAACTCATCCTCCAAAGCCTCGGCCAGGTCGGCCGCCGCCATCACCCGCACGTTGGGCGCCACGAACACCCGCTGCAGAAAGCTCGCCACCAACGGGGCGTGATCCGAACGCAAAAGCCGCCACGCCGGGTGATGGGCTCGCAGGGTTTGGAGGGTGACAAAGTCGAGCGTCATGGCGCGGTCACCCGGCAATCTTCGGAGGCGCAGGAGCCGACCCACCCGCACTCCGCAGGCGCCGGAAGATCGGCGCCCGACAAGCGCGCCGCGCCGTCCTGCGCGCGGGCGATGCGCGAGCCCGGCCGGTGGATCGGTGTGCGAGAGAAAAGATGTGACGCCATCGGGTTTGGAGCCTGCAAGTTAAACGGCCCGGACCGGCGTCCGCCAGAGAAACAGCCGAATTATGAGGCCACATTTTAATGGGCATCGGTCGATCCATCAGGCTGGACAGGCCTCAGGCGCTGCGGACCAGGAAAATCTCCGCGAACCTTCGGATTTGGTGGAGGTAAGGGGATTCGAACCCCTGACCTTCTCATTGCGAACGAGACGCTCTACCAACTGAGCTATACCCCCACAAAAAAAGACCGACCCGACGAGAGCCGCCGGGCTTGGCGCGGACTATCGCCAAAAACATCGGCCGGGCAAGGCGAAATTTCCCGCGCCAACCGCCCGGCGTCGCGCGCCTAAATCAGCCGTTCCCTCAGCGCGAGGGACACGGCGGCGGCGGCGCAACTCACGTGGAGTTTCCGGTAAATGCAGCGCATCGTGTAATCCACGGTGTGCTGGTTGAGGTTGAGCCGGTCCGCAATCTGTTTTTTGGCCAGCCCGGCCCCCATCAGCTCCAGCGCCGCGCTCTCGCGCTCCGTCAACCCGTAGTCCCTGCGCTCGGGCGCGAGCTTCGAAAACATGGTCAACACCCGGCGGGCCACCCTCGGATTCATCGGTGCCCCGCCGTTGAGAGCCTGCTCGATGGCCATCAGCACGGTCTCCATCGGCTCGGCTTTGAGCAGATACCCGGAAGCCCCCGCGCAGACGGCTTGGAAAATTTTGTCGTCATCCTCGAACACGGTCAAAATCAGCAGGCACACCTGTGGGGCAATCGCCTTGATCTGGCGGATCCCCTCGATGCCGTCCATTCCGGGAAGCCCCACGTCGAGCAGGATCACCTCCGGGCGGGGCTCTTTCTCGAGAGCCGCCAAAGCGTCCTCGCAGCGCTCGAACGCGCGCGGGCAATCCATGCCCGGGTGGCCCGCCAGCGCCCGCTCTGTGGCGCGACGAAACAGAGGGTTATCTTCAATGAGCCAGACCACAGCCATGGCCGGGACTATCGCGAAATGCGCCGCTCAGAAGCAAGAGCCCGCAGCGAACCGCCTCATAAAGGGCATCGCAGACACACCCGTGTTCCCCGCCCCGGGCCCGACTCAATATCGAGCCGCGCCCGAAAACTCCGGGCTCGCTCCCGCATACTGGCGAGCCCCATGCCCCCCGCGCCGGAGCCGATATCAAACCCGCATCCGTCGTCGCAGATCGCGAGCTCCACGGCGTCCGGACCGCAACTCAAAGAGAGCTCCACGCGGGTGGCCCGGGCATGGCGCACGATGTTGGCGAGGGCTTCCTTGAAGATCAGAAACGCTTGGCGCCGCGCCTGCATGCCCCAACGGGAGGGCAAGGCCTCCGGAATCGGGCGCCAGACCACCTCGCGTCCGGCCAGCATCCGGGCGGCGGTGACCTGCAGCTGCTTGGCAAAATCGTGCCCGGCATCCTCCCGCGCATCCATCAGCCACAACACTTCGCGCATGGAATCCATGGATTGCCGGGCAGCGCGCTGGACCGCCCTCCAGTCCTCCTGCTGCTCCGGCCCCGCCCCGGAGGAGTTGGCCCCCAACTCGCCGAGCACGGCGATACCGGCCAGGTTGCTGCCGATCTCATCGTGGAGATCCCGAGCCAGGCGGAGCCGCAGCGCCTTGAGATCACTTTCCCGGCGCCGACGGCTCAGCCACCAAAAAACGCCGCCGAGCCCAAGCAAGCCCCCCGCGAAAAGCATCCCCCCCGCCTCCAAGCGGCGTTGCGCTTGGGCGGCAAGTTTTGCGCGTTCCTCGGACAGCGAGGCAATATCGGCGCGCAGTTCCCGGCGCCGGTTCCAGCTCACAAGCCACTCGGGCAGTTCGAGAATTTTCCCGTAACTGGTGTACCCATCCACCAAGCTCGAAAGCGGCCAGTGCGCGCTGAAGCCTGAGGGATCGGGCACCGCCTCCACGGCAGCGCCGCGCGCCACGTTTCGTCCCACCGAATAGACCTCCATTTCCGAGAGCCCAAAACGCCGCCCTTGATCGGGCAACTCGGAGGTCATGTGCATCCGGACAAACCGGGCCGGCACGGGGTCTTTCAAAGGCACCGTGACCGGATTGCTGCCGGGATTCGGGAAATCCCTTTGCGACGCGTCCAACAAAACGCGGGGGGCGGAGAAATCCCGGCTTTCACTGGCCTCGATCCGGAACCGCCTCGGGAAACTAAACCCGGGAATATCCGCCCCGATCCGGGCATGGACCGCATGCACACGCACCTCCTGCAACGGGTAGGCTTGGCCCAAATCCACCACCACCCAAGGCAGGCCGCCTGCCGGATCCGGCCCCATGTAAAGCCCGTCGTAGGGAAGCACGTCCCTCCGGATCGGCGGCCCGACGGGGGTTCGCCCATCCACCAAATTCGCCCGAGCCCAGCGAGGCGCGATCTCCACGGAGGAGGAAGCGTTGACCCGGCAATGGATCGCCACGTTGCGCACGCCCTCGAGCACCATGAGTTCCGCGAGCGCGAAAAAATACTGGCCGTTTTCGGTGGCCAACTTGGGCACCGTGACGCGGACATACCGGGCCCTGTGCCCCTTGGCCCTGAAGGCCACAGGCCCCACCCCGGGGTCCGGAAAGTCGGACTCGGTCCAATCCGCGACCGTCTCGGACAGGAAAAACTGCGGGTCGTCGGAGACATCGACACGGAACCTTTTGGGGAACCCGTAGGAAGGCCGCTCCAGCGACTGCCAATCCACCTGCGCCGGGAAAAGCGCGACCCAATCCAAATCCCGGCTCTGGCCCAAATCGACCTCCACCCAGGGCGCCACGGGAGGAGGCGACGCCAACCGCCGATGCTGGAACCCGATCTCCACACTGGTTTGGCCCACCACGGGCACACCTTCCAACTCGAGCGCGCGCTGAAGTTTTTCTATCCGCTCCGTCACGGAGCGCAGGGGCGGATTGAGGAAATGGGAGATCCCCCTGTCCTGCGCCTGCGCCGGGCGAGCGAGGCCGACGGCCATTCCGAGCCACGCCGCCGCGGCGCTCGCCAAAAAACCGAGCGGCAGGCGTTGAAAGGTTCTGGGAGCGCGCATCCCCAGCTCTGTAGTCGAGCGGCGCCGCTTTTGCCACGTTTTGGATCCGCCGGGCTACGGGCCCGAATCCCTCTTTTTTCTAGCCGCTGCCCTCACCGACGCTACGCTTTGCGGGCCATGCGACTGTGCGCCCCCCTCCTGGCTCTTCTGCTTTCGACCCCTTTTGCCGGGGCCGAGCCGTGGACCCCTCTCTGGGACGGGCAGACGCTCAAAGGCTGGCGCGCCATCGGGGCGGGCACGTGGACTGTGGAGCACGGCGTTTTGGTGGGCGCAACCTCCCGTCAAACGGCCGAATTCGGGCATCTGCTCACGGAAAAGGCCTACGGCGATTTCGTGCTCCGGCTCAAGTTCAAGCTCAGCGAGGGCAACAGCGGCGTTCACTTCAGGCTTCAACCCCGGGGATACGGTGGTGTTTCCGGGCTGCAGACCGAGATCGACGCCCAATTTGCCACGGGCGGCCTCTACGAGACCAACGGACGCGGGTGGCTGATCAAACCCTCGGACAAAGAGGTGGGCGCGTTTTTCAAGCCCGGGGACTGGAACGAACTGGTTGTGGATGCAAAAGGCGGCCAGGTCCGGGTCACAATCAACGGGCAGCTCTCCGCGGCCCTGGCGCAATCCCCCGGCCCGCGCACGGGGCCTCTGGGTTTGCAACTCCACGGAGGGCAGAATGTCAGGGTCGCGTTCAAAGACCTGGAAATCCTGGGGACCGCCACCCCCGTCTCCCTTGGTTTTGCCCCGTAACCGCCGACCCCAGTGGTTCCCGCCCCATCGACTTGGATAAAAGCGTCGCAAAACCACCTCAACCCGTTGCCATTGCGCCATGCCCGCACAACCCCTCCACCCCTGGTTCTTATTGACCGCAGTCCTCTGCGCAGAAGCGTCCGGACAGTCTCCCGGAGTGCCTCCGCCCCTGCCCCCGCCCGTTCTTTTCCCGGCGGGTTCGGTGCCCTCTCCGGCAGCCCCCGCGAAAACTTCGCTCGCTCCCTTGTCTCCGCCCTCCCTGGCTCCGGCCGAGCCCGACGCCGCCAAACCGGGCGCGGCGCAACCCGGTCCTTGGAAACACCTCTTGGAAGGAAACACGGCGCCCGGACTCAAAGGGATTCAGAAACCCGACTTCCTGAGCGCGGGCTGGAAGATCCGGGGCGGCACGCTTTCGCTTTCCAAAGAGATCAGGGAATCGGGCAGGAAGACCGGAGGCGACCTGGTCACGGCGGAGGCTTATGAGAACTTCGAGTTGAGTTTCCAATGGAAACTCGACGTGGCCGGCCGCAGCGGCGTGATGTACCTGGTCCGGTCGAGCACGGGCACCGCCCCCGCCGGGCATCTCTTTCCACTGGTCGATGACGTGCGGCATCCCGACGGCCTCAAGGGCGGCCCCGTCAAACGGACCGGCTCACTCTACGGGGTGTTGCCGCCCGGCGAAAACAAACGCCTCAATGACGTCAACTGGAACCAAGGCCGCATCCTCGTCCAGGGAAACCACGTCGAGCACTGGATCAACGACGAGCCAGTGCTCAGCTACGAGCTGGGCAGCGCCGAACTCAAAAAAGCGGTGCTCGCCTGCAAAGAAAAGCTCGGCGCGTTTTTCGGGACCAAGTTCAAATCCCCCATCGTGCTCCTTGACGGCGGCGAAGATATCGCTTTCCGGGACCTCAAAATTCGGCAACTACCTTTTCCCTGACCCCAGTCTGCCCCTCCCCCTTAAAAACCCCCTCTGATTCTATGCGCATTTCCCTCCCCTCACTCGGCACAGCTTTTCTCCTGATGATTTCACAAAGTTGGGCGACCGAACCCAACACCCTCACCGACCTAGAGAAAAGCGACGGCTGGAGGCTCCTGTTTGACGGCAAATCCCCCGCAGGCTGGGCGGCGATCGGAAAATCGGAGTTTCCCCAGAAAGGCTGGTCGATCCGGGACGGACTGCTGGAGCACCAAAAGGGCGGAGGCGGCGGAGACATTGTCACCACCGAGAAATTCGAGAACTTCGAGCTGACCTGGGAATGGAAAATCGGGGAAGCCGGCAACAGCGGGGTCAAATACAACCTCGTCGATCCGGCCC
>CAMARB010000097.1 GCA_945860355.1 Chthoniobacter flavus | reverse complement strand
AAGCCGCCGGGATCACGGCCGCCAAGCAGACCGTGCTCACCATCTCGGTGACGGAGGACGAGGTGCTCGGAATCGGGGGAGAAAACCTGACGGGTTTCTACTCTGCGATGAAGTACTTCCAGACGCTGGACAACCCGAACAACGCCGCGTTCGTGAAGGCGTTCAAGGAGAAGTACGGCGAGAAGAGTGTCATCGGCGACGTGACCCAGGCCGGGTACCTCGGGCCGTGGCTCTGGAAGCTCACCGTGGAAAAAGCGGGCAGCTTCGACGTGGACAAGATCGCCGCGGCATCCGAAGGGATCGAGTTCGACAAGGCGCCCGAAGGTTACGTGAAGCTTCACCCCAACCATCATCTCTGGAGCAAGCTGCGCATCGGACAATGGCAGCCAGACGGCCAGGCCAAGGTCCTCTACGAGTCCGGCCTGATTGAGCCCGATCCGTTCCCCAAAGGTTACCAGTAGGACTTCATCCTCACCCACAGATGCCGGGTCCGATCCCCGGTGTCTGTTCACCCCTCTCGCCCCCCTCGGAAACGCCTCACCTCACGCACCTCGCTCATCCATGAATTTCTATGCTCGCTTATAGTTTATCCGAGATTTGGTCCATTTTGATCATGCAGGGCTTCTCCGGCCTGAGCCTTTTCAGCGTTCTGCTTTTGATGGCGCTCGGCCTGGCTGTGATCTTCGGTCAGATGGGAGTCGTGAACCTCGCCCACGGCGAGTTCATGGCGCTGGGGGCCTACACGGTTTACCTGAGCTCGCAGCTCACGGAGGCCTACGCCCCCGGGTTCGCTCCCTACTACTTCGTGTTCGCCATCGGGATCGCGTTCTGCGTCGCGGCTCTTGTGGGCGGACTCGTGGAGTGGGGGATGATGCGGTTCCTCTACAAGCGCCCGCTCGACACGCTGCTCGCGACGTGGGGGCTCAGTTTGATCATGCAGCAGGCGTTCCGGTCGATCTTCGGCGCCCGCGAGGTCACGCCCACGTTGCCTGAATGGCTCATGGGTTCGTTCAAGCCCACTGAAACGATCGACATCCCCATCAACGGCGTCTTTGTCATGGCGCTCTCCCTCCTGCTCACGGCAGGCGTCACTCTCTTCATGTTCCGGTCCCGAATCGGGCTGCGGACCCGGGCCACGGTCCAGAACCGGGCCATGAGCGAGGCGGTCGGCATCAACACGGGCCTCATCGACCGGTTCACATTCGCTCTGGGTTGCGGGATTGCGGGGGTGGCGGGCGCGGCTTTCACCACCATCGGTTCGACCGGACCCGACAGCGGCTCCCGCTACATCGTGGACACCTTCCTGGTCGTCGTGTTCGGCGGCTCCGCGAGCATGCTCGGCACGATCGTGTCGGCCCTTGGCATCGCGCAGACCCAGTCTATCTCCGAGTTTTTCCTCGAGGGAACGATGGGCAAGGTCACCACGCTGATGGCGATTGTTTTCATTCTCATGATACGGCCCAAGGGTCTCTTCCCAAGCAAAGTGCGCTCCTAATCTGATGAACAAATTCTACAAAAACATCCTGGGCGGTAAGGCGGGCATCATCGGCCTGGCAATCCTTGCGGTCCTGCTCCTGGTGGTGCTGCCCTCAAGCCTGCAAATTTTCCGGCTCAACCTGGTTGGGAAATATCTCACCTACGCGTTCGTGTCCGTTGGACTGGTGCTGCTCTGGGGAAACGCCGGGGTGCTGAGTCTGGGGCAGGGTATCTTCTTCGGTCTCGGCGGTTACTGCATGGCCATGTTCCTGAAGCTGGAGGCTTCGGATCCCATCACCACCAAGATCCAGTCCACGCCCGGGATCCCCGACTTCATGGATTGGAACCAGCTCACGGCGCTGCCCGCCATTTGGGTTCCCTTCAAGAGCCTGCCGTTTAGTCTCTTCGCGGTGGTGGCGGTTCCCGCCCTGCTGGCGTTCATCCTGGGCAGCGCGATGTTCAAAAGGCGGGTGGGCGGGGTGTATTTCTCGGTGATCACCCAGGCTTTCGCCCTCATCCTCTCACTGGGCATCGACGGGAACCAGGGGCTCACCGGGGGGCGGAACGGGATCACGGATCTGCGGACCCTCTGGGGTTGGGACATCCGATCGGAGTCGGCCCAGTATGTCCTCTACTTCGTCTGCTGCTTGCTTCTGATCGGCTGCATCTTGGTGGGGCGCTTCGTTGTTTCCTCCCGCATGGGGCGACTGCTCCTGGCGATGAAAGACCGCGAAGACCGCGTGTTGTTCTCCGGCTACGACGTCGCGAGCTTCAAGGTGTTTGTTTACTGCCTCTCGGCCGCGATGTGCGGGATCGGCGGGGCGCTCTTTGTCCTGCAGGTGGGGTTCATCTCCCCGTCCCTTGTCGGAATCGTGCCCTCCATCGAGATGGTCATCTTCGCGGCCGTGGGCGGCAAGATGTCCCTCCTCGGGGCGGTGTACGGGACGTTGGCGGTCAACACCGGGAAGAGCTTGTTTTCCGAGAACTTCCCGCAGCTGTGGCTCTTCCTCATGGGCGGCCTCTTCATCGCAGTGGTGATGTTTTTCCCCAACGGGCTCGCCGGCCTGTGGGAGTCCGCCCGGGCCCGTCTGAGCCGTTTGAGTCCGCGTTCCGGCGCGGCGAAGAAGATCATCCCGATGCCTGCAATGCCGCAGGCGTCCAACCTCGTTGAAACCGAACCCAAACTTCCATGAGCAGCTCGACGAACTTTCTCCTAGCGATAGAGGACCTCACCGTTTCATTCGACGGATTCAAAGCCGTGGACTCCCTGAGTCTCTATGTGGACCGCAATGAACTGCGGGTCATCATCGGGCCCAACGGCGCGGGAAAAACCACGGTGCTGGATTTGATCTGCGGAAAGACCAAGGCCACCTCGGGCAGCATCAAGTTCAAGGACACGGAGATGGTCGGCATGCCCGAGTATCAGATCGTCCGGACCGGGATCGGCCGCAAGTTCCAGACCCCGTCGATCTACGAGAACCTCACGGTGTTCGAGAACCTCGAGTTGTCTTACCCCACCGGACGTTCCGTCTGGGGCTGCCTGGGTTTCCGGCGATCCGAGGAGGTGATCGAACGGATTCACGCGGTGGCGGACTCGGTGTTCCTCAAGGAGCTCCTTGAGGTGGAAGGCGCGTTCCTGAGCCACGGCCAGAAGCAGTGGCTGGAGATCGGCATGTTGCTGATGCAGGACCCGGAGCTGCTGATGCTGGACGAGCCGGTGGCGGGGATGAGCCCCGCGGAACGCGAGCAGACGGCGCTGCTTCTGAATCGAATCTCAGCCGACCGCTCGATCCTCATCATCGAGCACGACATGGAGTTTGTGCAACGCATCGCACACAAGGTCACGGTGCTGCACCTGGGCAAGATTCTCGCCGAAGGCAGCATGGCGGACATCCAGCACAACGAACGGGTCCAAGAGGTCTATCTCGGTCACTAACCAATGAACGCAATGCTTAAAGTCCAGGATTTAACTGTCCGTTACGGGCAGAGCGAAGTCATCCACTCCGCCTCATTCCAAGCCGCCAAAGGCGAGATTCTCGCCATCATGGGGCGCAACGGCATGGGGAAAACCACGCTGCTCAAGTCGCTGATCGGGGTGATCGGCGCGGCCTCGGGTTCCGTCCAGGTGGACGGGAAAGAGGTGCTCGACATGGCGCCGCACCGCCGGGTCCGCAGCGGGATGGCGTATGTGCCCCAGGGCCGGATGATCTTTAGCACCCTGAGCGTGTGGGAGAACCTCGTCTCCGGGGCGCCCGGCGCGGTGGAGAAGAGCACGTTTGACGAGATTTTCTCCCTGTTTCCCGTGCTCTTTGACATGCGCAAACGCAAGGGCGGCAACCTCTCCGGCGGCCAGCAGCAGCAGCTCGCCATCGGCCGCGCGCTGATCACCAACCCCAAGGTGTTGATCCTCGATGAACCCACCGAGGGCATCCAGCCCTCCATCATCAAGGACATCGCGAGGGCGCTCCGGGAAATCCGCCGGATCCGGGACCTGACCATCGTCGTGTCCGAGCAGGTCGTCAGCTTCATGATGGACGTGTGCGACCGGGTCCTGGTGATCGATCGCGGCAATTTCATCCACGAGGACACCCGGGCGAACGTCGACGCGGACAAGGTCAAGAGGCTCCTCGCGGTCTAAGCCCAACCTCCTTTTTCAACCACCCAACCCAATCCCAGTTAAAACACTATGCCTAACACCCTCATCAAAATCGACCTCAACACTCCGCCCGAACACCAGGAAGTCATCCACAACCGCTGGCATCCGGACCTGCCGATGGTGGCTTGGGTGAAGCCAGGGGACGAATTCCGGGTGGAGTGCGTGGACTGGACCGGCGGCCAAATCTCCAACGACGACAGCGCCAACGACGTGCGCGACGTGGACCTCACCAAGGTGCACTACCTCAGCGGCCCGATTGGCGTCGAGGGCGCCGAGCCCGGCGATCTCCTGGTGGTCGACATCCTCGACATCGGGACCCTGCCCGGATCCGAGTGGGGGTTCACCGGTATATTCGACAACAAAAACGGCGGCGGATTTCTCACCGACCATTATCCGGACGCCCGGAAAGCCTGCTGGGATTTCCACGGGATCTACACGTCTTCGCGCCACATCCCCGGGGTCGAGTTCGCGGGAATCATGCACCCGGGCCTGATCGGATGTCTCCCGTCCAAGTCGCTGCTCGACACGTGGAACAAGCGTGAGACCGAGCTCTTTAACACCGCCCCGGAGCGGAACCCGCCCCTCTGCGCGTTGCCTTATGCCGACACCGCCCACATGGGCAAGATGACGGGGGCCGCAAAAGCCCAGGCGGCTCTTGAGGCGGCGCGCACGGTGCCTCCCCGGGAACACGGCGGCAACTGCGACATCAAGAACCTCACCCGGGGCTCCAAGGTTTATTTCCCGGTCTACGTGAGCGGCGGCGGGCTCTCCATGGGAGATATCCATTTCTCCCAGGGCGACGGCGAGATCACGTTCTGCGGCGCGATCGAGATGGCCGGATGGTTGGATCTTCGCGTGAACATCATCAAAGGGGGCGTGGCGAAGTACGGCATCGTCAACCCGATCTTCCAGCCCAGTCCGATGGAGCCGCGTTACCTGCGCCACCTCATCTTCGAGGGCATTTCCGTGGATGAAAAAGGCAAGCAGTACTACCTCGACCCGCATGTCGCCTACCGTCGCGCGTGCCTCAACGCGATCGAGTACATGAAGAAGTTCGGTTACACGGGCGAACAGGCCTACGCCATCCTCGGAACGGCGCCGGTGGAAGGCCGGATCAGCGGGATCGTGGACATTCCCAACGCCTGCGCCACGCTCTATCTGCCCACGGAGATCTTCAACTTCGACATCCTCCCCAACGCCAACGGCCCCATCCCCGGCGTGACCGGCACGGTGGATCTCGCCCGGACGACGTAACAGCAGCCTTCTCAATCGAGGCAACCGCATCCGCGACTGGCAGCCTGCCATCCGGTGCGGTTGCCTCCCTCTTGGTTTCCAACGACTTTTTCCCACTTCCCTGTTTATGCCCCTCTACGAATTTGAATGTGAAGACTGCGGCGGATTTGTTGAGTTCCGCGACATGGAGAAGCGGAATGACGCGGCGTGTTGTCCGGCCTGCGAAGGCCCCGCATCCCGCGTGGTTTCCGCGCCTTTCCTGGCGGTGATGCAGCCGCTCCATCGGCAGGCTGCCGTGCGCAACGAACGCAGCCAGCACGAGCCGAGGGTTGGCCTCAAATCCTCGTGTTGCGCCTCGGGTCAGTGCTCCCATCGCAAGCCCGCACGGAAGCCGGGCGAGAAACCGGCGCTGCAGGCGTCCACGAAGAAGAACAGGCGCCCCTGGATGCTGGGCCACTAAGGCCTTTGGGAACCCAAGGCCTGGGTAAATCGGGCCTTTCTCGGCGGGCCCGTGCGGTGCACATTTGCGGGGTGAACCTGGTCACCCGACGCCGCAATGTCTGATATTCTCCTGACGACCCTGAACGCGCGTTATATTCACGCCGCGTTTGGCCTTCGTTATTTGATGGCCAACCTGGGCGAGCTCCAGCCGCGCGCCGCGATCGTGGAGTTCGACATCAACCAGCGGCCGCTGGAGATTGTCGAGGCGATCCTCGGGCGGAATCCCCGGATCGTCGGGTTTGGCGTGTACATCTGGAACGTGGCGTTGACGGCGGAGGGTGTCGCCGTGCTCAAGCGGCTGAGGCCCGGGTTGATCGTGATCCTGGGCGGGCCTGAGGTGAGCCACGAGACGGAGGGGCAGCCGATTGTGCGCTTGGCCGACTATGTGATCCTCGGGGAGGCGGACCTGAAGTTCGCCGAGGTTTGCCGGGCACTTTTGGGCGCCGGGGGGCAGGACGCGGCGAGTTTGCCGAAGATCCTGCCGGCTGAACTGCCCTTGATGGAGTCTCTCAAGCTCCCTTACGAGTTCTACTCCGACGAGGACCTGGCCCACCGCGTTTTGTATGTCGAGGCGTCGCGGGGGTGTCCGTTTACCTGCGAGTTTTGTCTTTCCTCCTTGGACGTGCCGGTTCGCGCGGTGGCGCTGGAGCCGTTCCTGGCCGCTCTGCAGCGGCTGCTGGACCGGGGCGCGTTGCAGTTCAAGTTCGTGGATCGCACGTTCAACCTGAACCTCAACACAAGCCGCGCGATTCTGGAGTTCTTCCTGGAGCGCTGGCGTGAGGGGATGTTCGTGCACTTTGAGATGGTCCCCGATCGTTTGCCTGAGCAGATCCGGGAGATCATCGCCAAGTTTCCGCCGGGCGCCCTTCAGTTCGAGGTGGGGATCCAAACCTTCGACGAGGCCACATCGCGCAACATCAGCCGGCGTCAGAACGTGCCGCGGCTGGAGGAAAACCTGCGGTTTCTGCGTGAACAGACCGGGGTTCACATCCATGCCGATCTCATCGCCGGGTTGCCGGGGGAGAGTTTGGAGAGTTTTGCGCGGGGATTCGATCGGCTGGTGGCCTTGCGCCCGCAGGAGATCCAGGTGGGGATTCTCAAACGGCTCAGAGGCACCCCCATTGTCAGGCACGATGCCGAATGGGAGATGGTTTACAGCCCAAGCCCGCCCTACGAGATTCTCAGAAACAAGTCGCTGGATTTCGGCGTTCTCCAACGACTGCGGCGGTTCGCTCGGGTGTGGGATCTGGTGGCCAACAGCGGGAGGTTTCGCGAAACGTTGCCTCTGCTCTGGACGGCCGGGGAGGTATCGCCGTTCCACGCGTTTCTCGCGTTCACCGATTGGCTCGCCGCGAAACTGGGGCGGTTGCATTCGGTGGCGCTGGTGGTGTTGGCGGAGAATCTTTTTCTTTATCTGACGACCCAGCTGCACCTGCCCAGGGAACGCGCGGTGGAGGCGATGGATCGCGACTGGCGGGACGGGGTGCGGCGGGAGCGCCTTGCTTTCCTTGATGCACCCAACGGTCCCGGCAGCGCGGTGCGGCCTGCGCAACCCGCATCGAAAGGTCCCAAGCGCCAGGCCCGCCACACGGTGCCCCTGGCTGAAAGGCAAGGCCCTGGGGCCTGATTGATAGGCAACGGGGGCGCCGTGGCCCCGGGGCTTCCCCTCCAGCGAAGGAGGCGAGACTCGCGGCCCGTGGGTGAATGATCAAGGCCCCGTGGGAGAGATAGGCGAAAAAAATGCGCGAGCGCCCGCCGAATGGCAAGACGCCCGCGCTGTTCCCCCCAGAACGAGGCTGAAAGTAGTCGGGATCCCGCTGGGTGCAAGCACGAATTCCAAATTCTTTGTGCCTGCCGGAAATCGTGAGCGTCCCGCCCAGCCGCTCCTGTCGATCCGCCTGCGGTTGAGCCGTGGTTTGCATCAGGCGGATCCTGGGGTATGACCTGCAGGGTCATGTCGGAAGTTTACCCGGTCATTCTCTTCTACAAATTCATCGCGATCGCCGACCCGGAAGGCTTGGCGGCCGAGCACCGCGCTCTGTGTCAGGCCCTGGAGCTCAAAGGCCGTTATCTGATCGCCTCCGAAGGGGTCAACGGCACGCTTGCCGGGAAGAGAGAGCAGGTGGATCGTTTCGTGAGCGTTTTGCGGGAGGACCCGCGTTTTGCGGATATCGAGATCAAGGTGTCCGACGGCGACGCGTCCACGTTCCGCAAGCTCATCCTCAAGGTGCGTCCGGAAATCGTGACGCTCAAGGCGGGCGCGGATCTTTCCACGGACCAGGACAACCACCTGAGCCCCGCCGAGTGGAAGTCGATGATCGAGGAGGATCCGGACGTCGTGTTGGTGGACGTGCGCAACGCGTATGAGGCGGCTGCGGGCCGGTTCAAAGACGCGGTGATCTGCGACATTGAGCAGTTTCGACAGCTCCCGGACTATCTCGGCCGGCTCGAGCATCTCAAAAAAAAGAAGGTGCTGATGTATTGCACCGGGGGCATCCGCTGCGAGAAGGCCTCAGCCCTTTTCCGGAGCCGCGGGTTCGAACAAGTTTTCCAACTCCACGGGGGCATCATGACCTACCAGCGGGAGTTCGGGAACGAGCACTGGCTTGGGGAATGCTTCGTGTTCGACCCGCGCATGACGGTGAAAGTGGAGCGGGATCTTGTGCAGATCGGGCGGTGCGAGCACTCCGGGCGCCCCACGGCGCGTTTTGTCAATTGTCTGCACGACCCCTGCCACCGCCTCTTCATGCTCAGCGAGGAGTCCGAGTCGGAAAACGCGGATCACCGGCTCTGCCCTGAGTGCCTGAGATCGGGGCTTTCGGCCGAAACCGCCGAGTATGTGCGGCCCCCGAAGGATTCGGTTGGCGAAGGTTGACGGACGCCTCTCAGAGCGTTGTGGGAAGGCGCACTTCCACTTCGGTGCCGAGGCCGGGTTCGCTCCGAAGCGCAACCGTGCCGCCATGGGCCTCTACCACCCGTTTGACCGTGGCCATTCCCAGACCGGTGCCGCCCTCTTTTCCGTGAGAAACAAAGGGTTCGAAAATCCTCGCATGGAGTTCCGGTGCGATCCCGCATCCGGAGTCGCTGATCAGAAAAGCGGCTTGGCTGCCGCGGCGCTGCACGCTCACGTGGAGGCTGCCGCCGTCGGGCATGGACTCAATGGCGTTTTTAACGAGGCTCATGAACATGCGCAGGAGGCGGGTTGGGTCCACTTGGACGGCGGTGTCGCGCTCAAAATCAAACTCGAGCTCGAGTGTGAGCTCGATCGCGTCGGGGAGAATCTTCCGCGCCCGCTCCTCAAGCTGCTCCGCGAGCGACCGCAGAGGGATGCTCTCGATCTTGAGGCTCTCCTGGCCGGCGGTGAACTCCAGGATTTCCTCGGTTCGGTCGATCATGCTCTCGGCTGCGCGCGCCATGACCTCGGTGATCTTGAGAAGCTCCGGATCCACAATGCTGGATCGAAGCGAGTCCATGCAGGAGCGCAGAACACAGAGCGGGTTCTTGAACTCGTTGACGACGCTGTCGATCATGTTGCCTGCCAGCGCCAGGCGCTCTGTGCGCAGAAGCTCCGCGATAAATTTGGAGTCGGCCTGCCTTAGCCGCTGCACGACGGACCGCAGAAAGTTCATGTGCATCTCCCGGGGCGCGATTGCGAGAATGGGCTCGAGGTTTTCCCTGTCCACGCGCCCCACGAGGGTCGGCTCCGCGGCGTAAGCGAGGGCGGATCGGGGTTGGCCGTCGATGACTGCCATTTCGCCGAAAAACTCCCTCGGTTTGATGTATCCAAGGGTCTCCTGTTTCCCGGCTCTGCCGAGTTTGGAAATGCAGACCACGCCGTCGCACACGAGGTAGAAGCAATCCCCGGGTTCCCCCTCGCGGAAGATGACCTCCCCGGCCTGGAAGCTCATCAAGTCCATGTAAGAGCCGATTTCACCGACGAGTTCCGGCGCGATCCCTTCGAAGAGACGGCTTCCGAGGAGATGACTTTTTGCGCTCGTTGGGGGAATTTGTTGGACCATAAAAGCGAGTGAAACGTGGAGGTTGGCTCGACATTAGCCAGTTCCGTGCCTAATCCGTGGCGAGAGTTTGAATTTGCGATCAATAATTTCCCAGCCACTATCGGCCCCCCATGATTTTCATCCGTGATATTCACGATGCGTGCCGTGCGGCAGGGCGGCCTGCGGTTTCATTCGAGTTTTTCCCCCCGAAGACGGACGAGGGTGAACGGGCGTTTTTCGAAAAGACGCTTCCGCAGATTCTCGCGCTGAAGCCGGATTATTGCTCGGTCACCTACGGCGCTGGCGGAAGCACCCGGGAGAAGACCCTGGGCATGGCCGACCGGATCCAGCGGGAGGCGCGTTTGCCCGCGTTGATGCATCTGACCTGCGTGGATTCCACCCGGGAACAGCTTGGCGAGGTGGTTGTGGAGGCACGCAGGCGCGGGATCCGGAATATCTTGGCGCTCCGGGGAGACCCTCCCGCGGGTGGTGAATTTGTGAAAACGCCGGGCGGCTTTGAATACTCCCGGGAACTCGTCGGGTTTCTTCGGGAGGAGGGCTCTTTTAGTATCGCCACGGCGGGTTTTCCCGAGGGGCATATCGCATGCAGGGCGGGCAAACATGCGGACTGGAAATTTCTCGGCGAAAAAATCGCGGCCGGTGCTGACTGTGTCGTCACGCAGCTTTTTTTCGATAATGAGGATTTCTTCGAGTTCCATGATTTCCTCACCGAAAAACTCGGGGTCCGGGTCCCGATTATCCCCGGGATTTTGCCGGTTCTCTCGAGAAACCAGACCCAGAAATTTGTGCAACTCTGCGGGGCGCGCCTGCCGGCGGCGTTTTCCCGGAGGATTGATGAGCTTGGAGATGACGACGCGGCGGTGACGGAGTTCGGAATTGAGCATGCGACCCGGCAATGCGAGGGGCTGCGGCGTTTTGGCGTGGAGGGGCTGCATTTCTACACGCTCAACAAAGCGCATTCCTGCGGCGCCATCCTCCAGAACCTGGGTCTGGTATGAGCCTTCGGTTCTACGGCTACGCCAAGTGCGACACATGCCGCAAGGCGCTCAAGTATCTCAGCGAACGGGGGCTGGAGCCCGAGATTGTGCCGATCCGCGAGCGACCGCCCGGCGTGGGCGAGTTGCGTTTGATGCTGGAGGCCGTCGGGGGCGACGTGCGCAGGTTGTTCAACACTTCTGGCCAAGACTACCGGGCGCTGAACATGAGCGAGCGGTTGCCAGGGCTCTCCGTGGACGAGGTGTTGAACCTGCTCGCCGCGAACGGGAACCTCATCCGGAGGCCCTTCGTTTTGGTGCCGTCCGGCGGGGTCGTGGGATTCAAGCCTGCGGAATGGAGCGAGTTCTTCGGGGCTTGATCGCCTCGGCGGGTGCTAAACCAAGATCTTTTCCATCACGTGGCCTTTGACGTCCGTGAGTCGGAAGTCGCGGCCTTGGAAGCGGTAGCTGAGCTTTTTGTGGTCGATGCCCAGGAGTCGCATCATGGTGGCGTGGAGATCGTGGACTTCGACCGGGTTTTCGACTGCGGCGTATCCGAGCTCGTCGGTGGCGCCGTAGGTGGTTCCAGGCTGGATGCCGCCGCCTGCCATCCAGATGGAGAAACCTTTGTTGTGGTGGTCGCGGCCGTCGCCGCCCTGGGACATCGGAGTGCGCCCGAATTCGCCGCCCCAGACGACCAGCGTGTCCTTGAGCATGTCGCGCTGTTTGAGGTCTTTGATGAGAGCCGCGCTGGCGCGGTCCACCTCCTCGGCCTTGTATGCGATGCCTTGTTTGAGGCCGCCGTGGTGATCCCAGTCCTTGTGGTAGAGCTGGATGAAGCGCACACCGCGCTCGGCCAGGCGTCTTGCCAGAAGGCAGTTGGAGGCAAAGGAGCCGTCGCCCGGTTTGCATCCGTAGAGGTCGAGGATGGACTGGGGTTCTCCGCTCACATCGGTGAGCTCGGGCACGCTGGCCTGCATCTGGAAAGCCATCTCGTATTGCGCGATCCGCGTAGCGATTTCCGGGTCATCCACGAGGGCGTCGTGTTTGGCGTTGATCGAGTTGATGGTCTTGATGAGCTCCTGCTGCTGACCCCGGTTCACCCCGGGCGGGTTGGTGAGGTAGAGCACCGGGTCGCCTTTGCCCCGGAGATGGACCCCCTGGAAGCGGCTGGGCAGGAAGCCCGAGGCCCACTGGCGCGCGGCAATGGGCTGGTTTTGACCGCCGCGTCCGAGCGACGTGAGGACGACAAACCCGGGCAGGTCCTGGGAATCGCTCCCCAGCCCGTATGTCACCCAAGCCCCCATGGACGGCCGACCGGCGATCTGGGACCCGGTGTTCATGAACATGTGGGCGGGATCGTGATTGATCGCGTCGCTGGTCATCGAGCGGATGATGCAGAGCTCGTCCGCGACGCCGCCGATCTGCGGGAAGATTTCACTGATCTCGGCCCCGGACTTGCCGAACTTCTGGAACGGAAACTGGGGGCCGTGGCAGAGGAGTTTTTGTCCTTGGAGTTGAGCGATTTGCTGGCCCCGGGTCATGCTCTCGGGCATGGGCTGGCCGTGCATAGCGGCGAGCTTGGGTTTGTAGTCGAGGGTCTCGAGATGGGATGGGCCGCCCGCCATGGTGAGATAGATCACACGCTTGGCTTTGGGGGCAAAGTGGAGCGTTTGGAGGAGGCCTTTGCCCCGGGCGCCGGGGGCTGCCGCGAGCCCTAAATCGGGGCTCAGGAGGGAGGCCAGCGCGAAGGAACCGATGCCGGCGCCGGTTTTGCCGAGAAATGTGCGGCGGGTGAGTTGCTGCGCGGAGAATTGGGCGAAGTCGTTCATGGGAACAGCGGGATGGGATGAAATCAGGAACGGGTAATGGTTTCGTGCAGGTTGAGAAGGGCACGGGCCACCTGCGTCCAGGCCGCCAGTTGGGCCGGGTCGATGTTTTGGGGTTGGGGCGCTAGGCCCACGCCGAGCAAGGCTGCCGCCGCAGTGGGGTCCTGCTGGTAGAGGGGGAGGTTGGCGTCAAGCAAGGCCGCCAGCGCTTTGAGTTCCTCCTCTCGCGCGGGGCGCGAGAGCGCCTGTTCAAAAGCCCAGGCCAAACGTTGGCTGTTTGTGCCCCGGCTTTCGGTCAGGATGCGGGCCGCAAACACCCGGGCCGCCTCGACATAACTCGGATCATTGAGCAGCACCAGAGCTTGCTGGGGGATGTTCGAGCGGATCCGTTCCGCGGTGCACTCTTCCCGGCTTGGGGCGTCAAATGCGAGCATGCTCGGGTGCAGGTAGGAGCGCTGCCACCACGTGTAAAGCCCCCGGCGGTATTGGTTGGTTTCCCGGTCGTTCTCGTAGACTCGGGGAGGAAAGTTGAGGTTTTCCCAGTAGTTTTCCGGCTGGTAGGGCTTGACGCTGGGGCCACCGACCTTGAGTTGCAGGAGTCCCGCGACTTGCAGCGCCTGGTCGCGCACGAGCTCCGCATCCAGACGCCACCGGCTCTGGCGCGCCAGTTCGCGGTTGTAGGGGTCCCGCGCTTGGAGCTCTTTGGAGGCGGTGGACGTCTGCCGGTAGGTCTGGCTGGTGACAATGAGCCGAACGACGTGTTTGACGTCCCAGCCACTGTCCATGAATTCCGAGGCGAGCCAGTCGAGCAGCGCCGGGTTGACGGGCGGCTCGCCTTGGGCCCCCAGGTCGTCCAGGACCTTGGAGAGCCCGGTCCCAAAGAACTGTTTCCAAAGGCGGTTGACGAAGACCCGCGCAGTCAGTGGGTTCTCCCTGGAAATCAGCCAGCGCGCCAAGTCGAGCCGGGTCAACGGCTCGTTCCCCTCGCGTTTTGGTTGCGGGAGGAAGTGCGGGAGCGCAGGGGAAACCACCTCGCCGCTCTCATTCATCCAGTCGCCCCTCGGCAAAATCCGGACGGTTCGCGGTTTGCCTTGCGAACTCACGAGGCAGTTGGGCACGGTCGCCTCGAAGTCATTTTTTGCCATCGCGGCGCTCTGAAGCCGGGTGCGGAGATCCAGCAATTCCGGGGCGAACTCCCGGTAGAGGGCTGCCAGCTTTGTCTTTTGGGGGGGCGTCCGTTTTGAGGGATCGGTTTTGAGGACGTCCTCGATGTCCTTTTCCGGCGCCGCGAAGACCTTCGCTTGGGTGGGCTGCGCGATGGAGGTGGCGCTCAGGCGGAGTTGGCGGATCCCGTGGTAATCGCCCCAGGCGAACTTCAAATGGAACGTTAACTCCGTCTCTCCGTCACCTTCGAGGGGAGCGGAAGTCTTTACCACCAGTGCTTGAGCCGCACCCGTGCCGCCGAGCACCGCCCAGCCATTGGCTTTTTCCGTGGCAATCCCGTCGATCGCGGATTTGGAGGAAAACCCGGGTTGCTCAAAGGAGCTTGCCGTTTCGCTCAGCGCGATCGGTTTTTTTCCCGGCCCTTCAATGCTCACCTCGCTCAGGACGAAGTTTCCGTTGGAGGCTAGGCCAACCGTGGGTGCGTTCTTGCGGAGCGCTTCGATGCGGAACCCGGTTACGCCTTTGAGCGGCAATTTGACCGTGACGCGATACGTGTCAGTGCCGTCGGACTGCCCGCGAAGTTTGCGCGAGGCAACAACCGTTGCCGAGACCAGGGAGTCTTTCTCGATCTTAAGAGGCTCTAACAAAACGGCTTTCAGAGCTGGTGGAAGCAGATCATGGCGCAAGCCAAGATAAGCCACGCGAGGTGAATATCGGCGCGGCGCTCATCGCGGACGCGCAGACGCCTGAAGTTTTTTAGCCAGGCGATGGTGCGTTCA
>CAMARB010000096.1 GCA_945860355.1 Chthoniobacter flavus | reverse complement strand
CCAAGGCGAACGCGTGATCGCCACGGCGCGTCGCCTGGATGTCCTCTCCGAATTGAGCCGGGAATTTCCGGGGCAATGCCGGTGTTTGGCCCTGGACGTCTCCGATCCCGGGCAGGTCCGGGCGGTCGTCTCGGAGGCGGCGGCGGCGTTTGGTCGGCTGGACGTGATCGTGAACAACGCCGGTTATGCCGTGGCCGGTGCGCTCGAGGAGCTCTCCGCAGAGGAGGTCGCGGCCAATTTCGCCACGAATTTCTTTGGCGCCTTGGAGGTGATCCGCGCGGCTTTGCCCACTCTGAGGGCGCAGAACCGCGGCCATATCGTGAACATCTCGGCGGCGGCTGCGATTTCCAATTACCCCGGGTTTTCCATCTATGGCGCCTCCAAATGGGCGTTGGAAGGCGCCTCCGAATCCCTCGCTTTGGAGCTCAAGCCCTTTGGGATTCACGTGACCCTGGTTCAGCCCGGGCCGTTCCGCACGGGATTCATCGGCCGGTCGCTTCGGCCCGCAGCCCACGCCATGCCCGAATACGACCGCTCCAGCGGCAAGTTCCTCAAGTTCCTGCAAACCATGGAGGGTAAACAGCCGGGTGATCCCGAGCGGGCCGCCGCCGCGATTTTTGCCGTGGTCGATTCCCCGACGCCCCCGCTGCGGCTGGTGCTGGGGAAATACGCCCAGGAAAAGGTGCGCAAGAAATTGGCGGCCACGCAGGCGGAGCTTGAGAAATGGCAGGACATCGGGCTCGCAACGGAGTTTCCCCCGGGAACCTAGGCCGATGAATCCTCCCGAGAAATGGAGTGGAAGCAATCCGCCCCGGGTGGCGGTGATCGGGGCGGGTATCGCGGGTTTAAGTTGCGCGCGGGCCCTGCAGGAGGCGGGCGTGTCGGTGGTCGTCTTTGAAAAGTCCCGCAGTCTCGGTGGCCGCTGCGCGACGCGGCGGTGGGAGGGGCACGTGGTCGATCACGGGGCCCAGTATTTCACCGTGCGATCGGAGGAGTTCCGGGCTGTTTTGGATGCCGTTTGTCCCGGAGACACGGACCAGATCCGGGCGGCGTTTTTGGACGCAACCGGGGAGGAGATCCCCGCTGAATCCCCCCGCTGGTTTCATCGCCAGGGGAACAATCGTCTGGGTAAGGCCCTGCTGGGCGGGCTGCCCATCCGCATTGAAACGCCGGTGGATTCGGTCGTCGAATCGGGCGGTCAATGGCTCTTGGGCGGGGAAAGTTTTTCCGCGGTGGTGAGCACGGCGCCCTGGCCTCAAACCGCGCGGCTTCTGGGGGTGTCGGCCGGAGAGGATTACGCCCCTTGTTTGACGGCTTTTTTCTCCTACGAAGGGTCCTGGGCCGGGACCTCCGAAGGCGTTTATGCGCGTTTGGACCGGGAGAGCGCCCTGGCGTGGTCTGCGTGTGAAAACCATAAGGCCGGCCGGGTGATCCCCGGGCAGACTGTGTTTGTCGCCCAGGCTTCACCGGCGTGGAGCGGGGAGTTTTTTGAGGCGCCTCCGGATCAATGGGCCGGGGAGCTGCAAGGGCTTCTGGAGGAGAAATGGGCGTTGCCGAAGGAGGCCAGGCGCGCGTCTTTTACGCACCGCTGGGGGTTTGCGCGTCTGATCACGAGCCCGGAGTTGCCGGAGTTGCCGGCGGGGTTTTTTGTCAGTGGTGATGCGCGCTCGGAGTCCCGGGTGGAATCGGCGTGGTTGGTGGGTCTCCAGACGGCGACGCAGGTGATTGAGTGGTGCGCTAGTAAAAGTTAGCTGGAGACGTTTGGTCTTCGTTTTTTGGGGGGAGTCCCCCTCCCACGATGGCGCCCCGGCGGAAGGGGGAGAGGCGTGTTTTTTCCCGATGGAACGGATCCGAGCTCGGGCAAATGAGCGCGGGGACGGTGAATTGGGGGTGTGCTCGACGGAGGGAAGCGCCTAGAATGCCCCGATGATATCGGCAATTGGTCAGCGCCGGAAGCTCCCGGTGGTCCGGGAAGCGGCTCCGGGTCTTTACCTCAACGGCGGTTCTCTGGGGGAAATCCTTCTGCCCAAACGTTACGTCCCCAAAGAAGGCGTCGCCCCTGGATCGCAGCTCGACGTGTTTATCTACCGGGACTCCGAGGATCGTTTGGTCGCCACCACCGAGCAGCCGTACGCGCAGGTGGGCGAGTTTGCCCTCCTGCAGGTGATCGGCGTGAAACCGGGCGTGGGTGCGTTTCTGGACTGGGGCTTGAGCAAAGATCTGCTTTTGCCCCTGCGCGAGCAGACGGGCCGGGCCCGGGCGCGGGATTGGGTGGTGGTGGCGGTGACGTTGGACCCGAGGAGCCAGCGGATCATGGCCAGCACGAAGCTCGACCGGTATCTGGATCAAACCGAGCCGCATTATCAAGCGGGCCAGGCGGTGCAGCTCCTCCTGACCGAGCAGACCCCGCTTGGATTCAAGGCCATCATCGAAGGCGCCCACTGGGGGTTGCTTTACCAGGGGCCGGTGCCCGCCCCCTTGGCGGTCGGCCAGCGGCTCCGGGGCTTTATCCGTGAGATTCGCGGCGATGGAAAAATCGATCTGAGTTTGGATGAATCGGGCTACAAACGCATCGCGCCGTTAACCGAACAGATTCTGGACGCGCTCAAATCGGGGGGGGGGCGTTTGGAATTGGATGATTCCAGCGCGCCGGAGGTGATCCGGGAGGCGTTCGGGGTGAGCAAAAAAGCTTTCAAACAGGCGCTCGGCGCTCTTTTCCGGGCTCGCCGGATCCAGTTTTCCGACGGCGCAACCGAGCTCGTCAGCCGTTCCCCCGACGGGCGATGATCCCCGTTGATTGTTGCCACCCTTTGGCGATGGTTTTTTTATGAGCAATTCTTCGGATCGCGGCCGGACGAGGGTGATGATCGAGGAGCGGTTTACGTTCACCAACCGTTTTATTGTCGCCCTCATGAACGGGCTCTGGTTTGTGCTCGGGGGCGGCGTGTTGTCGGCTCTGCTTTGGCTGGTTGCGGGATGTCTGTTGGCTCTCACGGTGGTGGGAATCCCGTTTGCCGTGGCGTCTTTCCGGATCGCCCGGTTCGCGGCGTTCCCATTTGGGCGCCGTTTGGTGGATGCCGAGGCACTCGGGGAAACCCAGTTGCCCGGCACGCTGCTGGCCAACATCCTCTGGGTGCTCCTTGCCGGGCTTTGGCTGGCCATTTCCCACACATTGGCGGGATTCGCCTATTGCGTGTCGATTGTCGGGATCCCGTTCGGATTCGCCCACTTTCGCCTGGCCCTGGTGTGTTTTGCGCCGCTCGGTAAACGCACCGTTCCGACCCTGGTCTGAACCCGGCGCCCGACGGAAGCCTACACGATGACCCGGTGTGCCGGGATCCTGAGGCCTGACATGGAGAGGTCTAAGGATTCCAGTTCGAAGCTTCCCGTGAGATGGGTGCGGGCATTTTCGGTGATCAAAATTTCGCCGCCCCGGGCCACGTCCTCCCCGAGCTTGTAAGCGATGTTCACCGCGTCCCCAAAGCAGTCGGCGCCGGGGACCAACAGGATTTTTCCGTGATCAATCCCGATGGCGACCGAAAGCATCCAGTCCCGGCGGAAAGAGGGATGCGGGTTTCCCAAGGCGCGTTGCATGTCGAGGGCGGCCTCAATGGCGGGATCCGGACTGTCGAACACGGCGAGCACGTTGTCCGCCAGGAGCCGAACGATTTCGCCTCCGTGTGCGGCGATGATCGGGCGGCAGAACGCCTGCATCTCGCGGATTTTGCAGAGGTGCTGGAGAATTCCGCCCCGGCGCGCGGAGAACGAATATCCGCTCATGTCCAATGCGAAGATGGATTTCTCCGCTTGGAACCGGGCGAGGATTTCCGATTCCACGCTTTGAGGATCAGGCTGCGCAGGGTCCCGGAGCTGATCGATGAGATCGAAGAAGGTTTTCATCGCACACGGAAGCGGCGCCCGCGGGACACGAGCCGCACGTGTAATGCGCGACTGGACGAGGCCCCGGCCCGTGCGTTGCGTTTCATTCAAAGAGCTGTCTGGCGGTTCCGCGCTCGGGCGGGGTTCACCAATGGAGCTCGATTCCGAGCAACGGCCCGTGGGTTACGGTATCGATCACAAATTCGCCGTCGTTGTAGTCGACGCCCAACGCGCGGTAGCCCAATCCGAGGTTGAGCGACTTCGTGATCCGGTAGCCCAGCCCGGCAAACGCCTGCCAGGTGAAGTCGGATCCGGCGCCAAAACCGCCAATGTCGCCATTGCACCGAACAAACACCCGGGAACAGAGATCGGCTTGTGCGCGCAGGCCGACAACGGGGTCCACCCAGTCCACCCCGGCGCTCCGGGCTCTCTGGCCACCCCTGACAAGGTCGCCCGTGAGCGTGGCTTCAAAAACGTTGATCCGGACCCCGCCAAATACCTCGACTTTGCATCGTTCCAGGTCGATGGCGCTGTACCCGATCACCGGATTGATGACCCACTGCTCCTGCTCCAGCTTGAAGCCGCTGAAGATCCGTCCGCCGGCATCGAGGTCGCCGGTGGTTTTTGCGTAGGTGATATCGGCCCCGAAAGACCAGCGTCCATAACTGGCCTCCAACACGGCCATGGCCGCGATATCAAGATCACGCAGGGTGTCTTTCATGCTGATATCGACCGGCGCCACCAGCGGCCCGATGCCCATATCGCCCTTAATGGCCGTGACCCAGCCGTAAGGCACCACGCGGAAGTGCCAGCCTTCCTCGGTGGCAGTTTGTGTGGCGGTGGGGGGCGGGGACGCTAGTTCGCCGCCGTGCACCGCGGCGCCCAAGGTCAGAAACGAGAGGGTGGTAAGGAGGGATTTGGATTTCATGAAAAGCAGTGGGACGGATTGAAAAAAGGGCCGACTTGGGCGGAGTAAGCAGGGGGGAATAACGGGGGGGGGAGGCGCTGTTTTTTGGGAGGGGTGTTTCCTGCCCGTCGCGGGGAGACTGCCTCCAACAGACCGCGCGACGCTAGTAGCGGCCTTGGCAAAGCTGCAAGTCTTGGTTTTAAACCCCGGATAAACTTCAAAAGGAGGATGCACGCTTGGGCGAAGTCGGCCTGGCCGTGGCGGCTGCAACAGGGATGGACTGGGGGTGGCAACGCTTCGTGGGAATGAAACGCTCCGGGGGCGGGATCAAACGTGCCGTGTTCGGCAGGGAAGAGATTTTTGACTCGGAGCCGGGCCCCGTCCCCGCGCAAGATCCACGGCCATGTCAGACTTCAACCTCAACGCATTGGAGACTCGGGTTTTGGGTTGTTTGTTGGAAAAGGAGCGGACCACGCCGGAGAACTATCCGCTTTCCCTCAACGCGCTTCAGGCGGCCTGTAATCAGGCGACCAACCGCGAGCCCGTGGCGAGTTACGACGAGGCGACTGTGGAGCAGGGGGTGTATGGCCTGAGACAGAAAAAGCTGGCGACTTCGATCCAAATGGGGGGCGCGCGGGTGCTCAAATACCGGCATGTGCTGCCGGATCACTACGAACTCAACGCTCGCGAGACGGCGGTGCTCTGCGTTTTGCTGCTCCGAGGTCCCCAGACCCCGGGAGAGCTTCGGGCGCGCACGGAACGCCTTTGCGGGGCGCTCTCGCTGGAGGCCGTGGAGCAAACCCTTGAGGCCCTCGGGGCGGGCAGTTCGCCGCTCGTGCGTGTGTTGCCCGCGCGGCCCGGGCAGAAGGAACGGCGTTATCTCCAGCTTCTCTCGGAGGCCGGTGCCGAGTCCGAGCCGGTGGAGGTGGTGACCCCGGAACCCCGCCTGATGGTTTTGGAGCGCCAGGTAGCCGAGCTCAGCGCGCAACTTGAGCAGCTCCGGACGGAGTTTGAGGCGCTTCGCAGCCAGCTTGAATAAACGAGGAGCCGGCGGGCCGGGCGGCGGGGGGGGGAGGGACCGGGGACGCATTGTGCGGTGGGCCCCGTCCGGGGCATGTCAATTGCTCCTGGGGGTTCGGCAATGAAATGGTCCCGGAAATGGCAGCGGCAGCATCTTGAAAGAATCGACTGAGAAAGCGCCTCTCACACGTGACCGGATTTTTGCCCAATAACGCTTATGAAACCCACTCCAGAAATCCTCGCGGTCTCGTCCTGCCGGGCTGGCCGCGACTTCTGGAGTGTTTGAGCCGCACTTCAAACGCTTAGCCCCTGCCACTTATGACAAACATCGATAACCCCGGCGTCGACGCCCTCTTCGACAAAGCGAGTTCCCTTCCCAGCGTTCCCAAGGTCGTGGAGGAGCTCATCGAAAGCTTTCACAACGACGGCGTGTCCATCGATGAAATCGCGAGTAAGATCTCGGCCGATCAGGTGCTCAGCGCCAAGCTGCTGCGCTTGGCAAACTCGGCTTATTATCACGTCTCGCGCGAGATCGGCACGGTCAACGACGCCGTGGGCATGCTGGGTTTTGTCACCGTGCGCACCCTCGTCATCTCCTCCGGGCTCACCGGGAGCTTCAAATCCATGCCCGGCATCAACCTGCCCAAGTTCTGGATGAACAGTCTGCTGGTCGCCTGTCTCGCCAAATATCTCGCCAAGGAGGCGCATCTCAACCGCGACCTGGCTTTCAGCGTGGGAATGATGCACAGTATCGGACAGCTGCTCATGCGCCTGTCGATGCCTGAGGAGATGCTCGAGATCGACAAAATCTCAGACGTGATGGATCCGCGGCGTCATGAGGCCGAGCGCGACACCTTCGGATTCGACTACGCGGAAGCCGGGGCGGGTCTCGCCACCCACTGGCGGTTCCCATCCACCATCTGCACGGCGATCCGCCGTGCGCCCGAACCTCTAGCGGAGGAAACGCTGGATCCCATGGCCTGTCTCATCCATCTCGCCGCATGGCGCGTGCGGGCCGAGGACAACCAGTTGTCTGCGGACGAGATCTCCGCCGCTTGGCCAGATGCGGTGGCGAAAATGATCAGCCTCGACCGGGACGACATTCTCAACAACATGCCGCCTCTCGCGGAGCTGACGGCCGGGATGGAAGCGTTGATCTCGTAGGCGACAAGGCGGGGCAGGATGGGCGGCGGGGGAAAATGCGGGCGGCTTGCTCCAAATGACATTGGGGTGGGGGACACTCTTCTTGGGAACGATGTCGGCGACCACGCGCCTGTGAAGGTGGAGTGGGGTAATCCTTTCCAAGCGGATGCCGCAGGGTTTGGGCTGCGATTGACTCCCTGAGTTTCTGGCATCCCTGCGGGATGCGGCGTTTTTGCGGGTTGGAATCCGGTGGTGTCGCTTCGCTCGACCACCGGCTACGAGCCGCGTTCCCTGCGGGAACGATGCCCGTTTCCCAGGCGATGCCGGTGATCTGCTCAATGAGCGGCGGGCTTGAGCGGGCTTGAGCGGGCTTGAGCGGGCTTGAGCACGGTCGCCATTTTTGGCGGAGGCTGGCCTGAAGGCCAATCTTCCCGCAGCCATTCCGCGGTCGCTTAGAGGGGCTAAGCTCGCGCCAACTCCCCGGACTGCCCACGCCTCAACGCGCCACGTAATTCTCTCCGGTCGTTACAGCCCTCCGGCCGCCCCAAAAAAACCCCTCCGTCCGTTGCCATTCCGGCCGGGCCCCCAGATGGTCACCTGACACCAGCCGGATGCGTTGATGCTCGCGTTGTTTTGATTCCGCCTGTGCCCGGACGCCGTGTCCGGGCGGCTCTACTTGCCGGGGGCTTTGTAATGGAAGTGGTCGACGAGCTTCTGCAGTTCGACCGCCATGCCCGAGAGCTCGCATGCGGCCTGGTGGCTCTCCGAGGCGCCCTTTGCCGTGGCGTCCGCCGCCTGGGCGACTCCCGCGATGCTGCGGGCGATCTCCGAGCCGCCCGTTGCCGCCTCGCTGATGGTCCGGCTCATGTTGTTTGTGGTGGCGGTTTGTTGGTCCACGGCGGTGGCGATGGTGTCGGAAATCTCGTTGATGGAGAAGATCACCGTGCCGATCTGGCCGATGGCGTCCACCGACTCGTGGGTGTACTCCTGGATCGATTGCACCTTTTTGCTGATCACGTCCGCGGCGTCGGCGGTCGCCTTTGCCAATTCCTTGACCTCGTTGGCGACCACGGCGAAGCCTTTCCCGGATTCACCCGCGCGCGCCGCCTCAATCGTGGCGTTCAAAGCGAGCAGGTTCGTCTGCTGGGCGATGGATGTGATGAGTTTGATCACGTGTCCGATTTCCGCGCTCGATTCCCCGAGCCGGTTGATCGTGTTGTTGGTGCCCTCCGCAATCTTGACGGCGTCGGCGGCGACCCGGGCCGCTTGGGTCGCGTTTTTCGCGATTGCGCGGATGCCCCCGGAGACCGCCTCGGTGCCCTCCGCGACGGTTTGCATGCTGCGCGAGACCTGTTCGGCCGCAGCCGACACGGTGTTGGACTGACCGCTGGTTTCCTCCGCCGTGGCGCTCATCTCGGTGCTCAGCGAGGAGAGCTGCTGGGATGCGAACGAGAGCCCGTGGATGGACTTGGCGAAGGACTCGACGCTGGCGCGGAAGTTCTTGAGCAGCGTGTTGAGCGCCTCGCCAACCCGCCCGATCGGGTCGCTGCCCTGCACGGAAACCGTCTGTGTGAGATCGCCCGCCGCCGCCGCGCTGACGATGGAGAGAATGTTTTGGACCTTCTGCTGGACGATGGCGGCCTCCTCTTTCTCCCGGAGCGCCTTGCGCTGGTTTTCGGCGACAACCGTCCAGTCCACCACGTCCGCCAGCAGCACGGAGCGGATGGATTGAAGCACTTCATTGACGGACTGGGTCATGTGACCGAGCTCGTCGTCCGCAGCGTGATGGAGGCTCTGGCGGAAGTCGCCGCTTGCGGCCGCCTTGAGCGCCTGCGCCGTGCGTTGGAGCGCGGAGAGAACCTCGAAGGATAAACGGCGCGAGAGAAACACCACAAAGCCGAGTGTTCCGGCAAAGACCAGGAGCAGCGCGATGCCGGATCTGGAGACCACGTTGCGGGCGCTGAGTTCCTCGGCCTCGTCGAAGCGGTTGGAGAGCTCCACCAACTTGAGGATGGCCTTGAGGTGCTCCTCGTAGAGCGGCTTGAGCTCGCTGTGGAAAATCTCTACCGCCTTCTGGCCCTCCCCCGCCTTCAGCGCCGACTTGAAGCGGGTGTCCCGCACAGAAAAAAAGCGGATCGCGGGCGGGCGCGCCTCGGTGAACATGACCTTCTGCATTTCCGTGGTGGGCAGGTTCGTCTCCCAGAAATGGGAGCGGTCCTCGAAGTCCTTCTTCAGCACATCGCCCCGGTCGAAGAGCGACGGAAGCTCGTTGATGCCCGCCTCGAGGGCTTCAAGGGCGATGGTGTAGCTCTCAATGATGTAGCCGGGTGGGGGCAGAATGTCGGCCTTGAGGTCCTTTCCCAGGATGATCCGATCGTAGCGGGGACCGTTGACTTTGACGTTTTGCAGGATCCAGGCGCTGACTCCACCCAGGAGGAGGAAACCGGCGGTGAAACAGGCCAGAATCAGCCTGAATTTCGAGGAAAGGGAGATGCGTTGCAGCATACGAAAGGGTCCTTGGGTTTGCGGCGGACCCGCCCTCGCGAAGGAGGCGGGTTAGCGCGCTTTGGGTGCGGGTTGTTTGCTTGGGTCGGCGGCCGAAAACGCAAGGTCCACCAGCAGTTCGCCGGAACCGAATCCGAACTTCATCCGCTGGCGCCAGGGGCCGTTCTCCGAGGCGTAACAAAGCTCCTCAGCGGCGTCTGACCACTCGGCGGACTGGGGAATCCCCATGGAACACTCTGTCCCGAGATCCGAGATCCGTGATTTCACGGCGCCGAGAATCATATTGCCGAGTTCCTTCATCACGTCATCAAGGTTCTCGGGGCGGACCTCGGGCTCCGGGATGTCGAGCATTCGGCTGGCGAGAACGAGGGCACCGGAGGTTTTGGCTGCCAGGACGAGGGTCGCTTCGAAGGCCCCTGAAAAGGAGGTGCGGCTGGCGATGAGCGGATCGCTGATGCCGTTCGTCGGCGGTGCGGGAATGGGAAAGGCGGAGAGCTGGAAGCTGGCCTGGAAGATTTCCGGCGTGGCTTGGCTGAGCCAGTCACAGACATCTTCAAAACAAAACAAGGGTGCGGCTTTCATTCGGTTGGATCGGCGCGGGTGAGACACGCCCGGCAGCAAAAAGCAGGATGCTTGCCACGCGTCCGGGTGCGTAGAGTTTAACAACGTTTAAGACTGGACCCGCCGGTAACAGGTGGACTTGGCGAGGACGACGCGCTCGAAGCGTTCGTCGAGGTTGATGGTGGATTCGGCGCCGCCCAGGAAGAGGTAGCCTCCGGGCCGTAGCAGATCATGGATCTTGCCGAGGATGGTTTTCTTTGTGGCGATGTCGAAGTAGATGAGAACGTTGCGCAGGAAAACGATGTCCATGGGCGGCATGGGCAGCCACTGTTCGACGAGGTTCATCTCGCGGAAATCCACCCGTTTGCGCAGGTTTTCATCGAACTCCCAGTAGTCGCCATGGCGCTTGAAATGCTTGATGAGCATCGCCGCCGGGAGGCCCCGGTTGACCTCAAACTGGCTGAAGCGGCCCAACTTTGCCTGCGCGAGGACGTCCTTGGAGAGGTCCGTCGCCGTGAAGCTCATTCGCCAGTTGAGCAGCTCCGGGAAATGGTTGGCGATGGTCATGAGCACGCTGAAAGACTCCTGTCCGGTGGACGCCGCGCCGCACCAGAAATTGATGAGCTTGGTTACCTTGTGCTTCTCCAAGAGCTCCGGGAGGATGAACTTCTTGAGCGCCTCAAACGGGTGCGCATCCCGGAAAAACGAGGTTTCGTTCGTTGTCATCGCGTCCAAGACGCGGCGGTGCAGATGGCTTTTAGGGTCTTTGCGGAGGCTCTCCATCAGCACCTCGATGCTGGGAATGTTTTCCTTCCTGGCCAGCGTCAGGAGACGCGACTCCACCAGGTACTCCTTTCCGGGCTCAATGACGATGGCCGCGTGTTTGTGCACGTAGTGGCGAACGTAGTCAAAATCGGGGACGTTCATTCTTTGGCAGTGGGCTTTTGCAACGGTTCGCTTTTCAGCGGCACAAGTGGCGGGGTTTTTCTGGGACGCGGGGAGAGCCGCCGGAGGATCTCCGGCGCGAGTTCTTGCAGGGGCAGGATTTTTTCGGGCAATCCCGCGGTCGCCACGGCGCCGGGCATGCCCCAGACGACACTGGTGGCTTCGTCCTGGGCCAGGACCACGCCGCCTGCGGAGCAGATGGATTGGGAGCCTCGCAGTCCGTCCTGGCCCATGCCGGTGAGCACCACGCCCAGGACCTTGGATCCGTAGGCCGCGGCAACCGAGCGGAAGAGCACGTCGACTGCGGGGCGGCAGGAGTTCTCCGGGGGGGCGTCATTGAGCCGGAGCCTGACGCCATCCCGAGATGCCTCCACCGCCATGTGACGGCCGCCGGGCGCGATCCAAACCTCGCCCGCCTTGAGGAGCTCCCCTTCGACGCCCTCCCGGATGCGGAGGCCCGAGAGCGAGGAGAGCCTTTCGGCCAGCATCCTGGTGAATCCGGGCGGCATATGCTGGACGATCACGACGGGCACGGGCAGGGAGTCGCCCAAGGCAGGGATCAGTGCCGCAAGGGCGTTGGGGCCGCCAGTGGAAACGCCAATCGCCAGAATGCTTGCTTCGCCCGAGCTGTAAACGGATGGCGCGGCGGGGGGCCTCTTTTCCGGCGTGGACACTTTCCCGGAGACCGAGGCTTTCATTTGGAGCAGCAACCCCCGCTGCCGGAGCGCCTTGATCTTTGCAATCAAAAGCTGGCCCATGCTCTCGAACGTGGTCGTGTCCGAGGGATGGAAATTGGGCTTGGTGACGTAGTCGTTCGCGCAGAGGGCGATGGCATCCAGGGTCTGGGGTGCGCCCGGTTCGGTGTACGAACTGACCATGATCACGGGCAGCTTCGGATGTTTTTCGCGGATCCATTTCAGGGTCTCGATTCCTCCCATCTGCGGCATCTCGACATCGAGGGTCACGATGTCGGGGCAGACTTGGTCGAGCCGGGAGAGCGCGATTTTTCCGTTCGCGGCCGTGCACACCACCTCGATCTCCTCATCCTTGTTGAGCAGTTGAGAAAGTGACTGCCGGATAAGAACTGAGTCATCCACAACCAGCACGCGGATTTTTTCCATGAAGCCTTTAATAAGGTGCTGAGCGGAAGGGGCGGGGGCGCGGGCGAAGCGGCACCTAGGGAATCCCCAGCAGGGTTAGTTTTTCAAGGAGGAGATCCTTGGTGAACGGCTTCATGAGATACTCGTCGGCGCCGGCCGCCATGGCTTTCTCCACCTGGGCCATCGACGACTCCGTGGTGACCATCATGATCCGCACATCGTTGAGGAGGATGTTGGCCCGCACCGCACACACCAGCTCGTAGCCGTTCATCACAGGCATGTTCCAGTCCACCAGCATGAGGTCCACGGATTCCCCTCGGTAAAGCAGGTTGACCGCCTCCTGGCCGTCGCCCGCCTCCAGAACGTCGAGGCCGATCTCGCGGAGCGACTTGCCTAGCACCATGCGGACTGTCTTTGAGTCATCGACGACCAGCGCTCTCATAGGCCCTCCTTTCTTTGAGTGGGTTGCGGAACCCCTGCGCCGGGAGACCAGGCTCCCGGTTCGCGCAGGGACACGCCGACGATGCGCGGTGCACGGCGCCCTCCGACCATCGGTTTTCGAGTGTTTTTCTCATGCGGATATTTCTGGTGCGGTCCATTCCCCTTCCATGGGGTGTTGAGAGTGGGGGCGATCCATCCGGGGCGAGCGGGGCTGTTGTCCGGTAGGTTGCGAGCGGGGAATCGTCGAGGGGGCGGGGGAATTCAAATTGTGGATACCCCGATTTTAATTACTGGCGGCGGCGACGGTGCGTTGGAGGTTGGCCGCCATGCGCGCGAGTT
This sequence comes from Chthoniobacter flavus, assembly GCA_945860355.1. Taxonomy (GTDB): domain Bacteria; phylum Verrucomicrobiota; class Verrucomicrobiia; order Chthoniobacterales; family Chthoniobacteraceae; genus CAIURC01. Next base: position 1,806 of record CAMARB010000096.1, on the reverse strand, counting down.
CGACGGAGGCCTTCTGCGTGTCGTTTGCGCCCATGGTCGTGTTGGAGGCGGCGTTCGCCACGGCGACAATGTTCTGGGCGATCTCGGTGCTGCCCCGGGCCGCCTCGGTCACGTTGCGGCTGATCTCGTTGGTGGTCGCCGTCTGTTCCTCGACTGCGCTGGCAATGGTGTTCTGGTAGTCGCTGATCTTGTTGATCACGACGCTGATCTCCGAGATGGCGGCGATGGCGTGTTTGGTGTCCTCCTGAATCGCCTCGATTTTCTGGCTGATATCCTCGGTGGCCTTGGCGGTTTCCTTAGCGAGTTCCTTCACCTCGTTGGCGACCACCGCGAAGCCTTTTCCTGCCTCGCCGGCGCGGGCCGCCTCGATGGTGGCGTTGAGTGCGAGCAGGTTGGTCTGCTGCGCGATGGAGGTGATGGTCTTGATCACCTTGCCGATTTCCGCGCTGCTGCCCCCGAGTTTGGCGATGGTGGCGGTGGTGCTGTCGGCCGCTTTCACCCCCACTGTGGCCACCTTCGCCGCATCCTGCGCGTTTTTGGCGATCTCGCGGATGCTCGCGCTCATTTCCTCGGTGCCCGTGGCGACGGTCTGAACGTTCTTGCTGACCTGTTCCGCCGCCGCCGATGCGGAGGCGGCCTGTGCCGAAGTTTCAGCGGCGTTTCCGACCATCTGATCGCTATTGGCGGTTAGCTGTTCAGACGCGGAGCCAAGGGCCTGGGCGCTGTCGGAGACCTCCTTGATCACATCCACCAGGGCGAGCCGTTGCCGAACCGCCTGGGTGATTTCGGTGGCGATCTTGATCACCTTGGTCACCCGCCCCGTTTCGTCGGTGACGGGGGAGTAAACCGCCTGCAGCCACACCTCCCGGCCGCTCCGGGCGAGCCGCTTGAATTCGCCGGACTTGCTCTGGCCGGCTTTGAGGTCGGGCCAGAACTGCTGGTATTCAGCGGAATGCACCGTCTCCTTGTTGCAGAAGCTGCGGTGATGCACCCCGCGGAGCTGCGCGGCGTCGTACTCCATCACTTCCTGGAAGTTCTTGTTCGCTTGGATGACGTTGCCGTCCATGTCGAACTCAACGTAGGCGTAGGACGCGTCGATGGCGCGGAAGATGCCCCGCATGTTCTGGCGTTCCTTCTCCGACTCGGTGATGTCGTACCGAACGCCGAGGTATTTCACAGGCTTCCCGTTGTCGCCCAGGATCGGCGCGATTACCGCGTCGACGTAATACGGGGTCCCGTCTTTCGCCCGGTTTTTGACGATCCCGCGGAAGATATTGCCGCGACCGATGGTGGACCACATCTCCTTGAAGACCTCCTTAGGCATGTCGGGATGCCGGGTCGTGTTGTGCGGTTTGCCGATGAGTTCCTCCCGGGTGTATTGGGAGACTTGGCAGAATTTTTCGTTGATGCAGAGGATGTCGCCCTTGAGATCGGCTTCGGAGACGATGCTCGTGAGGTTCATGATGTCGGTGCGAACCTTGAGCTCGGTTTTGGACGCGGTGATGTCTGTGGCGAGTAGGACCACCTTGTAAGGGATACCTTCAGGTCCGAGAACGGGGGTGTAAGAGCCGACGATCCACACCGATCTGCCGCCCTTGCCGATCCGGTGGTATTCGCCGGTGTGCGAGTCGCCCCGCTTGAGTTTTTCCCAGAGCGCCCGGTATTGCGGACTGCGCGCCTCGGCTTCCTCACAAAAGCTTTGGTGATTCGCCACGGCCACGTCGTCGGCCGTCATCCCCATGAGCTTGATGAAATTGGCGTTCGCCGAGAGAACGTTGCCTTCCATGTCGAATTCGATGACCGCCT
>CAMARB010000095.1 GCA_945860355.1 Chthoniobacter flavus | reverse complement strand
TGGCTTTCATTTGCGGTGGTTTCTTGGGTTGTGTTGATACGCCCCGCCGCCGCTTTTCTATAGCTTATCCTCTGGCCCGATTTTCGGGGTCCACCTCAGAATACGTCGTGCCCCTCCAACGCGACGAGTTTGAGCGGTTTCTGGGTGAGAAAAGCAGGGAACTCGCAGAGCGTCTTGAGGAGGCCAAAGATGTGATGAAACGCCTCAAGGAGCGGGAATGAGGGCGTATTGCTACCTCACCGCAGAGCAGGCCATCCAGATCCACACATTGACGGTGGAAAAAAGCGGCGGCGGGACGCTTGGCGTTTTGGACATCGATCAGTTGGCGAGCGTCCTCGAACACATCCAGAATGACGCCTACTACCCGACTTTCGAGGACAAGCTCACGCACTTGTTTTTCTGCGCGTGCAAGTTCCACTGCTTTCAGGACGGAAACAAACGCATCGCCATTACCCTCTGTGCCCACATGCTCCTCCTCAACGGCTACCTGTTTTGCAGCGGGCACTTCATTCGTGAGGCGGAAAACATCAGCTATCATGTCGCCGCCGGCGCGATTTCCAAAGACCTCCTGGGTGAATGGATGAGGGCGATGCTTTCCGCGGGGGAAGATGACGAATCGCTCAAACTGAAAATCCTTAACGCCATCTCCGGCGACGCACGATGAAACTCCATTTTGAGCCCAACCTCGACTACCAGCTCCAGGCCATCGAAGCGGTCTGCGACCTGTTCCGCGGACAGGAAATTTGCCGCACGGAATTCACCGTCACCCGCGACCCGGCGGATCTGCAGGACCGTCTGGCTTTTGCCCAAACCGACCTCGGCATCGGCAACCGGCTCACCCTGCTCGATGATGAGGTGCTGGAGAACCTCCACGCCATCCAGCTCCGCCACGGCTTGCCGCCGTCGGCCGCGCTGGCGTCCGGCGATTTCACCGTGGAGATGGAGACCGGCACGGGGAAAACTTACGTCTATCTGCGGACGATCTTTGAACTGAACAAGCGCTACGGCTTCACTAAGTTCGTGATCGTGGTGCCGTCGGTGGCGATCAAGGAGGGGGTTTACAAGTCGCTCCAGATCACCGAGGAGCATTTCCGGGCGCTTTATTCCGGCGTGCCCTATGAGTATTTTCTCTACGACTCCGGGAAGCTCGGGCAGGTCCGCAATTTTGCCAGCAGCCCGAACATCCAAGTGATGGTGGTGACGGTGGGTGCAATCAACAAAAAGGACGTCAACAACCTCTACAAAGAAAGCGAGAAAACCGGCGACGAAAAGCCGATTGACCTGATTAAAGCCACCCGGCCGATCCTCATCGTGGACGAGCCGCAGAGCGTGGACGGCGGCCTGGAGGGACGGGGTAAGGAGGCGCTGGGCGGAATGAACCCGCTTTGCACGCTGCGCTACTCCGCCACGCACACGGACAAGCATCACATGGTTTACCGGCTCGACGCCGTGGACGCCTACGAGCGCAAGCTGGTGAAGCAGATCGAGGTGGCTGCGGCGACGTTGGAAGGCGGGCACAACAAGCCCTATGTGAAGCTGCTTTCGGTGAGCAACAAGCGGGGCGCGATTTGCGCCAAGGTGGAGCTCGACATGCAGACGGCCACGGGGGTTGCGCGCAGGGAGGTCGCCGTGCAGGACGGCGACGATCTGGAGCTGACGACAGGCAGGGCGGTTTACCACGACTGCCGCGTTGGAAACATCCGCGTGGCGAAGGGCAAAGAGTTCATGGAACTGCGCTCCCCCGGCGGCGAGCAATACCTCCGTCCCGGCCAGGCCCACGGCGACGTGGAGCCTCTGGCCGTTCAGCGCCAAATGATCCAGCGCACCATCAAGGAGCACTTCGAGAAGGAGAAGCGGCTGGCTCCGCTGGGCGTCAAAGTCCTGAGCCTGTTCTTCATCGATGCCGTGGACCGCTATCGCCGATACGACGCCGATGGGAACCGGGTGAACGGCGACTACGCCCGCATCTTCGAGGAGGAATACCGCCGCCTCTCCAAGCACCCGGATTACCGGAGCCTCTTCAAGGAGGTGGACGTGACCACGGCGGCCGAAGAAGTCCACAACGGCTACTTCTCCATCGACAAGAAAGGCGGCTGGACGGACACGGAGGAGAACAACCAGGGCAATCGGGAGAACGCCGAGCGGGCCTACAATCTCATCATGAAGGAGAAGGAAAAGCTGCTGAGCCGTGAGACGCCGCTGAAGTTCATCTTCTCCCACTCCGCCCTGCGCGAGGGCTGGGACAACCCGAACGTGTTCCAAATTTGTGCACTGCGCGAGATGGGCACCGAGCGGGAACGCCGCCAGACCATCGGGCGCGGCCTGCGGCTCTGCGTGAATCAACAGGGGGAACGTCTGCGCGGCTTCGAGGTGAACACGCTCACCGTCATCGCCACGGAAAGCTACGAGCAGTTTGCGGAGCGTCTGCAAAAGGAGATCGAGGACGACACCGGCATCCGATTCGGCGTGGTGGAGACGCACCAGTTTGCGGGCATCCCCGTCAAGGGCGCCGACGGCAAGGACACGCCGCTGGGCTTCGACCAGTCGAAGCTGCTCTGGGATCATTTGAAGACCGCCGGCTTGCTGAACGCCCAAGGCAAGGTGCAGGAGTCGCTGCGCAAGGCGCTCAAGGACGGCACGCTCACGCTGCCGGAGCCGTTCGCCGCGCAACTACCGCAGGTGAAGGAAATCCTCCGCAAGCTGGCCGGGCGACTGGAGATCAAGAACGCCGACGAACGCAAGCAGGTGAAGACTCGGCAGGCGGTGCTGAACGGGACGGAGTTCAAGGCGCTCTGGGAGCGAATCAAACACAAGACCACCTACCGCGTGCAGTTCGACAACGAGGCCCTGCTGGAGGGGTGTGTCACCGCGCTCAAATCCCATCTCGACGCCCATCCCATCGCCCGCACGCGCCTCCAATGGCGGAAGGCGGACCTGCAAATCGGGCGCGCGGGCGTTGTTGCCGAAGAGGCGGCGACTTCCATGCCGGTAACGCTCGAAGAAGGAGACATCGAAATCCCAGACATCCTCACGGACCTTCAGGACAAGACGCAACTCACACGCCGCAGCATTCACCGCATCCTCGTCGAGAGCGCGCGGCTCGATGCCTTCCAACGCAACCCGCAGCAGTTCATCGAGCTGGCCGCCGAGGTGATCAACCGCGCCAAACGCATGGCGCTGGTGGACGGGATCAAATACCAACGCATCGGCGCCGAGGAATACTACGCCCAGGAACTTTTTGAGACGGAGGAACTGACCGGCTACCTCAAGTCGATGATCGACGCCGACAAGAGCGTCCACGAAAAGGTCATCTACCAGTCCGACACCGAGCGGAGCTTCGCGGAGCAGATGGAGAAGAACGAGGACATCAAGGTTTACGCCAAGCTTCCGGCCTGGTTCCGGATCCCCACCCCGCTCGGCGCCTACAACCCGGACTGGGCGGTGCTCGTGGAGAAAGACGGCTCCGAGCGCCTCTACTTTGTGGTTGAAACCAAAAGCAGTCTTTTCACAGACGACCTCCGCGACAAGGAAAAGGCCAAGTTCAAATGCGGGGAAGCCCACTTTGCCGAACTCGCCAAGCACAACTCACTCGCCGCTCAGCTCCTGAAAGCGACAAAGCTGGATGATGTGCTGGCGCGGAACACGTAGATTCCCGCAGCCGATCTCTGTGGCGTGGAGCCCCTGCGGGGAACACAGCGCTCCGAGCCAACGGGCGTCAGCTACCGCCTTCGCGTCAATCGCTGATGGCGGGTCTGTTTTCGATGAACGGAAAGCGGGCCGGCGGACGTAGAAATCGTGGGTCACCATGAACCCCGATGAACTCCGAGGCAGCATTCCTACCGCTGGTGAAGCCCTGCGAAATTTCAGAGCAAGAGTTTCTGATTCCCCCGAACATCTCGGAATGCCGGGTTGCGAAAGACCCCGGCGCGTCGGCTCAATGAGATCGTCCACGGTTTGCGTTCAATCACCCGGGATACAGCCCTCGCGATCGACCTGAGGCTCCAAATCCGCCGTGGAGTCACCAAACCCGCAGCACCTCCAACCATTGAAAGCCTTCTTTCAATCGGTCGGACGCATTGAAAGAAAAGCCGCGTTTTCTTTCAATGCCCCCCCCTCCCCCGCGTGGGCTGTTGGGTCATTTCATTCCCCTCCCCGCCGCCCGTGAACCGAAGCGCGAGGATCTCCCCGCCACGCTCCCGCTCCGAGCCCCCGCTGGCTCGCGGCGACCTGCTCGACGGCCGCAATCCTCCTTCCTGCTCCCGTGCCCCCAGAGATTTCCCCGGCCGGAAGGACAGCCCGGGACGCGGCGGTTGATCGCAGACCGCTTTTGATGAAGGTTAACCCCCAATGCCTCTGCCCCTTCCCCAAGGGACCGCCCAGGTCCTGACACACCTCGCCGACGCCGCCTCGGCTCTCAACGAGTTTCTTGAGACCGCGCGACAAGGCGAGTTTCAGCCCTGGCTCTGGCTCGCGACGAGCGCCGTGATCCAATTTCTCGCGGTGTATCTCACCTCCAAAATCCTCACACACGAGACCTCCCGACTCGCCAACGCCGTCAAGGTCCTGGCCCGATTGTGGGTGGGCGCCCTCTGCGTCGCACTGCTGGCCGGCGCGGGGATTTGGATCGGCGCGGCCAAAGAATCCCCGGGGCTGACCACGGCGAGCGTTCTGCTCCTGCCGATCCTGTTGTTCGCCGTGCTGTTGGCGGCGCCAAAGAGCGTCCACAAGATCAGCTGGACCCGCTCCCTTTTCTTCTTCTTGGCGAGCGCCCTGCTTTTCGCGGCGGGCGATCTCGCCGCCCGCTCGTATCTTGGAAACAGCGTGGACGGCGTTTTAAAAAGGGCCCAAGCCAAGGATCTCCTGCGCCAACTCGCGGCATCCGCCCCGGGCCCGTTGAAAGAGGCGCTGGGCGATCTGGCTCCATCCCAGGCCCCGGAGGCCCCCAATGCATCGTCCGACGACGCCCTCGCGGCGGACCGTTTCGCTCCCCTGGCTCAGCGGCATGCCGCCATCCAACGCATTTACGCGACACTGGAGGCGCGCCGGGTTGCGTTGAACTTGAACGACGCGCATGCGCTTCAAGCCTATTCCCGGGAGGAAGCCCGCTATAAGGAGCTCCTGCAGCAACTCCAGGCCGATGCCGCAGCCGACCCGGGCGCCGGAGGCGTCCCCGCTGGAACCGGCCGTTAACGTTTCAAAAGACGCCCCAGTTTCCGCCGGAACAGGGCGGAGACCTCCTCCAGCCCGTCGATCCCCAGGGCCATGGCGACGCCGAAGAAAGAGGCGGCGGCCACGGCGATGGTCCCCAGGAGATAGGTGAGCTTCAGAACAAAAGGCAGATGCGCCCACCCGGCCAGGAGCGTCATCTCCGAGCCCCAACACACCAGCGCGAGCGGCACGGCGGCCACGGCGAGTTTGGCCAGGGTCCGGAGCATCAGCCACGTCTCCAGGAATCGCGTGTGGCGGCGCATGAGAACGTAGAGCGCCAGGAAATTGGCCATGGCCACGCACCCCGTTGAAAGCGCCAACCCGCGGTGCTGCATGCCGAGCCGGAAGGTGAAGAGCCAGTTGAGCCCGAGGTTGACGCCGATGGCGGCGAAACTCACCAGCATCGGCGTGTTGCGTTTGTCCAAGGCGTAGAAGGCCGGGGCCAGCACTTTGATACCCGAGTAGGCGGCCAACCCCAGCGCATACAGCTGGAGCGCCGCGGCGGTTTGCACGGTGCTTTCAGCCGAAAACTTGCCGTGTTCATAGAGCAAACTGATGATCGGACGCGCCAGCGCGATCAATCCCACACTCGAGGGGATGGTGAGCAAAAACGCCAGGCGCATCCCGCGGGAGAGCGTGGAGCGGAACTCCTCCATGTTTCCCGCGGCGGCACTCCGCGAGATGAGCGGCAGCGTGAGTGTGCCGATGGCGACGCCGAACATGCCCAGAGGGAGTTGCATGAGCCGGAATGCGTAGCCCAGCCAGCTCACGGGGCCGTCGCCGGCGAGCTCCGAGGCGAACCGGCCGTTGACCATCACATTGACCTGAACGGCGCTGGCGGCGATCACGGCGGGGCCCATGAGCCGCAGCACGGAACGCACCCCGGGATCCCTCCAGACCAGGTCCGGCCGGAAGCGGTAGCCCACCTTCCGCAGGGCGGGAAACTGGACCACCAACTGCAACGCGCCCCCCAGGAGGGTGCCAAGGGCGAGGCCGGTCAGGGATTTCGGGCCGAAATGCGGGTCGATCCACCAGGCCAGCCCCACCCCGCCGAGAATCGAGCCGAGGTTGAAGAAACTCGACGCCATGGCCGGCACGCCAAAGACGTCCCGCGCGTTGAGCAGTCCCATGGCGAGGGCGGCCAGCGACACCAGGAGAATGAAGGGGAACATGATCCGGGTGAGATGCACGGTGAGCTCGCGTTTCTCCGGGCTGAATCCCCCCGCCAACACGCCGATGAGTTGCGGGGCGAAAAACGCCCCCAAAAGTGTGATGAGGCTCAGCACCACCACGGCAAGCGTCGCCACTTTGTTGGCAAGGGCCCACGCGGACTGGTCCCCCTCGTTTTTGATCGTTTTGCTGAACGTCGTGACAAACGCCGTGGAAAGCGCGCCCTCGGCGAAAAGATCCCGCAAAAGATTCGGCACCCGAAACGCCGCGACAAAGGCGTCCATGGCGAACCCGGCGCCAAACAGCTTGGCGAGGATGAGCTCGCGAGCCAGTCCCAGCACCCGGCTGCACATGACCGCCAAAGCAACGATCCCGGCCGAGCGGGTCGAGATTTTCTGGGGCCCGGTCGGGGCGGCGGGTGCGGGGCTGGCAGGCATGGGGAAAGGGGTCAGGGGGAAGGGGTCAGGGGTGAGCGGGAGGGGTTGGCGGGAGTAAAGGGGGGGCTCCCGGAGGGGTGGGAATAGGTGAAAGCTTGGGCCTGGTTTCCTCCGCGCCTCCGCGCCTCCGCGTGAACCTCGGCTTTAGGGGGAGGACTCCTGGTGCGCCGCACGCCGTAAACGGTCCATGATGGCGATGCCCAAGCCCTCCTCGGGAACGGGTTCGGCGAAAATGGCGTCCAACCCGGCCTCGTCCAGACGGCGCATTTTGGCAAAGAGCGTGGCCGCCGCTTCCCGCAAGTCGCCCGTGGCGCTGAGCACTTCCACCCGGCCAAACCCCTGCCCCGCTGGCTCGGAGCGGAATCCCAGCCAGCCGAACCGGGCGTCCGGCCCGGGCGCGGGGGCCCCGGCATCGAGCAGACGCAGCGGGGTGCGCGGCGCGTAGTGGCTTTTGAGCTGTCCGGGCGCCTGGAGTTTGGCGCCGAACGCCGCCGACTGGACCGGCGCGAACGATGCCAGGTCCTCCGCGGTGACCGGGCCGCTGCGCAAAATCCGGAGGGAGTCTCCCTCGACGGCCACAATCGTCGACTCCACCCCGTGGGTTGTCGGACCGCCATCGACGATCAAACCGATCCGGCCCGCCAGTTCGGTGTACACATGGGCCGCGGTGGTGGGGCTGATCCGGCCGAACCGGTTGGCGCTGGGCGCCGCGATGGGTTTGCCGAACCGCCGCGCCACCGCCCCAAAAACCGGGTGCGCGCTGATCCGGACCGCCACGGTGTCCAGCCCGGACGCCACGAGATCCGGCACCCGCGCCCGGCGGGGAAGCACCAGGGTGAGAGGCCCCGGCCAGAACCGGTCGACCAGCGCGTCGACCAACGGCCGCGTTTCCGGGGGAATCGCGGTGAGTTCCTCCAGCCATCCCGGGTCCGGCAAATGCACGATGAGCGGATCGAAAAACGGGCGGGCTTTCGCCTCGAAGATCTTCAACACCGCGTCGGCCCGGAGCGCGTCCGCGCCCAGCCCGTAAACCGTCTCGGTGGGAAGCGCCACCGGATGACCCGCGTCCAAAACCGCGGCCGCCTTCTCAAGGGCGAAAGCCAGCGTCTGTTCCGAGAGGGCGGACAGGACCAGGGTATCCATCGGCGTCAATGTCTGAACTCCCTCACCACGGGAGCGAAGGCGCGAGGGCCCGGCGCGCCGCGCAAACCCGTTCGCGGGCCTGCTCAACATCCGATCCGAACGCGACCAGGTGCCCCATCTTGCGGCCCGGCCTGGGGCCCGCTTTTCCGTAGAGATGCAGCTTCACGTCGGGGAACTCCGCCGCCGCGCGCCAGTCCGGCTCACCCGGTGTCCAGACGTCGCCGAGCAGGTTGGCCATCGCGGCCGGGCGCAGCAGATCCGTGGAGCCCAGGGGCAGCCCGCACACGGCCCGAAGCTGTTGCTCGAACTGGCTGGTGACGCTGGCGTCGAAGGAGAAATGTCCCGAGTTGTGGGGCCGCGGCGCGAGCTCGTTGATCAGCAGGGCGCCGTCCGCGAGGAGGAACATTTCAACGGCCAAAAGACCGACGATTCCCAGGGCTTCGGCGACGTGAACGGCCAACTCCCGGGCTGCCGCGGCGACCGGGTCGGGGATCCGGGCCGGGACGACGGTGACATCCAGGATGTGGTTGCGATGGAGGTTTTCGCAGACCGGATAGGACAGCGTCCGGCCGTCCACGCCGCGGGCGACAATCACCGAGACCTCTTTTTCGTAAGTCACCCACTGCTCGAGCACGGCGCGGCGCCCCTCAAAAGTCGCCCACACCTCCCCGAGATCCGTTCCCGGCTCCAGCTTGCGCTGGCCTTTGCCGTCGTAGCCGAATGCCGCCGTTTTGAGGACGGACGGCAGCCCGATGGTTTTCACCGCCTCCCGCAACGCGGCCTCGGAGTCCACCGGCGCGAACCGCGGCAACGGCAGGCCTGCCCCGGAGAGAAACTCCTTTTCGCGGAGCCGATGCTGGCAGACGTGGAGCACGTGTCCGGAGGGGCGCACTTCGCAGTGTTCCGCGGCCCATTCCACGCTCTGCACCGGGATGTTCTCGAACTCGAAGGTGAGCACGTCGATGCCCCGGGCGAAATTGCGAACCGCCTCCTCGTCCTCGTATCCGGCCACCACCTCAAGGTCCGCGAGCTGACCCGTGGGGGTGTCCGCGTCGGGCGAAAATGTGTGGACCCGGTAACCCATGCGGCGCGCGGCGATGGCGAACATGCGCCCCAACTGGCCGCCGCCCATGACGCCCACTGTGCTGCCGGGAAGAAAAATGCGGGGATGACTCATGAAAAAAGGTGGATGAGAGAAAAATCGAGCCGCAGCCCGGGAACACAATCCCCGGCGCAGAAAGACGCGCTTCCTTGGATGGATTGCGGCGTCTTTTTTAGGGCAACTGCGCCGCGATCACGTCGGCCGTCTGCTTCTCGCGGAAGGCCTCCAGCTTCTGTCGCACGGCGGCGTCTTGCAACGCGAGAATGCCCGCGGCGAGCAGGCCCGCGTTTTTTGCCCCGGCCGTGCCGATCGCCAGCGTGGCCACGGGCACGCCGCCGGGCATTTGCACGATGGAAAGCAGCGAATCCACGCCCCGCAGCACCCGGCTTTCCACGGGCACACCGAGCACGGGCAGCCAGGTCTGAGCCGCGATCATCCCGGGCAAATGCGCCGCGCCGCCGGCCCCGGCGATGATGACCTGGATGCCGCGACCGGCGGCGTTGCGGGCGAAATCCGCCATCAGCTCGGGGGTGCGATGGGCGGAGACCACGCCTTTTTCATGGGGAATCCCGAACTCCTCGAGCACCGCGACGGCATGGCGCATGGTTTCCCAGTCGGAGGTGCTGCCCATGACAACGGCGACAAGTGGGGTGGCTGAATTCATGGCGGCGTATTGGAGCAGGGCGGCCATCGATGGCAAGCGGAGGTTGGCGACGGGACGCGGGGTTGGTCAAAAATCTCGGCAGGGATGATCCCAGGATTTAAAGGTTCCGTGGAGCGCCCTTCGCCGGGCACTCGGTTTCCTGCATTTCCCAAGGCTTTTATGGTTTCCAACAACATCGTGCTGGTCGGTTTCATGGGCAGCGGCAAGTCCTCCATCGGGCGGATTTTGGCGCGGCGCCTGGGGTATCGGTTCGTCGACACGGACCGCAAGATCATCGAGCGCGAGGGCATGGAGATCAGCGAAATCTTTGCCCTGCACGGGGAGGACTACTTTCGGGAGCGCGAAACGGACGTGCTCCGGACGCTCCTGGGAAGGGATCAATGTGTGATCGCCACCGGCGGCGGGATTGTTTTGAGAGAGCACAACCGTTCCCTGCTTAGGGAACTGGGTTTTGTCGTGGGCCTGACGGCGGACCAGGAGGTCATTTTCGAGCGGGTCTCGCGCAACACAACACGGCCGCTGCTCAAGACGCCCAACCCCCGGCAGACGATCCAAGAGATGCTGGCCGCCCGCGGGGCGCTTTACGCGGCGGCCGCGCAGTTCACCGTGGACACCTCGCTCCTCACCCATGATGAAGTCGCCGAGTGTATTCTCACTCAGGCAAGCCAGGTGTTTTCGTGGCCCAACACCCCTTGAAAGCCGAGCTGATCAATGAGGCGCACGCGCTGGGGTTTGACCTGTGCCGAATAGCGCCCTGTGTCGCCCCGCCGCACGCCCCCGAGTTTCTTCAATGGCTCGAGGAGGGACGCCACGGCGACATGGCCTGGCTCGAACGCAACAAGGCCCGGCGCACGGATCCCCAGCAGGTGTTGCCCGGCGCACGCTCCGTGATTGTGCTGGCGATCAATTACTGGAACGGCGAGGCGCCCCGGCGCAACGGGCACGGCCGGATCGCCCATTACGCCTGGGGCGAGGATTACCATCTGGTTCTTGAAAAGAAACTCGCGCACCTCGACGCATGGCTCGCGGCCCGGGGCGGCCGGCAGCGCTACTACGTGGACACAGGTCCGGTGTTGGAACGCGATTACGCCGCGCTCGCCGGCGCGGGCTGGCACGGCAAAAGCACGATGCTCATCCATCCGCAGTTGGGGACCTGGTTCTTTCTGGCGGAACTCCTGACCACGCTCGATCTGGAGCCGGACTCCGCTCAGCCGGACCGATGCGGCCGTTGCACCCGCTGCGTGGACGCCTGCCCCACCGGCGCTATCACGGCCCCGCATCAGCTCGACGCCCGGCTCTGCGTTTCCTACCTCACCATCGAGCTGAAGACCAGTATCCCGCCCGAACTCCGGCCCCTGCTGGGCGATCGCATCTACGGCTGCGACGCCTGCCTGGAGGCCTGCCCGTGGAACCGGTTTGCCCAGGTTTCAAGGGACGCCGCGTTCCAGGCCCGGCCTTTTGTTTCCGAGATGTCGCTTCGGGATTTCCTGGCGATGGACGATGCGGCATTCCGCGCCGTGTTCGCCAAGTCCCCCATTAAACGGATCAAACGCCGGGGTTTCCTGCGAAACGTCTGCGTGGCCCTGGGCAATGTCGGGACGGAAGCGGATCTACCGGCCCTGGAGGAGGCTGCCCGGGATCCCGAACCGCTCATTGTTGAGCACGCCCTCTGGGCCATCGCCGAGATCCAAAAAAGGCGGGCGGCGAACAGCCCACCCTCAATCGAAACGCCTTTAGCGCCTGCGCCGGGCGCCGAATGAATACCCTTTGAGGGTTCGCACGCCCTTGCCGACTCCCCCGGGGGCAATCTGCGACTCGTTAAAGAGAGCGGTGTAAACGTAGGGGAAATTCTCGAGCTTGAGCCTGGGGATGGCGGCCCCGATGAACCGCTCGATGGAGCGGATGGCGTCGATTTCCTCGGCCGTCACCAGGGTGAAAGCGTCGCCGATTTTCTGGGCGCGCCCCGTCCGGCCGATCCGATGCACGTAGTCCTCCGGATGCCCGGGCACATCGTAGTTGATGACGTGACTCACGCCGGCGATATCCAACCCGCGGGCCGCGATGTCGGTGGCGACGAGCACCTCGTATTTTCCCGACTTGAACCCCTCCAACGCCTCCACCCGCTCGCGCTGGGTGCGGTTCGAGTGCAACGCCACGACCGCGTGTTTGAGGTCGTGGAGACGGTGCGCGATCTTGTCGGCGAAAATCTTGGTGCTGGTGAAGATGATGCAGCTCTCGAACTTGGTCCGCTCCAGAAGGGCGATCAGGAGGTCGAACTTCTGGTCTTTGGCCACGGGATACAGCGCGTGTGTCACCGTCTCCGCCGGGCTGCGATTTGCCCCGATCTCAATCACCTCCGGGTTCTTAAGCACCCACTGGGTCATCGTCTGAATCTCCGGCGGCAGCGTGGCGGAGAAAAACATCGTCTGCCGGGCTTTCGGGCACTTTTCGACAATCCGCCGGACCTGCGGCAGGAACCCCATGTCCAGCATCCGATCCACCTCGTCGAGGATGAGATATTGGATGTCTTTGAGAGAGATGTCTCCCTGCTCCATGAGATCGAGGAGGCGTCCCGGCGTGGCCACCAGGATGTCAGCGCCGGCTTTGATGTCCTCCCGCTGTTTGCCGAACCCGACGCCGCCCTGGATCAGGGCAACCTGCAGGTCCATGTATCGGGAGTAATCGCGAAAAGCGGTTTCAACCTGAGCGGCCAATTCCCGAGTGGGCTCAAGCACCAAACAACGGCAGGCACCATGGGATTTCAGCAGACTTAAAACCGGGAGAGCAAAAGCCGCCGTCTTTCCGGTGCCGGTTTGAGCGCTGCCCATCACGTCGCGTCCGCTGAGAATCAGCGGAATGGCGCGCAGCTGAATGGGGGTCGGGTCCACATAGCCCATCGATTGCACCCCGCGTTCCACAGCATCGATGAGACCAAAATCCTGAAATGACATGATGACAAACTAAGGGCCGACCGGGGAGCCGCACAACAAGACTTTTCCGGTTGCGCCTCCCTCCATTTTCTCTTATCTCTTCGCGCCCCTTTTCCTGCTTCCGGCCGTATTCTGGCAAGAGTGATGCTTCCCTGATTCCCTTATGTTTAGCCGTATTCCCTTCGAAAAAGTCAATTGGATCACCAGCAGTTTCCTGATCGGGACGTTGATTCTTTCTCTCACCGCCGTCCCCCTCTATATCTGGAACTTCGGCCTCGATTGGTTCCAGATCGCCCTGTTTTTCGTGATGTTTTGCGCCTGCGGCTTCTCGATCACGCTGGGATACCACCGGCTTTTCTCGCATCTCTCGTTCCAAGCCCATTGGAGCGTGAAGCTCTTCACCCTCGTTTTTGGAGCGGGCGCATTTGAAAACTCCGCCCTGCTCTGGTGCTGCGAACACCGCACCCACCACAAGTTCGTCGATCACGACGACGACCCGTACGACATCAGCAAGGGGCTGTTCCACGCCCACATCGGGTGGTTGCTCTTCAAGCTCAAGCCCTCCCCCGCTTATGACAACGTGGCGGACCTACAGAAGGATCCGATGGTGATGTTCCAACATCGCCATGTCCACTGGATCGGCTCGTTCGTGGCCTTTGTGTTTCCCGCTCTGCTCGGGCTGGCCTGGGGCGGTTGGGTCTCGGCCCTCGGGGCGTTTTTGATCGCCGGAGTCGCCCGCGTCGTTTTCCTCCAGCACTGCACCTTCTGCATCAACTCCCTTTGCCATTACCTCGGCCGCCGCCCCTATTCCTCTTACTGCAGCGCGCGCGACTCGTGGCTCATGGCCGTGGTCACCTTTGGCGAGGGGTACCACAATTATCACCACGAGTTTCAGCACGACTACCGGAACGGCGTGAAGCCCTGGCAGTTTGATCCCACCAAATGGATCATCTGGACCCTCTCGAAGGTGGGCCTCGCGTCGAAACTCCGGCGGGTTCCGTCTGAAAAGATCCTGCTCTCGGAGCTGGCCGAAGCGCAGCGCCGTTTTGAGAAGCGCCTCTGCGCCCCCGGCCTGACCGAAAGCGCACGGGCCTACATCCTGGAGGCCTCCGAACGGCTCCAAGCCAGCGCGCGGGCGTGGAACCAATACAAAGCCGAGAAGATGGAGATTTCGCGTGAAATGCTCGTGGAACTGCGGCGGGAGATCCGGATCGCACTCAGCAGTCTCCAATTGCATGAAGTGCCCGACGCTGCCTAAGCAGCGCCCGGAGTTTCTTAAGAGGAGCCCCAAAGCCGCAGGGTTTCTGGAAATATGCCCAGCGCGTCCATAGGGGGCGGACGTGCGTTCCTCGCGGCCACGCAGTCCCTGCTCTGGCCTCTTTATCTGGTTTGGAGCGGTTGTGTGGTCGCGGTTTGGACCGTCGGGATCGGCGAGGTGGAACTGCAGAATGCAGTGACTCATACCGATTTGCGCGCGGCTCTCCAAGCCGTCCTGAGGTTGATGGAGCCGCTTTGGATCACCCTCGGGTTCTACCACATCTACGGCGCGCTTGTTCTTCAGGCGGGGATCTCCCAGGCGCGCCGATGGATCGGCACCGGGCTTCTCGTCTGTCTCCTCATCGCCTGGATCAGTTCCTCGACGAGCTGGCCGCTGGGGCCCGTCCATTTCACAGAGCGGCTGGGAAAGAGATTCGGGCCGGTGCCCCTCTGTCTTCCTCTGCTCTGGCTCACCCTGTTTCTCGGGGCCCGCGCAACCGCCGCGAGACTGCTCTCAGCGGCCCTGCCTAAGGCGGTCCCTGCTGTCACCGCCGCTCTCGCATGCGTCAGCGGGCTTCTGATTGACCCCGTTGCCTGGAAACAGCGGTCTTGGTGGCTCTGGTATCCGGCAGACGTCCATGCACCTGCGGCAGCCCCGTGGACGGCCCCCGTCACTTTCTTTGTAGCCAGCTACGTGGCAGCCGCTGTGATGCGAGGAAGCGCCAAGGCGATCGCCCCGCGACGAGAAACGAGAGTTCCCATCGTCGTTTTCGCCGTCGTCCAAGCGGCATTCCTAGCGACCAGGCTGGTTGCCGCGTTTCGCTAACCCCTCTTCGCGGACTCGCGGCAAAAAACGCCTATTTTCGGGGTTCAATGGCTCGGGAATGCGCTATTTTACAGGGGGTATCCCTGCAAAAGGGCTTGTAGTGCCGACCCACCCCCTTGCGCGACGTTTTGCCGGAGTGATTGGAT
>CAMARB010000094.1 GCA_945860355.1 Chthoniobacter flavus | reverse complement strand
ATCTACGCGAAGATCGAAGCGGAGAACCGCAAAAATCGCGTTCACCGACTGGAAGCCAACGCCAAAACGCTTGGCTACCGCCTCATCCCGCTAGCCCCGACTTGCGTTCCAAATGAGGTACTTGCGACGTAACTTCCCGATGAGGGCTCCGCTCGTTTTTTTCAACGCGTTCACCCCGGGCGGTGCCCGGGGCTGCAATTAAATCAGCCCCTTTGGGGCTGGAGTTACGTCCTTTGGAGCTGGAATTACGTCCCGCTGGGGCTGGAGTCCCGTTCCGTTGGGGCTGGAATTGCGCCCGTTTGGGGCTGGAATCCCGTTCCGCTGGCGCTGGAATTCCGTTCCGTCGGCGCTGGATTCGCTGGAGCGGACCGGGGTGATCCATTGACGGGGCGGCCTGTTCCGTTCCGCAATTCCACGCGACCAAGCTCTCCTCCCACAGACCGCCTCCGACTCACCCCTTACCCCTGCCCGCTGATCCCTGATCGCCCCCCTGCCCCCTGATCCCTTTCTCACGTCTTTCCCCTTGGAGGTTTGTAATAAAGCTTTCATCTTCTCCGGTCCTGCAACCCGTCGCCACTCTGGAAATCGCGGCTCCCATGGACTGTGTTTTCCGGGAAGGGTCCTCCGCGGGACGCAACTTTCGCATCCACTCTTTATGTCCATCCTTGTCACCGGCGGCGCCGGGTTCATCGGTTCCAACTTCGTTCTCGACTGGCTCGGCCAGAACAAGGAGGCGGTGATCAACCTCGATGCGCTCACTTACGCGGGCAACCTTCAGAACCTCGCCTCCCTCCGCAATTCCCCCCTCCATCACTTTGTCCAGGGCGACATCGGCGACGGCGCGCTGGTGGCTGCGCTCCTGGAAAAACATCGGCCCCGGGCCGTCGTGAATTTCGCTGCGGAATCCCACGTGGACCGTTCGATTGTGGGGCCGGAGGCGTTTATCCAGACCAACATCGTGGGCACGTTCCGGCTGCTGGAGGCGGTGCGCGCGTTCTGGGGCGGGCTGACCGGTTCGGATCGCGAAACGTTCCGGTTCCTGCACGTGAGCACGGACGAGGTGTACGGATCGCTGAGCGAATCGGACCCGGCATTCACCGAGCTCCACCGGTACGAACCCAACAGCCCGTACTCGGCGTCGAAAGCGGCCTCGGATCATCTGGTTCGTTCCTATCACCACACCTACGGGTTGCCGACGCTGACCACCAACTGTTCCAACAACTACGGGCCCCATCATTTTCCCGAGAAACTCATCCCCTTGGTGATCCACAACGCGCTCAGTGGGAAACCTCTGCCGATCTACGGCGACGGACGCAACGTGCGGGATTGGCTTTACGTTACCGACCATTGCAGCGCCATCCGTGCGGTGCTCGCCGGGGGGCGACTGGGCGAGACCTACAACGTGGGCGGCTGGAACGAGATGACCAACCTGGAGGTGGTCCACACGTTGTGCGACATCCTCGATGAAGAACAGCCCAAGACCGACGGCACGAGTTACCGGGCGCAGATCACGTTTGTGAAGGATCGCCCGGGACACGACCGGCGGTATGCGATCGACGCCACGAAGATCGAGCGCGAGCTCGGCTGGCGTCCGGCGGAGACGTTCACCACCGGGATCCGCAAAACCGTGCGGTGGTATCTGCAAAACCCGGAGTGGGTTCGGCAGGTGACCAGCGGCAGTTACCGCGAGTGGACCGCGCAACAGTATCAATCCTGAACCTCATGCAACGCAAAGGCATCATTCTCGCCGGCGGCTCCGGCACCCGGCTCTATCCGGTCACCAAATCGGTCTCCAAGCAGCTCCTGCCGATTTACGACAAACCCATGATTTATTACCCGCTGAGCACGCTGATGCTGGCGGGTATCCGGGACATCCTGGTGATTTCCACCCCGCAGGACACGCCCCGGTTTGAGCATCTGCTCGGGGACGGCGCGGAATGGGGGCTCAACCTCCAATACGCGGTGCAGCCTTCTCCGGACGGGCTCGCGCAGGCGTTTATCATCGGGCGCGAGTTCCTCGCCGGCAGCCCGTCGGCGCTGGTGCTCGGGGACAACATTTTCCACGGACACGATCTGCACGTGCAGTTGGAACGGGCGGATGCGCGGACGGAGGGGGCGACGGTGTTCGCCTACCATGTCCAGGATCCGGAACGGTACGGGGTGGTGGCGTTTGACGGCCAAGGCCGCGCGACGTCGTTGGAGGAGAAACCCGCCCAGCCCAAGTCCAACCACGCGGTGACGGGCCTGTATTTTTACGACGCGTCGGTGGTGGACATCGCGGCGAACCTCCAGCCGTCGGCGCGCGGCGAGCTGGAGATCACGGACGTGAACCGGATCTACCTGGAGCGCCAGCAGCTCACCGTGGAGATCCTCGGCCGGGGTTACGCGTGGCTCGACACGGGCACGCACGAGTCGCTCATTTCCGCGTCCAATTTCATCGAGACGATCGAGAACCGGCAGGGGCTGAAGGTGGCCTGCCCGGAGGAGATCGCGTATCGCAAGGGATACATCGACGGCGCGCAGTTGGAGAAACTCGCGCGGCCACTCGCCAAGAACGGATACGGCCAGTATCTGCTGCGGCTTTTACAGGAGAAAATTCAGCCATGAACATCGTGCCCACCGCTCTGCCGGAGGTGATCGTGCTGGAGCCCAAAGTGTTTCGGGATCCGCGCGGGTTTTTCCTTGAGAGTTTTAACCGGCGCAACTTCGAGGCCGCCACGGGCCTGTCTGTGGATTTCGTGCAGGACAACCAATCGCGGTCGCCGCGCGGGGTGCTCCGCGGGCTGCATTACCAGATCCAGCAGGCGCAGGGAAAACTGGTCCGCGTCGCGCGCGGCACGGTGCTCGACGTGGCGGTGGATATCCGCCGGTCCTCGCCGAATTTCGGGAAATGGGTGGCCGTCGAGCTCTCCGAAGACAACCAGCGCCAGATGTGGGTCCCGGCCGGGTTCGCCCACGGGTTTGTGGTGCTCTCCGAGGTGGCGGATTTTCTCTACAAGACGACGGATTACTACGCGCCGCAGCACGAACGGGGGATCCGTTGGGACGACCCGGCGATCGGCATCGATTGGCAGCTGCCGTGTGAGCCGGTGCTTTCGGGCAAGGACCAGGTGGCGCCGTTGCTCGCCGCAGCCGAGGTGTTCCCATGAGAATCCTGGTCACGGGCGCGACGGGGCAGGTGGGTTGGGAGCTGGCGCGCAGCTTGGCGGTGCTCGGCGAGGTGCATGCTTTGAACCGCGCCGGCTGCGATCTGGCGGCGCCCGAGGCCGTGGCGGAGCGGGTGGCGGCGTTGCAGCCGGATGTGATTGTGAACGCGGCCGCTTACACCGCGGTGGATCGCGCGGAAAAGGACGAGGCCGAGGCGCTCCGGGTCAACGGGACGTCCGTCGGGGTGCTGGCCCGGGAAGCCCGGCGGCTGGGGTCGTTGCTGATCCATTACTCCACCGATTACGTGTTCGACGGTGAAAAGCCCGCGCCTTACGTGGAGACGGATCCGACTGGGCCGCGCAACGCCTACGGGCGCAGCAAACTGGCCGGGGAACTCGCGGTGCGCGAGGAGGGCTGCGATCATCTCATCCTGCGGACGACGTGGGTGTATGCGTCCCGGGGCCAGAATTTTCTCAAAACGATGCTGAGGCTGGGGGCGGAACGTCCGGAGCTCAAGATCGTGGGGGATCAATGGGGCGCGCCGACGTGGGCGCGGCATCTTTCGGATGCGACGGCGCAGGTGCTGCGGGAGGCGCAGGGGGAACGTCGGGACGGACGGTTCGTTTCGGAGACTTTGCACGCGACGGCCGGCGGGGCGACGACGTGGCACGGGTTTGCGGAGGCGATTCACCGGGGCGCCCATGAATTGGGCCTTCTGGCGCGCTGTCCGGTGCTGCATGCGATTGCCACGGAGGAGTATCCGCTCCCGGCGGCGCGTCCGAAGAACTCGCGTTTGGACGGGAGCCGGCTTTTTGAGCGGTTCGGCGTGCGGCTTCCGGAATGGGGGCCGGGCGTTGGGCAATGTCTTGAGGAATTGACGCCGGGCCGTTGATCCGAGTGGAGGCCTGGGAAAGGTGCCGGGCAGGGGATAAAGACTTTATTTCCGCTTGTGTTTCGGCGGCGCTTTAGAGGAAGGTTTGTCCATGCGTTGGAACTTGTTTTTTGGGGTCTTTTCCGTCTGCGTCATCGCGGGTGTGGCCAGTCAGTTCTCGACCAAAATCCAGTCCCGTCTCCCGCAACTTCCTCCCCTGAAAGATCTCGTGCCGACGGTTTTTCAAGCCGACTCTCCGCTCCGGTTTTTAATCCCTGAACGCGCTTCGGAGTCGGCGGGATCGGTTGCGGAAGCCGCCCGGCGGAATGGCAGCATTGAGCAGGCCGTCGCCGCCGCCGAGTTGCGGGTCTGGGCGATTCGCGACGGACACAATTACGGGTGGGTGCAGTTGCCCAAGGGCACAACCGTCTCCATTCTGCGCAGGGAAGGCGATCACGCCGTGATTCGTTGGGATGAGACCGTGGTGAAAGTCCCGGAAACAGCCCTGCGTCTGGGGGCGTTGCGGTCGGACGGCAAACCGGCGTGGTTTCAGTAAGCCGGGGTTGCGGCGGTTTTTAGCGGGGCGGTGCGGTCTCCGGCAGACTTCCCCGGAATGCGTGTTAGCGTGGGTGCCGAATGATTCCCGCACAAAACCAGCTCGCCCGGCAGCGCCTTCGTCTCGGTATCAGTAATGTGGGGTTTTGGGTGGTGCTGGCGGGGCTCGGCCTCGTTTTCATCGGGGCCGCGCGTCTTTCCCCCCTCACGGGATGTCTTCTGTTCTTGGCGGTGGTGTTTGTGCAGGCCGGGTTTGACTGGGCGGGCGGCGCGTTGTTGATGCCCAAGCCGCAGCCCGAGCCTGCGTTGTTTCTCCGGCGTTGGGGCCGCGGGATGCTCGTCCACACGGGGGTCATGGCGGGGTTGGGGGCCTTGAGTTACGCAAGCCTGCGGCTGACCTCCGGATTCGGGGTGGGTGTTTTTGTGGGGATGCTGGCCCTGGCGTTTGCTCGCAAACCGTTGCTGCGGCTCCTCACAGGGGCGGCGGTCAGGGAATTCCCGGGGCCGGACGGGCAGATGTGGGTGGCCGCCATCACCGACCCCGCGTTCACGGGCGGGGTCGTCGGATTGGGCAACGGGGCGCGGGCTCTTTTTCCGGCGGCCTGGCTGGAAACCCTGCCGGCGGCCGATACCGGCCTTGAATTGCGCCGACGCACCTGGCAGATCGCCCAAGCTTTGCCGCGGCGTGATTTCATTTTGGCTCTCGGCTGGAACCTTGCCGGCGCGGGCCTCGGCGGCTGGTTGTTTGGCTGGGCGCAACGGTCCCCGGTGGACGCCCTTCTCGGGCACGCCTGTTGGATGACGCTCTGGACCTTTCTCAGTCTGCTCGTGTTTCCCGGTCTCAGTCGGGCATCGGTTTTCGCCGCCGATCGCGCGGTCGCCTCCGAGAGGCTCGATGCCGTGTCGTGGATTGAGCGGTTTGCGGGGCTCATCGGCGAGGACGGCAACGCGGATGCGGCTTTGCAGGCCATTTTTTATCCGATCCCGTCGACCGCCCGGCGGCTGCAGGCTCTTGGGAAGCGCGGGGGCGGGGCGGGGCTGGGTAACCTGGCCCGGAATCATCTCTTCTATTCCTGGGCGGGATTCACGCTCCTGGGGCGCGCCGTGCATTGCAACGCGGGCCGTCCGGCGCTCTGGGTGTTTCCGCCCTCTGCTTAACTCTCAAAACCAGCGGATGAATCCGGCCCCCTCCCGCTGAGGCTGCCGGGAGCGACCGGTCGCCCGCCATCCCCGTGCCCACCCGGACCCCAAAAAAGGCCTGCCGGGGGAAAGCCGACAGGCCCTTGAGTTTTGACTGAGGATCAACCCCGAACTCCGAAGTTTCAGCGAGAGATCATCCTCACGCGGAGACGCGGAGGGCGCGGAGAACGGCTTGTAAATTGGAGAAAGCCATGGTTTTGCGCTTTCGCGATCGCAGTCATTCCGCCGGAACTTCCGTTTTCGGATTAACGGGAGCGCTGGCTCACGCGGATCAGGGTTTCGTCCAAGACCGTGTTTTTGGCGATCAACGCCGCCCGGGCGGCACTGACCTTGTTTGCGTCGGTGAGTTTGACGCCCATGAGCTCGTCTTGGGCGTCGGTCGAGCCGAGGTCCACCGAGAGGCCGTTCATGAACACCGCCTTGTTCGCGGCGGAATCCCCGCCGAGGGTGACCTTGTCTGAACCGAGGCCGGTGTTGATGAGGGTGTTCCCGTAGAATGTGGAGGCGCCGACGCCGCCGTCGGTTTCCACGTTGACCACGTCGTTGCCCGCCCCGGTGTTCAGCGAGAAGCTGCCGTGGGCGATGACCTGGGCGATGTTCACCGTCGAAACGCCCGCCCCGAGCGCGGCGCTCAGCGCCCCGCTGAGCTCCACTCCGCGGAGGTTGAGTGAATCGGCCTCGTTGGCGGCCGAGTTCGAGGAGAGCTTGAGCCCGGCCACGGTCAACTGCCCGTTGGAGCTGATGTCCACGGAGTTGGCGCCTTTGCCCAGGGCCGCCGAAACGCCCCCGGCGAGTGCGCCCGAGGCTGCTTGGATGCTCAGGGAATCGTTTTGACTGTCGCCCGTCACTGAGACGCTTTTTGCAACGGCGAGGGCGGCGTTGAGGTTCCCGATGGCTGTGGTGTTGTTGCCGCCCCCGTTTTTGATGGTGACACCGCCGCCGATGAGGGTCTGGAGCGAGGTCGCTTCGGTGCCCACGGTGACGGCGTCCGCTCCGGCGCCGCCGCGGTAGCTCACGTTTCCGGAGACCTGGATGCTGGGCGCCTCCAGCTTAAACTCGTTGGTCTGGCCGGTTTCCGCTCCGGAGGCCGTGACGTCGAGCGAGCCGCTGAGCGTCAGTTTCTGGGCGGCGCTGAGCGAGACGTCGAAGTCTTTGTCCAGGGCGGAGCTTTTGATCGTGGTGTTGCCGAGCGAAACGGTGTTTCCGAAGAGGCTCACGTCGTTGGCGCCCTTGCCCGCGTCGATCCGCAGCGCGCCGCTGACGCTGAGATTTTTGTTGTTGGTGGTTTTCAGGCCCAGGGCCACGGAGTCGTTTCCGTCGCCGCCAAAGATGGAGAGGTTTTTGAATGCGAGGGCCGAGCCTGTGTTGAGGGCGGAGGCCTCGGTGAGGACGGAGTCGTCGCCCTCGCCCAGGGCGAGCAGGGTGTTGCCGCCCAACTGCGCGTCGTGGGTGAAAATCACGCGGTCGTTTCCGGTCTTGAGAAGGGCCGCGAAATTCCCGGTCGTGGCGAAGCCCTTTGTGTCGGAGCCGAAGGTCAAAGTGTCCACCCCGCTGCCGCCGATATACGTGATGGGGTCGCTTAATGAAGCGCCCGAGTCGCTCGTGAACACGGTGGAGTTGGTCCCGTCCCCCAGATCAATCTTGATGCTCTTGATGCTGTCGGTCTGGGCCTTGGTGAGCTTGAGCTCGCTGAGTTCGCTGCCGCCGAATTTTACTTTGCCGCCCGTGTTGAGGATGGAGAGAAGGGCGTCGCTGCCGATTTTGGAAAGGTCGAGTTGCAGGTTGTCGGCATCGTTCGCTGAAGCGCTGCCTTTGATCGAGAGCACTCCGTTTTCGAGGGTGACACTGAGCAGGGAGGCCGGGGCGATTCGCGATTCGAGGGATTCAATGCAGGGATTCATCAGAGGACTGGTTTTTGTGGTTTGGATTGCGCCCGGTTGCCGGGCTTCAAGGATGGCAACGAAGAGGGGGAGTTATTTTGTTTAAAAAATTTTATCCGCCGTCCGACCGGCGTTTGTTGGTCTCTGGATCTGAGAACTCCGCATCCTCGGCGGGGTGGGGTGGCAGTGAGTGAAAAAAAGTTTATTCCCGCGCTTTGAGAGGTTGTCCTTTGGCGGGGGCCTGTTCAAAGTTCGCACCCTCGCTCTGCGCCATCCCGCCGCGCCGGGCCCTGTCTTTTTTCCGGACCGTATCCTGATGAAATCCTGCTTTTACCTGCTGGTATTGATCGCGTTTCTGCGGTGGACAAACGGTGTTCGTGGGTCGGAGCAGGAGTTGCCGGAGCTTGTGGGCATTTCTCTTCCCAAGCAGCGGGTGAGTCTGGGGTTGCCGACGGAAGCGCGGCTGAGTCGGCTGAGAGTGGAGGAGGGGCAAACCGTGGAGGCCGGTCAGGAGCTTGCGATTCTTTACAGTGAAACGGAGGAGCTGGAGCGGGATCGGGTGGCGGCGGTGCTCAAACGGGCGGAGTTTCAGTATGATTCGAAGCTGAATCTGAGAGCGAAAAACGGGCAGGCCATTTCCGAGTCGGAAGTGGTGGGAGCCGAGGTGGAACGGGATGTCGCCCGGATCGATTTAAAGCGGTACAGCTCGGTGCTGCGGGACAAGACTCTCGTGGCCCCGTGGAGAGGCCGTGTTTTGCGGGTGTTCAAAGGGGTGGGTGAAACCGTCAATCGCGGTGAAAAAGTGGTGGAGCTCGTCGATCTCTCCAGTGTGTATGTGGACGTTTATGTGGAGGCGGCGTTGTTGGGCGCCATTCAGGCCGGTCAGACCGCCCAAATCTCCGGGGAGGCGCTCCGGGGCAAAAGTCTTCAGGCTGTTGTGGCCATGGTGGATCCCGTGGTGGATCCCGGAAGCGGTTTAAGCCGGGTCCGGCTCAGTGCCCCCAATCCCCAGGGGGAAATCACCACGGGGCTCCCGGTGCGAGTCCGGTTTCTGCTGGGGGAGAAGACGGCTCGGAACGAGGCCCGGAAAAATCCGTAGATTTTTTAGACAAACCGCGGAAGGCCGCTCGTGAATTACCAAAGGAATGAAATTGGAGGTGCTCCATCAAATTTGGAACGATCACGCCCAGGCCATCTATGCCTACCTCCTGCGGCTGAGTCGGGATCGGGAGCAATCGGCCGATGGGGTGCAGGATGTGTTTTTTCGCCTGGCGCAGAACAACGCGTTGCTGGCACGGATCGAGTCGGATCCGCGCGGGTTTCTCGTGCGGCTGGCCCACAACCTCTTTGTGGACAAAATCCGCCGTGCCCAGGCCTGCGAGCGGGTGTTCGCCAAAATGGGTTTGGACGGCAAGGAACCGCTCATCGACGCGGCGGACCCTGATCTTGCGGCGCTGGATGCGGCCACCACAGGCGCCCTGGAGCGCTTGCCTACGGATCAGCGGGCAGTGGTTTACGCCCGGCTCTGGAAACATCTCACATTTGACGAGATCGCCCTTGAATTGGGGATCTCGATCAACACGGCCGCCAGTCGTTTTCGTTACGGCATAAACAAAATGCGGGAGGATCTTCGTGTTCTCTATGAAGGCCTACAGCCGGACGGCCCCGGCGCGCGCCCAACTCAGCATCCCATGAAAAAACAGTTCTTAAACCCGCGCGGAGTGCCTCCCGAAGAGGTGGACCAGAGCGGCGCATTTGAGGAACAGCTCATCCAGCCTTTGGATGCCCGCCGGGTGCCCTCCGCTTCCGCGGGGGGCTTCTTCGAGGCGCTCTTGGTGCCGGAGGAAGACTCCGGGGTGGGTGAAAACGTCGCGGCTGTGGACGGATCGGTGGAGGTTGCGTCCGAGGTGGAGTCCGGAGACGGGGTGGAGTCCGGAGACGACGGAGCCTGGGTGGATTTGGGAGACGCACCTGTGGAGGATGAACCCCCAAGGTTGAGTTTTGATCAAGTCGTTGCGCGGATTGCGGGTGCCGAGGGGTGTCAACATCCCACCGGCCCGCATGCCGTATTGGAGCGTTTCTGCGTCCTGTTTGACTCCGAAAATGGGGCAGTTAGGGCGGCTGGGACCCTGGGGCTCTCCGGTTCAACTGCTGAATCCTCTGTCTCAGGCGCATCCTCTGGCGCATTCGTTGAACTGCGTTTGGAGAGCTCCAATTCACATGCAGAGGGTGAATCTTCCGCCGGAAATGAAGGGTTGGAGTCCGGGGTGGAAATGAAGATGGAAATCAACGGGAGCAAGGGCTCTGCCGATCCGCTCTCGGGGCTCGATTCCGAGGAGGGGGGGGGCGCGTTGAATGGGAATTCTGACGCTTGGCGGGTCTTTGTGGCCCAGGTGGGCGTAGGGAATCCGGCCCCGGGTTTTGGCGTTGAGTCGACGGCGGATTTGCAGTTTCTGGCTGATTCTGAGGCGGATTCAAGCCGGGTCATTCTCGTTCCCGTGACCGAGGCGCTCTCCCGACTGGATCCTGGTCTCGCGGCGGACGCATTTTTTGGGGAGCTGGCGCAAGCGGGGATGGGGAAGGTGTTGTCGGCCTCGGAAATCCAGAGCGCCGAATCTGCATTTCCGACGACTTTGGCGGAGGTCGTTGAGTCCCATCATCCGGATCCCTACCAAGCCCAGGGAGCTCCTCTCGCCGCTTGGGTTTCCCTCGCCGAGTCCGGTGTTTCACAACCGCAGCCCGAGGATCATTTGGTTCACGGCGGGTCTTCGGATGACTGGTCGCCTCTTGCAAACACGCCTCCTTCCGAGCGGCCGGAGGCGTCAGCGCTCACCGCGTCGGCGAGCGAGCCGGGAACGGATTTCCTGCCCTTGAGTGAGGAGTCTGGAAAGCCGGGCTGGTCAAACCTTGATACCGTGGGAGTGGCATCGATTCTGGCCGGAGTGGCGCGTCCGCCCCGTGGTCGTGGCAATTCACCTCGTGATTAACCTCCTTAGACCAACCCTCTCGGGAGAGGGGCAATGCCTCTTCCGGGAGAGCTCATCCCACTGCGTCATCCTCTCCCGCCGCCTCCCGGGAACGCCCCTTTATCTTCTCCGTGCAACCCTTCAACGTCCCCACTGATTCCTCCTTGGATCCTGACTTGCCGCTGGACCGCTGGTTGTCTCTTTCGGGACGCCACGGCAACGCGTTTTACACGGAGCTGTTGCAAATTCTGCTCGTGGAGAGCGGCGCGGCCGGAGGCGGGGTTTGGTTGTTTGAGGCGCGGGGACAGCAGCGGGGGCTCTCTCTCAAGGCGGCGCATCGGCTGCCGTTTGAGAATCCGGCCTGGGAAGGGTGGCTGCGCGGTTGCGTGGAGAAACTGCTGAAAGGCTCCACGGGGCACGCGAGTTTTGAATCGATGGCGGGCAATCCCGCCGTGGGCGGCCCGTTCCATTTCCTGATTCTGCGCGACGGCACCGTTTCGGCCCTGTTGCTGCTTGTCGGGAGCCCGTTGCCCGCAAAATTGGCCGAGGGTCTGGTCCGCCGGGGAAGCGCGGCGCTGCGATGGGCTACGCTCGCGGCCGCCGCGCGCCGCTCCTCGGCGGCTCACTTTGGCGAGGCACTGCTGGAATCGCCCTCGGAACTCTGGCCCAGTGTGTTGGCAACTCAGATGGGGGCTTTTCTCAAAGCGGCGCGCGTGGGCGTGTTGTACGAAAAAAAACAGCGTTGGCGTTTGGCGGCTGTTTCCGGGGTGGGCGAAATCCGGCGCACGTCGCCGGAGTCCCGCGCCATGGAGGACCTTTTCCTCAAGCTCCTCCGCGGGGCCCGCGAGGCCAAAACAAAGCAGGTGGGAATCGAGCTGGCCCCGGGCTGGGGGGCTCTTCTGGAGTTTGAGGATGAAACCTCCCGGGAATCCTTGGAAAAAGCATGGGCGCCGATCGCACCCGTGGTGCGCAAAGCTCTCACACAGTGTCCGGTGCCCGGCTTGCGGCAGAAAGCCGCGCGCGCCCTGCTGACGGCATCCACCAAGCCCGGGCCGCGGCATCGCCGGTCTATTTTGGCCGGGGTCGCGGTGTTGCTGGTTGTGGCGGCGTTGATTCCGGTTCGCGAGACGTTTGAGGCCGACTGCGAGCTCCAGCCGGTGCAGCGCGCCACCGTGGTCGTGCAGGTGGACGGGCGGGTGAATTCCGTGCCCGTGCGCGAGGGCGCCTCCGTGAGCGCGGGAGACACTCTGGCCGTGTTGGATACCTCGGCGGTTCTGAGTCGGTTGGAGGGCGTGCGCCAGCAGCGGCAGGAGCAGGAGGCCCGGGCCCGCCGGTTCCAGAGCCAGCAGGATTTGACCGCCTACCGCCTGAGTATTCTCCGGGCCGAACAGGCGGCGCAGGAGGAGGCCCGTTTGATGGAGGACCTCCGCGCGGCCACGCTAACCGCGCCCATTGACGGTCGGGTTCTCAGCAAGGACCTCGGCCAGAAACAGGGCGTCTTGCTGCGCGCCGGCGATGTGCTCTGCGAACTGGGCGGGCTGGACCAATGGAGCCTTCAAATCGCGTTGCCCGAGCAGGATGTCGCCCCCCTGCTGACCACTCTCGCGCAGCAGGGCAGTCTCCCGGTTTCTTACCGGCTCAAGGCCGGGGCGGAGGTGGAGTTGTCCGCAAAACTCACGTCCCCCGATCAGGTCGGCCAGATGGCTTACAGCGCGGCCGGCCGCAACGTGGTCTATTTGACGCTGGATTCCGTTGAGATCCCGGAGGTGTTGCGCAACGATTTGCGGCCCGGGTTTTCAGGGCGCGCCCGGCTTGAGGGGCGGCGCCGATCCTGGGGACGGATCCTTACCCGGCGCCTGGTCGATACATTGCACCTGCGCTGGTGGTTATGAGCGAGTCTGCCAAGGCACCGCAGCGGATCGGGATTGCGCTGCGCAGCGATCTCCAGGTGTCCCATCAGCAAAGGGAACGCGGCACGGTGGTGGTCATCAAAGACCCGCTGCGGTTGCGGTTTTTTGAGATGGGTCAGGACGAATACGCGCTGGCTTGCCGGATCCGCGCGGGCGCTTCCGCGGAGGAGATTGAGGCGGATTGGCGCCTGTCTCTCCCGGAGATTTGCCGGGAGACGCCGCCCGAGGCGCTCAGGAGACGCGCGGAGGCGTTGTGTCGGCAGATCCGCCAGTTTGGCTTGGGCCGGGTGGATCCGAGGCCCTTGGGGGTGCGGTTGCCGCCCACTTGGCTGGGATGGTTCACCCAGATGCTTCGCCGCGTGGTGCGTCCGCTTTTTTGGCGGAGCGGCATTTATGACCCGGACCGTTTCCTTGAAAGTCTGTTCCTGCGGCAACCGTGGCTCGGGAGCGCCGCCTTGGTGTGGGTATTGGCGGGGCTGGTGGCGGTCAGCGCGGCGGCGGCGGTGACCCGCGTGGGTGACATGACGTTGCACCCGGAATGGTTCACCCAGTGGGAGAATTTGGGGGCGCTCTATTTGGGAATGCTGGTGTTAAAGGGGGTGCATGAAACCGGGCACGCCCTGGTTTGCAAGGCCTTGGGTGGCGCAGTCCACGAGGTGGGTGTGCAGTGGGCCGTGTTTCATCCCACCTTTTACGTGGACGTCTCCGAGACTTGGATGTGGCCGGATCGCAGGCGTCGGATCGCGGTCGCCGCCGCCGGGTTCGGCGCCGAGTTGGTGGCGGCGTCGTTTTTGTTCTGGGGTTGGGTTTTGTTGGCCCCGGGTTTCCTGCGGGACCTCTGTCTGCATTGGATGTTCGCGGCCAGTGTCATGGCGCTGCTTTTCAACGCCAACCCTCTGATGCGTTACGACGGTTACCATATCCTCAGCGATTGGGTCCGCATGCCCAAGCTCCGGCAGAAGGCTTACGCGCTCTGGGCCCGTGTTTTGCAGAGGTTTCTTCTCGGGTCGCGCCTGGTGCCCAGGGTGCGGCAACCCAAGGGCCTGTTCTTGGGGGCTTACGGTTTGCTGAGCACCCTCTACTTGGGGTGGGTGGTTTTGGTGGTGGGCCGGATGCTCAAAAACCTGTTCGCGCCCGCGGGTCTGGAGCCCGTGGCGCATGTGTTTCTGGTGAGCTGGGTTTTCACTCTCTTTCTGCCGTTCCTCGCGTTTGTCGGCCACACCTGGGCGCAGGTGAAAACCCTTGAGCGCGGGCAAAAGAAGCGCGTGGCGCTCCGCGTGGGGGTCGGCGTTCTGGCCATGGCGCTGCTCCTCTGGGCGCCCCTGCCGGTGACCGTCGAGCGGCAGGGCGTGTTGGAGGTGCCTTCCGAGGGTGTCATCCGAACCGCCCAGTCGGGGTTCGTCTCCGAGATCCGCGTCTCGGAGGGCGACTGGGTCCGCAAGGGACAGACCCTCGCCCTCATCGAGAACCGCGGTTTGCGGCTCGCGTTTTCCCATGCGCAGATCGAATTGAGCGCCGCCGAGGTCGGGGTTCGCGCGGTTTTGGCCAGCCAGGCTTTCGGCGAGCTGGACCAGGAACGGCGCCGATTCGAGGAGGCGCGTATCCGTCTCGCCGACGCCCAGCGCCGGGTGGAGCAGTTGCAGATTGTGTCTCCCTGCGATGGTCGGATCGTCACTCGCCGGCCCCGGCGTCAGACGGGCCGTTTGATTCGGGAAGGGGAGGAGGTGTTGAGTCTCGCGCCCCGGGGACGCCACCAAGTGCTGCTTCCGCTCACGGAGAAAGAGGCGCGCAGCGTCGCCTCCCTCGCCCCGGCCCGGTTCCGGCCCACGGCTTCGCCGGGCAGTCTTTTGTTTGGCCAAATCAGCAGTCCGCCGCTCCGTTTGGCGGAGGCGGTGTTGCCGCCGGCTCTCTCCTCTCTTGGCGGCGGGGACGTGGTTTTGGACGCCCGGGGGCGGATTCTCGGCGGCGAGGTGAGCCATTTCAGCCGCGTGGTGTTTGAGTCGGATCACCCCGCTCTGCGCCCCGGGGGCACCGGCCGGGTCCGGTTGGAGTGCGGGTTTCTTCCCGCAGGCCGTTGGTTGAGCCAGGTGCTGCTCGAGTTCCTGGATCTGGATCGCCGGATTTAGCCCGAACTCCGAAGTTTCAGAGAGAGATTGTTTTCACGCGGAGACGCGGGGGGCGCGGAGGGATTTTTTGGAAATTGCCGAACCCAAATGCCGAACCCAAAGGCTTTGCGCTTTCGCCCCTTCAATTATTCCGCTGGAACTTCCGTTTTCGGGTGTGCGCTGGGGAATCTGGCGTCCACGCGGGTGAAAGTCCCGCCGGTCGAATTAGACGGTTCACGACCGAAAGCGATGTCCGGAATGAAGCCGCGAGGCCGAAGCCGCAAGCGGGA
>CAMARB010000093.1 GCA_945860355.1 Chthoniobacter flavus | reverse complement strand
CCCAGCTTCTTGTTGAGTGCGGCGAGGTCGCCGGCTTTGGGGCCGCGCAGGAGGCGTTCCGCCACGTGAAGCGGAGATCTGCCCTGGTAGAATACAATCCGGGGCAGCCTGCCGTCTTCCGCGAGCGTGAGGCGGATGGCGAGCACGTTGGCGCCCGTGTGCAGGGAGCTCTTGAGATTTTTGAACCGGGAGAGATCGAGGAAACGGGTTCCGTACGGGAGATCTTGTCCCTGGAAAACGAGGGTGCCGTTGAGGAAAACCTCCGTTTGCCCGGCGTATTCGATCTGCATTCCGAAATTCTCCGGCACCTCCGCAAGTCCGAACCGGGCGCGCATCCAGAGGGAGCTTCCCGCTTTTGCCGGAGTTTCCGGTGTGATCGACCACTGCTCCGCGTTGAAGTTTTCGGCGCGCCAATGGGACCCGGGATCCGTGGCGGTGTGTCGCCACGCGTTTTCGGCGCCCGGCGCGGGTTGGACGAGAATTTGGGAGGCAGGCTCGTTCGGAGCGTTGCGTGCGTGCCAGTCGAGGAGGATCTGCGCGCGCGATTGATGGTCTCGATCCAGCGCTTCGAGTTTCTGGCGGCGCTGGTTGGCAAGTTTTGGGCGTTCGTCTTCGCTTGCCCACATGAGCGGCTGCGTGCGCGTGGCGCCGTATTCCCGCATGCCATGGAAGAACGCCATGAAGCTGTAGTAGTCCCGCTGCGAGATGGGATCCTTTTTGTGGTCGTGGCAGCGGGCGCAGCCCAGGCTCATGCCGAGAAATGTCTCGGCGGTGACGAGCACGTTGTCGGCGAGCAGATCGTATTTCGCCAGCAGCCGGTCCGCGGGTTCGTCGTCAAACTGCATCAGGCGCAGGAACCCCGTCGCCGTGAGGCTCTCCCGGGTGGGCTGGGGGAGCTCGTCTCCGGCGAGTTGTTCGGTGAGGAACTGGTTGTAGGGGAGGTCCTTGTTAAATGCGTCGATGAGGTAGTCACGGTAGCGCCAGATCTGCGGTTTCTCGCTGTCGCGCTCGAACCCCTCGCTTTCCGCATACCGCGCTAGGTCCATCCAATGGCGCGCCCATTTTTCCCCGTACTGCGGCCGGGCCAGCAGCGAGTCAATCAGCCGCGGCCAGGCGTCCGGGGCCGGATCTTCGACAAAACTTTTGACCTCCTCCGGGCTGGGCGGCAGCCCCAGCAGGTCGTAATACGCCCTCCGCACCAGAAGCTCGCGGGAAGCCGGAGGATTCGGGCGCAGCCCCGCGTCCGCGAGCCCTTTGAAAAGAAATGCGTCCACCGGGTTCCGTGCCCAGCCCGGTTCCTGGACTTGCGGCACGGGCGCTTGCAGCACGGGCCGGTATGCCCACCAGTTGGCCGGGTTTTCCGTGGGAGCGGCCGGGGCGTGGCTTTCCGCGGTCTGAATGCCGGCGCTCTCCAGCGCGGGATCGTAGGGCGCGCCCATCGCGAGCCATTTCTCCAGGATCTTGAGCTCCGCCTCGGGCCGTTTTCCCGCGGGGGGCATCTCGTGATCCGAGTCCCGGTAACTCATCATTTCCAGGAGCAGGCTCTTGGCGGGCGTCTCCGGATCCAGCGACGCGCCGGTTTCGCCTCCTTTGAGGAGGCCTTTGCGCGAGGTGAGGATCAGGCCGCCTTTGACCTTCTCGCCCCCATGGCACTTGACGCAGTGGGCCTTGAGAATGGGGTGCACTGCGTTCCTGAAAAAATCCCGGGCCTCGGGAGAGGGGGGCTCCGCTGACGACGGCGCGGCGCTGGCGCAGGAAACCGAGGCGAGGGTCGCTAAAATGAAGAGGGTGAGTGGCTTCATGGGGGAGGGTGCGGAAATGGGCCGGGTCAGTGGGCGAAGTGACCGAGTTTCTCGGAGATCTGACGGGCGGCCTGGGCGATGCGTTGGCCGATCCGGGGGAAGTCCGCTGCCGGAACCCGCGAGGACGGGCCGGTGATCCAAACGGCGCCGGCGGGCATGCGCTGGCGGTTGAGGATCACAGCGCCCACGCAATGGGCGCCCTCGTTCTCCTCGCCTTCGTCCACCCCGTAACCGGCCACGCGGGTGCGTTCGAGTTCCTTCCAGAAAAGGCCCCGGTCGGTGATGGTTCGCGCGTTGAACCGGGTGAAGGGCATTTTGGCGATGATGGCCTCCGCTTGAGCCTTGGGCAGCGCGGCCAGGATGGCTTTGCCGGGGGCTGCGGTGTGCAGCGCAAACCGAATCCCCACATCCACAACGAAGCGGAAGGAGTGTTTGCTGGGCATTTGCTCGATGACCACCCCTTCCGCGTCGGAGAGCGTCCCCAGGAGGACGGTCTCCAGCGCGTCATCCCGGAGCTCGCGCATGGCATCCAAGGCGCACTCGGTGAGGCTGCGTTCGCCGGTCGCCGGGCCGCAGCTCAGACGCAGGAGTTTCTGCGTCAGGCAAAAGCGCTTGGTGGCCTCGTTGCGCTCCAGGTAACCGCGCTCTTCCAGGGTCCGGCTGATGCGGAACACGCTGTTGGTGGGGATTTCTAGGGCGGCGGCGATTTCGCTCAGGCTCATTCCGTCAGGGGCTCCGCTGAGGATCTCCAGGATACTGAGGGCGCGATCGAGGTTCGGGACGCTGTAGCGAGAACTTTCCTGGGAGACCGGGAGCGGGATCGGGACGATTTTTGCCATATAGAATCGTTTTTATATTTCAAATAAGTCAGACCCGTTCGCAGGTCCATTTCTTTGGCCGAAATTTCGAAGTTTTTTCCCGGCTCGGGTTCCGGTTCGGGAAACGCCGCGTTTCAACGCCTCTGACCAGCATGTTTCCGGCCCTCTGCGCACCCTTTGAAGGATTGCCTCCGAGAAACGCGCTCAATCCCCCGTTGCCCGGGATCGCCAAGGCCTCTCGCCCCGGCCACCGGCGTGTATTGGAGAGTTCCAAGCCCGGACTGAACAATGCGGCGCTCACCTCTGAACCGAGCGGCGCTCAATTCGGCCAGTGTGGGATGATCCCCTTCTCTGGAAATCTCCGATTGGGAGCGTTTGGACAAGCACACGCCGCCGGTGGAGAGGCCAAAGGAGGGTAGGCGTCCCGCCTGCCTGTGACTCTGCTTATCCGGCTCCGCAGGGCGGGCAAGATGCCCGCCGCTCCCATCCCTGACCCCTCACCCCTCAGCCCTGACCAACCTCTCTCCGCCGCCACTTCCCACGAGCCGCTCGAAAATCGGGGACGCCATCAGGGTGGTCACCACCGCCATAATCACCAGCACGGCGAACAGCCCCTCGGAAATGATGCCCCGCTGGAGCCCCACGTTGATGATGATCAGCTCCATCAGGCCCCGGGCGTTCATCAAAATCCCGATGCCCATAGCTTCCCGGTTGGGGATGCCGGTGGCCCGCGCCGCGAGCCAGCAGGCGACCCCTTTTCCGAGAATGGCCGCGACGAGCACCGCGCCGCACATGAGCCAGAGAAAAGGCGTGTTCAGCAGGCCGATCTTCGTGTTCAGCCCGGAGTAGGTGAAAAACAGGGGCAGAAGCAGGGCGACGGTCAACGGTTGGATCCGTGCGATCAGGTCCCGGGTCATCACGCCGCGGGGCATGGCGGCGCCCATGACAAAAGCGCCGAAGACGGCGTGGAGGCCGATTTTGTCGGTGATCCACGCGCCCAAGGCCATCAGGGCGAGTCCCAGGACCAAACCCGCCTCGCTGAGTTCCTCGTTCTGGATCCAGAGCCGGTGCAGCCGGGCGAGGATCGGCCGCAGGACGCCGAGCGCCAATAAAACGTAACCGGCGCCGAGCCCGACATTTTTGAGGGCCAGGCCCCATTGGTTGTCGAAGCTGGCCAACACCAGGGCCAGGAGACCCCAGGCGGTGGCGTCATCCAGCGCGCCGGCGCCGATGGCGATGGTGCCCATGGCGGTGCCGTTGAGTTTCTTGAAATGGATGATCCGCGCCAGCATCGGGAACGCGGTGATGCACATCGACGCGCCCAGAAACAGCATCGCCTCCATGAGCGAGGTGCGTTTGGGGAACAGATCCGTGTGCTGAAAAAACAGCCAGGCCAGGCCGGCGCCGAGCAGGAACGGGGTGATCATCCCGGCCGCGGACACGGCGATGGAACTGCGGAGTTTTTGACGGATGAGATCCATCCGGAACTCCAGGCCGACCACGAACATGTAGAGGGCGAGGCCGAGTTGGGAGGCGGGGAAGAGATAGGATTGGGTGTCCCGGCTGGCCTGGGTTTTATCCCATGGGAAAAGAGCGGCCTGGGCCTCCGGCCAGAGCAGGCCCAGCAGGGAGGGGCCCAGCAGCACCCCGGCGATCATCTCCGCCACCACCTGGGGTTGCCCGAACCGGGCGGCCACGGCGCCCACCACCCGGCAAAAGAGGAGGATCACCGCCAGTTGCAGGAAAAATTGGATGGCGAGGTGGAGATTATTCATCGAGGGCGGCCTTTTGAGATGAAGTGTTTTGCCGCAGGAGATGCAAGACGACAAAGGGCGCGCCTGGAAGCGCAGGCATCTTGCCTGTGCATGCACGCGAGCCTTGGGACCTTGCGGAGCCTGCGCTCCCAAGAGTCGGGCCGGTAAAGTTCCCGGTGAAATGCTGGGCAAACCTCGCGCCGTGGCGTTAGTTCTCTGCACCTTTTTATGGCCACCAACGCCACCATCTACAAAGCCACCCTCGAATTGGCCGACATGGACCGGCAGATTTACGCCGATCACAGCGTGGTCATCGCCCGGCATCCCTCGGAGACCGATGAGCGGATGATGATCCGCCTGCTGGCGCTGGCGTTGAATCTCCCCCCTGAAGGCACCCTGGAGACTCTGGAGTTCGCCAAGGACATGTGGGAGCCGGACGAGCCTGCGCTCTGGCAGAAGGATCTCACGGGGAAGATCCTGCATTGGATCGAGGTGGGCCAGCCCGAGGAGCGCCGGTTGAGCCGGGTTTGTGCCCGGGCGGGGCGGGTGAGTGTTTACAGCTTCGGCTCGAATGTCTGGTGGGCCGGGATCGCCAATCAACTCACCCGGTTGCGGAACTTGGCGGTGTGGCAGGTGCCCGTCGAACAGAGCAAAACCCTCGCCGAGCTGGCGCAACGCACGATGGTGCTCCAGGTGACCGTTCAGGATGGATCGGTCTACGTGGGGAATGGCCAGCGTTCGATTGAGGTCACGCCGGTCCGCCTTCTCTAGGGCCGCGTTGCAGCGGACGCATCCGGCGGGGGCCGCGCGCGAGATTTTTGGTGGCCGAAATCCGCCGGAGCACGGCAGAGTGCGGCCATGGACTACGATGTGGTCATCATCGGGGGATCGCTCTCGGGAGCGGCGACGGCAACTTTGCTGCTCAAAGAGTGCCCGGGGTTGCGCGTGTTGATCCTTGAACGCTCCGAAAAGTTCGGGCGCCGGGTGGGGGAGGCGACTGTGGAAGTGAGCGCCTTTTTTCTGGGGCGCGTGCTCGGGCTGAGCCAGTTCCTCAACGACTCGCAGTTGGTCAAACAGGGGATGCGGTTCTGGTTCGCGAACGAGAAAACCGAGACCCTTGCCGATGCGAGCGAGGTGGGGCCCCTGTATCATGTGCGCCTGCCCTCCTGGCAATTGGATCGTTCGGTTGTGGACGAGGAGGTGTTGCGCCGGGCCGTGGCGTTGGGGGCTGAGTTGCGGCGTCCGGCCCAGGTGACCCGGGTGGAGTTGGCCGAGGGCGGACTTCAAAAGGTCGCGTTTCGGGATCCGGGGGCGGGTGGGGAAGTGACTTGCCGCTGGGTGGTGGACGCCTCGGGCGTGGCCGCCCTGCTGGCCCGCAGCCAAGGGTGGCAGGTGCCCAACGAAGAGCATCCGACGGCAGCCGCCTGGGCGCGCTGGCGCGGGGTCAAGGATTGGGACGGCGCGGAGTTGGCCGGCAAATTCCCCGAATGGGCGGCGGCCTGCCATGGCTCGCGCAACACGGCCACCAACCACATTGTCGGCGACGGCTGGTGGAGCTGGTGGATCCCGCTCAAAGGCGGCGACGTCAGCGTGGGCGTGGTGTTCGACCAGCGCCTGGTCGAGTTCCCCTCGAACGACGCCCCCCTGGGCGAGCGGCTCCGGGAGTTTCTGCTCCGGCATCCCGTCGCCAAAGAAATGCTCTCCGAGGCGGCCTGGGTGGAGGGTGATGTGCACTGGCGCAAAAACCTGCCCTACACGAGCCGTCGTTTTTCCGGGGACGGTTTTGCCCTGGTGGGGGACGCGGCGGCGTTCCTGGACCCGCTCTACAGTCCGGGCATGGATTGGGTGGCGTTTACCACGACGGCCACCGCGGCGCTCATCGCAGCCCAAACGCGGGGCGAGGCGTTGGGGCCTCTGTTGGAGCGGCACAACGCGGATTTTACCCGGAGTTACCGGCGCTGGTTTGAGGCCGTTTACAAAGACAAATACGAGTATTTGGGGGAGTTCGACCTGGTGCGCACGGTGTTCCGGTTGGACCTGGGGCTCTATTATTTGGGCGTGGTTTCCCAGCCCTTCAAATACGGGGCTCAATCGCTGAGTGTGCCGCCGTTTTCCCCCAAGGTCTCGGGGGCGGCCTTCTGGTTCATGCAGCTCTACAACCGCCGGTTTGCCGCCATCGGCAGGGAACGCCGGCGCCGCCGCAAACTGGGGCGGAGCAACCATCGGCGCCGGTTTTTTTTCCAGAGTTTTTCGACCAGCCCGAAGGATCTGCCGCGGATTCTCGGGGCGGCCCTGGAATGGTTGGGCCTGGAGCTCACCGAGGGCTGGAGGACTTGGGGCCGGTAGGGCAGGGGGGGCGCTCAGGTAAGGATGGTTGTGGAGAGAGGGAAGTGCTGCGGCCATGGGAGCGGCAGGCATCTTGCCTGCCCAGCCGCGTCTGGAGAGCGGCGCAGGAGCCAGGCGGGACGCCTGCCCTCCTTTGGGTTTGACCGGCGGCGCGCGCCTCTCCCAAGGCTCCCCACTCGGAGATTTTCAGAGTTGCCCGGTGTGTCTGTCCCCCAGCGCCCCCAGCGCGCATCCGGATGAAGCATTGCAAATCTTCCATGGCGTGGAAGATTTGCAATGTATGTATTCCCGCCTGCGCGAACTTGAGTTGTCCGAAATGCTCGCCCGTTATCCTGTCGTTGGCTTGCTCGGCCCACGGCAGGTGGGAAAAACCACCCTGGCCCTTGCCGTCGGCGAAAAACGTCCCTCGATCTACCTCGACCTCGAATCCCCCTCCGACGTGGCAAAACTCGCCGAGCCCGAGTTGTTTCTGCGTCGTCATGAGGACAAACTGGTCATTCTCGATGAAATCCAGCGGGCGCCCGGTCTTTTCCAGGTTCTGCGCGGTTTGGTGGATCAAGGGCGGCGTTCGGGCAAAGGAGTAGGCCGATTCTTGGTGCTGGGTTCCGCGGCGATCGAACTCTTGCAGCAATCCTCCGAAAGTCTCGCCGGCCGCATCGCCTACACCGAACTTTCGCCGTTGTTGCTGGAGGAAACCGGAGCCGCCGACACTCTTTGGCTGCGCGGCGGATTTCCCACCAGCTTCACTGCCTCCGGTGATGCGGCATCGCTCGACTGGCGGCGCAATTTCATCCGCACCTACTTGGAGCGGGACATCCCGCAACTCGGTCCACGCATCCCGGCGGAGACGCTGCGCCGTCTGTGGGTGATGCTCGCCCATGACCAAGGCGGCATCCTCAATGCCGCGCGACTCGCCGCCGCGCTCGGTGTCAGCGGGCAGACCGTGGGGCGTTACATCGACCTGCTCTGCGATCTGCTGCTGGTCCGTCGTCTCCCGCCTTGGGCCTCGAACGCAGGCAAACGCATGGTCAAGAGCCCAAAAGTCTATGTGCGGGACAGCGGCCTGGTGCACGCCCTGCTGGGCATCGGCAGCCTCGACGATCTGTTCGCCCATCCCGTGGCGGGAATGAGCTGGGAAGGCTGGGTGATCGAAAACCTCATCGCCGCCGCGCCCGCCGGCACCGAGGCCTTTTTCTACCGCACCGCTGTCGGCGCCGAGCTCGATCTCGTGCTCGAACTGCGCCCCGGCAAACGCTGGGCCTTTGAATGCAAACGCAGCCTTACCCCCGTTCCCGCTCGGGGTTTTCACGAGGGGTGCAAGGACCTCAAGCCGGAACGCAAAATGGTCATCTATCCCGGCGCTGAAAGTTACCCGCTCGGGCAAGACGTCGAGTGCGTGCCGGTATTGGAGGCGATCAAACAGTTGTCGCGTTCGGTGAACGAGCGGCCACCTGTCTCGGGGCGCTGAGGTGGTCGGCAGTTCACTCACATGCCCGGGACAAGGCCCGGAAATGCGGGGCCCGGTGTTTTATTGGGCCGACAGAGGGTGCGTGCCTTGCGCCTCTCACCGTGCGCTGCTCACGTCCCTCGTGTCGCCCCTCTGGAATTCAGTGCCCTTCAGAGGCTGGAAGTTGAAATCGGTCCCCTGCGAAAAAACCCAACGTGCGTTCAGCTTCGGATGGGATTCCACACCTCCTCAAACCCGAACCCCTCGAAGTGCTTGGCGTTGGCGGTGGCGAAGTGGGTGACGCCGTGGTGGCGAAGGGTCAGGGCGAGACGGGCGTCGATGATGTGGCGAAAGTCGGCGGTGGTCTTGGCGGCCCAGTTCCAGAGGGGTTTGCCGACTTCGAGTTCGTAATCGTCAAACTCCCAGGCGGGATGGGTGCGGAGCGCGTCGCAGAAGGCGGTGGCTTCTTTGGCGGTCTTGGGCTTCTTGAAGACGGCGGGATTGCGGAGCTGCATGGAGAGCTCCACCAAGACGAGGCCACACAGCAGAAAGCGATTGCCCACAATCTCCTCTTCGAAGAAGCGGCGGGCAGCTGCGTGATGCGGCGAATCCGGATTGGCTGCGTAAAGGAAGAGGATGGTATCGGCGGAGCGGATCATGACGCGCTGCGTTCAAGGATGGCATCCACTTCCGGGCGCAGGCGGGCGGGATCGGTGAGGAAATCGCCGCCGCAGTCGAGGGTGGGAAAGCGCCAGACCTTCTTGGGCGCGGGCTCTTCCGGGAAACGGGCGACGAAATGCTCCGCCGCCTTCCGCATGACCTCCGAGAGGGACCAGTCCTGCCTCTCGGCGATTTCTTTAAGCCGCTGGTAGAGCGGCTCGGGGAACTGAATCTGAGTGCGGATCATGATGTGTTTTGGACACCATTACTGAAGTGCCGTCAATGTGACGGCTCCCCTGGCCCTGGCCCCCCAGTTTGTCTGTCCCATAGCGACTGCCCCTTGCGCGGCCTCTACGAGTTGAAGTCCCGTGACAACTGCGGTCCGCAGATGACGCAGAGGAACGCAGATTCTAATCCCATCTGCGAAAATCCGCGAAATCTGCGGATGCAACATCCTGTGGGGGGGCGCACCGTTTGTCTGTCCCACAGCGCTCCCCCCAGCGCTCCC
The DNA here is from genome assembly GCA_945860355.1 of Chthoniobacter flavus. Taxonomy (GTDB): domain Bacteria; phylum Verrucomicrobiota; class Verrucomicrobiia; order Chthoniobacterales; family Chthoniobacteraceae; genus CAIURC01. Next base: position 5,642 of record CAMARB010000093.1, on the reverse strand, counting down.
CCGATGTCAGCGGGATCGACTGCGGCAAGATCGTGTGTGTCGCGATGCCCCGGAAATTCGAGACCGACCGGCGTTACATCCGCGCGATCAGGTGGAAAATCGCCCCGCTCATTTTCTGGAGGATCTCCTCGCCGGGAGCTCCCGAGCGCACAGCCAAGTCGTCAAAAAAGCGGTGGTGCGTCAGAAGCGGCCCGGCAAGACGCATTGCGTCCCGAATCTTGGACGAAATGACGGCGGAATGTTTCTCGGGCTCTCCGGGCGCGGGAATGGCGTGCAAGACCTGGCAAATGAACCTGAAAAATGCGGCCCACGGCGTCCATTCCGGCAGGGCTGATCCGCCTGTCAGAAACGTCCAGTCGGCAGACACCATCCTGTAGGTGCGATTCGCTCCGCGCTGAATTTTTTTGCCAACCCCCAACGCAGATTCCTGCGAGAGAACGCGCCCCGAGAGGACCATCTCTGACAGCAACGCCTGAAGCGTTCTGGGAGCGTATCCGGTGGCCCGCGCGATCTCGGTTGCGTAGGCGGGTGTCCCCCCTCCGAGAAACAGGATGACCTCCACCCGCGAACTGACGCCGATCAACGCCCGCAGGGTGAGCATCAGATTGGAAGCAGACGCAGGATTCGGCGAACGGCTATGCCCCCGCACGTGAATGCAGGAACGCCTCAGACCGTAGGTGAGAAAGCATGGCTCGGGTGCGCTTCGCTCGGAGAATGGAGGACCAAGAAACAGAGGCGCTGGATCGCCCGGGGGGGGCTTGAAGGAAACCAAGGTCTTCCAGCGCGGGTGTTTTTTCTGTGTGACCAGCCAGGCAGCGATGGCACTGAGCACCTGTTCCTCGCCCAGCTGCATCGAATGGTGCAGGTTTTTCAACCGTTGCAGGCTGATCAGGCCACCGAAGCAGTTCAGCCAGTCGAGCATTTCATCGAACAGTCGGGGCTCGCTGCGGCCAAGGATCGTCGTGGCGAGCAAAAGGGCCTCGGGATCCAACAGCAGAGACGGGTTTACGGGATCGGCGTGTCCTGAAACGCCGAGACTGCACCACTGCCTCCAGAGCAAAGCCACCGTCGCCTCGAGGCATTGCGCCCTAAATTCTTGCCACGAGATGTCCATAACCGAGTGCTTTTGTGGTTTCTAAGACGATGGCCGGAAAACCCGGTCCGGCATCCTGAGTCAAAACCCAGCGAACTGCGGCCAAAACCTCGTCGTCGCTCGGGTTGAATGCTGCGAAATCGGCGGAGTGTCTGCCCAAACCTTGGTCGACGATCGCAAATAACTTGAGGTGAATCAGATCGATTCTGTCTGGAAGATAGATCGTCAAAAACGGCCCAAACTCTCTTCTGGTCAGGCGATGCAAAAACCCTCTGGAAGTCCCGCGAGAACCTGATCCGCAGGACCCGTATTCAACCAGTCTGGGGCTAGCCGTAATTCTGCAGCGACTTTTGCCGCGGCAGTCTGGAGGGTTTTGGAGAGAGGCCGTGGGTCAACTAAGCCTCGTTCCGGATCGACGCCGGCGAGGATATCCACGTCCCGGGTGGTGCGTGAGACAATGCCAAGCGCGAGGAGGGCCGATCCTCCAATGACGACCAGGGTTTCCCGCGGCGCCCTGGCATCCTCCAAGAAGGCCGCCAACGCCCAGAGAACGCGGTCGAGCGAGTCTGCGGAAAGATTCATGCGCCACTTATCGGCGCATTAACGGTGAAATACCAGCGCGCAATCAAAGCCGGACGGCCTTTTTGCAGTGTCCCAGTCTGCGGTCCGCAGATGACGCAGAGGAACGCAGATTCTAATCCCCTCTGCGAAAATCTGCGAAATCTGCGGATGCAACATCCTGTGGCGCTCGTCGAATACGAGCCCGACAGCGAACTCTGCGACTTTGAGCAACTCCCCCTGCTGGTCTCGTCGCCCGGGGGGGGCTAAATTTCCGCCTCTTCGAGTCGGCGCTTCACCTTTTGCCAATCCGGTATCCATCGCCCGAGCAACCGGAGGAACTCCGGCCCGTGGTTGGGGTGTTTCAAGTGGCAGATCTCGTGCGCCACCACGTAGTCGATGCACACCGACGGCGCCCGCACCAATCCCGGGTTCAAAACAATCCGGCCGCTCGGCTGCGCGCTCCCCCAGCGCTTCGCCATGACCCGGAGCGCCATGCGCGGCGCAGGCAAACCCTCCCGTTCACACCACGCGCGCCACCGGTTCACTCGCCGCGTGAATTGCTCGCACGCCCGTTCGCGCATCCAGCCGTCCAGCAGCGCACGCACCTCGGCCTCGCCGCCACCCCGGGTTGCGACTCGGAAATACCCCCCGACAAGCCGCACCCCAGGCTCGGTTCCCGTCGTGACCTTGAGCCGATACTGCCGCCCGAGATAGCGATGCGTCGCGCCGCTTGCGTAGCGCCTCGGCATCCGCCCCGCGTTCAACGCGGCAAAATCCTGTTGCTGGCGGCGGATCCAGCGGGCCCGTTGCGCCACCTTTTTGAGAATGTCCTCCATGCTCGCCTCCTCGGGCGCCACCAACTCCAGGGAGCCGTCGGGATAAACGCTGATGGCCAGGGTCTTTCGCGAAGTCCGAATCAGGCGTGCCGCTCCGAGCGCGGTTTGGACCCTACACATCCACCGTGCGGCTTTGCGCAATCGAAAGCACCGCCTCCAAAATGGAGTCCATTTGCGCCATCGTGAGCCTGAAGCCTTTCTCGCTTTGCAGGGCGAACAGGAAGTCGTCGATGTCGTTCCGCATCCGGTTCTTGGCGTCCTCGTTTTCCCGCCACTTCACCACGGCGTGCCCGCGCACAATCTCCTCAATCCGGCAAGCGGCCGAGGCCAGCGCGTCCTCCTGCGGCTCGTTTCCCGGTCGAGCCGCGCCCGGCGGTGTCTCCCGCACGATGGCGTGTTCCTCCGCCCCTCCCACGCTGGTCCCGAGGCTCTCTTTGAGCACGCCAAACAGGGCCCGCGCAAAGTCGCGCTCCTGTAACCCCGCCGGCGCATCCTGCGTTTTGCCCACGCGCACCGCCTGCAAAATCTCGATCGATTTCGCCAAATACTGCGCCTCGTCGATCCGCTTGCCCCTGTATTCCGCGATCGTCTGCTCCAGGAGCTTCGAGAGCTTCCGGTAAAAAAACGGGTCCTCCTCCATCTTCTCCGTGATCGTCCGCTTGGTGCGGTTCACGATGATGTCCGCCTTTGCCCGGGGCGACGACGCCTGGTCCACCTCCCTCTGAAACGCCTCCCGCTCGAAGATGTTCACGGGATCCACCACCTGAATGACCTCCCCCGCCTGCACATAGGTGGTGAGCATCTTCTGGATCTGGGCCTCGTATTCCCGGTAATCGATCTCCTCCGCGTATCGGATTTTCACCGACCCGCGCAGCTTTTGGAAAAAGAACGCGTCCACCTTGTAGCGTTCCGCCGTGGCCGCGGGCGTCGCCCGGACCCAATGGATGCTGGAAAGCGCCATCTTCAAGACCCGGCAGAACTTCGAGACCTTGGTGTAGAACTCATCGCGCTTGCCCGGGTCCTCCACAGCGAGCTCAAACGCCTCCTCGTCCTTCTTGTTGCGAACCTCCCGGAACAAATCCCACACCGCGTCGTGCAACCCGGGCAGGCTCCTCAACTCCACGCTCAGGTTCGTCAACGTGCCCTCCAGATCCTCCTGGTCGAACTTGCCCTCCAGCGCGCTGTAGAGCTCCAGCGCGTCGTGCAGCTCCTCCAGCACGCCGTGGTAGTCGATGACGTAACCGAAGTCCTTTCCCGGATGGAGCCGGTTGACGCGCGCGATCGCCTGCAAAAGCGTGTGCTCCTTCAGGCTGCGCGCCACGTACAGCACCACGTTGCGCGCCGCATCAAACCCCGTCAGCAGCTTGTCCACCACGATCAAAATCTCCGGCGTGTCGCCCTTCTTGAACGCTTGGATGATCTGCCGGTTGTATTCCTTCTCCGATCCGTACCGCTCCATCATCCCTTTCCAAAACCGGACCACACTTTCGTCGGCGGACGCCGCGTCCTCGCCCTCGCGGTCGTCCGGAGCGGAGATCACCACCTCCGAGGTCACCTTGCCGAACTGATCCAGAAACCGCTTCAACACGAGCGCCTCTTTTTTGCCGGGCGCGGTGAGCTGGCCCTTGAACCCCGTGCCTTTCCATTGCGCGCTGAAGTGCAGCGAAACATCCCAAGCAATCAGGTAAAGCCGGCTCTCCAGCCGGTTGAGCTCATTCTGCGAGGCGAACTTTCGTTTGAGATCCGCCTTCTGCTCCGGCGTGAGCCCCTCGCACATGGCCTCGAACATCGTGTCCACGGCCTTGGTGTTCACGTCCTGCAACACGTGCCGCCCCTCATACAGGAGCGGCACCACCGCGTGATCCTCCACGGCGTCACGAATCGTGTAGGCCGGCTCGATAAAACCCCCGAACTTGAGCGCCGTGCTCTTGTCCTTCTTCATCAAGGGCGTTCCCGTGAACCCGATAAAACACGCCCTGGGCAACGCCTCCGACATGCGGGTGTTGGCCTCGCCGTACTGGCTGCGGTGGCTTTCGTCCACCAGCACGAAAATGTTGTCGTCCTTGACCCTGAACTCCTTGCTGGCGTTGGCCGCCGCGCGGAACTTGTCGAGCACCGTGGTGATCACCCCCACGCGTTCGTCCGCCAGTAGCTCCTGCAAATGCCGGCCCGTCTTGGCCATCTGCGGGTCTTTGCCGCATTGGTGGAACGTCTTCCAAATCTGTTCGTCCAGGTCGATCCGGTCCGTCACCAGCACGATCCGCGGATTGGGGATCCCTTCATCCAGCGCCAAGGCTTTCCCCAGCAAAACCATGGCCAGCGATTTTCCCGAGCCCTGCGTCTGCCAGACTACGCCCCCCTTGCGCGTCCCGCTCGCGTTCCTCTGGCGCACCCGCTCCAAGGTCCGCCGGATGACAAAATACTGCTGATAACGCGCCACTTTTTTGACCGTGCCGCCCTCGTCGTAGAGCACAAACTGGCGCGCCATCTCGATCAACCGTTCCGGACGGCACAACGCCCACACCAGCCGGTCTTGTTCCGTCGGTTCGCGCGGTGTGAGGGACATTTCCTCAAAAGCCTCCTTCGCGTAGGTGAACACGCCTCGGAAGAGTTTCTCGTGATCCTCGCGGCGCACCGGGCCGTGAATCGCCGTGCGCAGTTCGGCGTCCGTCGCGCCCAGCTCCCGCCACTTGGACCAGAACTTCGGGGGCGTGCCTGTGGTGGCGTACAATCCGGCGTTTTTGTTCAGGGCGAGCGCCAGCTGACTGTAGAGAAACAGGTGCGGGATTTCGTCCGTCTGCCAGTTGCGGAGGGTTTGTTTCACCGCCGCCTCCAGCGAATCCTTCTCGTCCGGGCGTTTGCACTCGATCACGACGAAGGGAATCCCGTTGACGAAACACACGATATCCGGACGCCGCGTCTCAAGGGTGCCGGTGCGCTCCACCTCAAACTCCGCCGTGACATGGAACGTGTTGTTTCGGGGATGGGCCCAGTCGATGTACCGGAGCGTGAACCCCTTGGTTTCGCCTTCGATGGTCTGTTCCAGGCTCTTCCCAAGGGTGAGCAGGTCGTAGATTTTCTCGGAGGTCCGAACCAACCCGTCGAAAGGCACCTCGCGCAGGGACTCGATGGCCTTGGCCACGTTGTCGTCG
>CAMARB010000092.1 GCA_945860355.1 Chthoniobacter flavus | reverse complement strand
GCCTTGCGGTTCAATCGTTACTCCACTCACTCCCAGGGTAGGCCTCATTCCATTCGGCCGACCCTGGGCTGGAGGCCGTAAGCCCTTCGGGCTGGGGGGCCGCCCCCCATTCCGCCTCCTTCCTCGGGGCGGCTGGGGACTCGGGGGGGGTGGTGGGGTGGAGATTTTGTCTGTCCCTAAGGAGAAGGAGGAACGGCGTTTTGAGCTCCGGGGCGCCGCGTTCGGAACCACCTGGTGCGTCAGGTTCCGATCCCCCCCAGCTCAACCCGAACCGCTCCGGTCCCGGTTGACCCAGGAACTCGAACGCATCGAATCCACGTTCTCCCACTGGCGCAAAAACTCCCGCACCAGCCAGTTCAACGCCACACGGTCCACTCGGCCCCAGCCCATTTCAGAGGAAATGCTGCACCTGGTCAGCTTCGCGCTCCGAATCAGCGCGCTTTCCCAGGGCGCCTACGACATCACCGTCGCCCCGCTCACCTCCGCCTGGGGCTACGGCCCCGAGGGCAACCCTCAGGTTCCACCCTCCGACTCCGCGCTAGCGGACCGGCTCCGATCCGTCGGCTGGGACAAACTGCGCCTGGATCCCGATGAATTAACCCTCGCCAAGTCCGATCCCGCCCTCGCGCTCGACCTGGGGTCGATCCTCCAAGGTTATGCCGCGGACCAAATCGCCGACCTGCTCGATGCCCAGGGCTGCCCGGAATCCCTCATCGAAGTCGGCGGCGAACTCCGCGCCCGGGGCGCATGGACTGTGGCCATCGAAAACCCGGCCGACCCGAACCGCCCCCTGGAGGTTCTCACCCTGAAGGACTCCGCGCTCGCCACCTCGGGTCTCGCGCGCGCCCGGAAAAAACTTGGCAACAGCTCCGTGTCCCACGTGATGTCGGCTCAAACTGGTCGCCCCGTGGAGGGCACCGCAGACCTGTGTTCGGTGCGGATGCCAACGTGCCTGGAAGCCGACGCATGGGCCACGGCGCTTCTCGCTTCCCACTGGCCTCAGGCCCGGGATCTCGCCCGGGAGGCAGGGGTCGAGGCGTGGTTTCTCGAAAAAAACGGAGGGCTCGAACATTCGCCGCCCCCGGGGGACGGCGCCGTGCCGCGCCTGAGTCGGTAAAAAAAGCCGATCCGGCTCGTTCCGGCGGGCCGGGGCAAAAACCCCCATTGCAGAAGTCGCGCTTGGGAACTATCGTCCTCTCAAGTGTTTAAGGCGTCGCTCAACCTCTCACTTCCCCGGAGCCGGGTTTCAGCCCGGTCCCCGCGACTCCCCCGAGCATTCGCTCCAACTCCCCGAGCATCGGTTTTATGGCGCTCAGCCCTGGTCGTGTTGACCCTGCTGGGATGGTGCGTGTTTTCCAACCATTGCGCCCTGGGACAACTGGCCACGATGCTTCAAGCCGAGGCCCCGCACAGCTGTTGCCAGGCGTTCTCACCCGGCCCGGCGCAACCCTGCCCCGGCGCGGTTGAAGGCGCCTGCTGCCAATCGCTTCACGCGCTCCTCCCGGACGCATTCAAGGGGGCGCAGCCGGCAACCGCCCCGCTTTTGGCGATCCTCCCGGCGCTCCTCCCCTCGGCTCGGGTTCTCAAACCCTGCCCCGCCGTAAACCCGGCCACGGGCCCGCCGCCGAGAGCCTCGGCGTTCACCGAACTGGTTCTTCATCGCAGCCTGCGCGCACACGCTCCTCCGCGCCCGGCATAATCCAAACTCCAAGCGAGAGGGCTTCCGCCAGCGGCGGCCCGGCCCTCTCGCCCGCCGACCTGCACAGCGCCCAAGGCGGGTGCCTCAAGTCGGCGCCTCAGGCAGGACAACGTCCCCCCAGTTCATCGCCGCGTCGTGTGCTCTCGTCTGCCCACGCGCCCCGGCATTTTACGAATCCCGCAGACCCATGATTCATCCTATGAAAACTCTGATCGCAACCCTCACCGTCGCTCTCCTCGGCTGCACTCTCGCGTTCGCCGAGTCCGGCGCGCCGAAGTCCTATCCCCTCACCAAATGCGTGATCTCCGACGAAAAACTCGGAGACCACGGCAAACCGGTGAAAGTCACCGAAGACGGCACCGACGTATGGCTGTGCTGCAAGTCCTGCATCAAGGACTTCAAAAAAGCGCCCGCCAAATACGTCAAGATGGTCAAAGACGCCGAGGCCAAGAAGAAGTAAGCCGACGCATCCGCGCAATGGGGGCGCCCGATAGTTTTCGGGCGTCCCCAGTTTCCCCTCAGCAGCCATTTTTCACAGTCCCCCCGCATTCCCGTATTTCTTCCGCCAGAACACTCCCGGTTCATCCGCCATGCACGCATTTCTGATTCCCGTCGCCGCGGCGCTTTTTCTCGCCGGGTGCGCCGCGTTGCCACCCACCCCGCAGGGGCCCTCGGATCCCGCCCACGCGGAAGCCCCCGAAGGCGTCCGGCGCCCCCCCATCCACTCTCTGGAAGCCGATGAGGCGACCCTCAAAACCCGGGCGCTGCTCGCCGCAGCCCGCAAAGAGCAGGAACACTGGGACGCCTACGGCCCCGTCTCAGGCTCCCCGGAATTGGCCCCGGCCCCAGGGCACGGCCCTGTCCCCGAGAACGGCCCGCAAAAACATCATGGGCGCCCCTAAACTTTCCTGTCTCGCCAGCCTCGTTCTCTGCGCGCAGGCCGCCGCGAGTCCCAAGACGGCCCCGCCCGCGCAGCCCGTCCAACGCACCGTCAAAGAACGCACGCGCCTGGAGATCCGCTGGCAGCAGAACGCCGAAGCGCGGCAGGAGACTCTCGCTGAAGTGCGCGCGCGTCTGCGGCCCGCGCTCCGCCTAGCCGGGGCGCTTCAAATCGCGCTGCTCAACAACCGCGATTTCCTGGCGGGATTCGAGGACATCGGCGTTTCCGCGGCCGACCTGCGCGAAGTCGGGTTTTGGAAAAACCCCGGCTTGGACCTGAGCGTGCGTTTCCCGGACCGTCCAGCGCCGGGCGCGAACTGGGAGGAAACCGTCGCGTTCGACCTGCTTGACACCCTCCTCATCCCCCTCCGGAAACGGGTGGCGACCGATCAACTGGCGGCAACACAGCTCCGGGTGACCGACGCCGCGTTGCGCCTAGTGGCCGAGGTGAAAACCGCGATGTATCAACTGGAAGCCGACACCCCGCTGGTCACCCGGCGGCAGACCCTTCTTGAGATCCAAAAAGGCGCGGTGGACCTGGCGCAACGCCAACACGAGGCGGGCAACATCAGCGATCTGGCGCTGGCCAAACAACAGGCCCTGTACAACACCGCCCGACTGGACCTGCTCGCCATCGAAACCGCGCAACGCCAGCACCGGGAGGAGGTCAACCGCCTCCTGGGCCTCTGGGGCCCCGACACAGCCTGGGAACTCGGCGAATCCCTGCCGCCACTCCCCGAGCGCGACCCGGACCTGCGCGGCCTGGAATCCCTCGCAGTGGCTCAACGTCCGGATCTGGCGGCCGCACAGAAAGAACTCTCGGGCGTGGTGCGGGCCCTGGGCCTCACCAAAACCTACCGTTACCTGGGCGCCCTGAGTTTCGGCGCCAACACCGAGCGCGAGACCGAGGGCACGCATCTCACCGGGCCGCAGCTCTCGCTGGAGCTCCCGCTCTTCAACCAAGGCCAGGCGCGCATCGCGCGGGGCGAGGCCGAGCTGCGCCGGGCGGAGCGCAAAGTCGAGGCGCTGGCCATCGGGATCCGCGCCGACGTCCGGGCGCAGCACGTCCAACTGACCGCCCTGCGCGAGAAAACCCGGTTTTACCAAACCCAAGTGGTGCCGACGCGCCAGGCCATCACCGAAAACACGCTCCTGTTTTACAACGGAATGCTCGTGGGCGGCTTCCAGCTCTTTGAAGCGCGCGCCGAACAGATCGAGGCCGAGCAGCAAGCCGTGGAAACCCTCCGCGATTACTGGGTCGCCCGCGCGGAACTCGAACGCACCGTGGGCGGCGCCCTGCGGGGCCGCACTCCCGGGAAGGCCCCTTTGACCCAGCAAAAACCATGATGACGCGACGCCAGATGTTGACCGGAGCCGCCGCCTTGGCGGGCGCCACCGCCTTGAACCGCCCCGCAGGCGCCGAGCCCGCGGTTCATCCCAGCGCGGTCCCGAAACCCGCGGACGGCAAACCCCAGGCAGCGGCCTGGACCCGCCCCCCGCATCCGGAACCGGGCGAACCCGGCAAACATTATCAACCCACCGTCACACTCAACGGCAGCACGCTGCCGTGGAAGCTGGTGGATGGAGTGAAGGTGTTCCACCTCGTGGCGGAGGAAGTGCGCGATCACGAGTTCGCGCCGGGATTAAAAGCCCGATGCTGGGGCTTCAACGGGCAGGTGCACGGGCCGACCATCGAGGTGGTGGAAGGCGACCGGGTCCGCATCTACGTCACCAACAAACTGCCCGAGGCCACCAGCGTCCACTGGCACGGCATTTTCCTTCCCAACGGAATGGACGGCGTCGGCGGGCTCACCCAGCGGGCGATTCCGCCCGGGGAAACCTTCAAATACGAGTTCACCCTCTGGCAGCACGGCTCGTACATGTACCACTCGCACCACGACGAGATGACCCAAATGGCCCTCGGCCTGATGGGGCTCTTGGTCATCCATCCCCGGGAACCCAGCGGCCCGCCGCCGGACCGCGATTTCGCCTACCTGCTCAGCGAATGGAAGCTGATGCCCGGCACACACCGGCCCGACCCGAACGAGATGCGCGACTTTAACCTGCTCACCCTCAACGGGAGATGTTTCCCTGGGACCGCGCCCATGGTCGTCAAGACCGGAGACCGCGTCCGGATCCGGATCGGGAACCTCTCGGCGATGGACCATCACTCGATCCACTTCCACGGGCACACCTGGTGGGTGACGGAAACCGACGGCGGGGTGATCCCGGAGACCGCGCGCTGGCCGGAGGTGACGGTGATTGTGCCGGTGGGCAGCACGCGCACCGTGGAGTTCATCGCCAACAACCCGGGCGACTGGGCGTTCCACTGCCACATGACCCATCACGTGATGAACCAGATGGGGCACGACCTGCCCAACCTCATCGGGATCGACACCGACAAACTCGACGCCCGGATCCGGAAAACCGTGCCGGGTTACATGACCATGGGGCACACGGGCATGGCCGAGATGAGCGACATGGGGATGAAAGTCCCGCGCAACAGCCTCCCGATGATCGGCGCCCGCGGGCCGTATGACACGATCACGATGGGGGGGATGTACACCAACATCAAAGTGCGCGATCAGCTGGAGAGCTACGACAAGGACCCGGGTTGGTATGAGATGCCCCCCGGCACCCGGGCCGAGGCCGCCTCGGAGGAGGAGCTCCGAAGGGACCTTGGGCTTTTCCAGAAAGAGCCCTGAACCCTCCCGCAGCCCACCGCGCTATGGACGCTATGGACGCACGGCCCCCGCATTCCTCCCATTCCTCCCATTCCTCCCATTCCTCCCATTCCGTGCTCAAGCCAGGATCGCCCGGATCAGCTCCCCGTGCACGTCCGTGAGGCGGAAATTGCGGCCCTGGTATTTGAAGGTCAACCGGGTGTGATCCATCCCCATCAAATGCAGAATCGTCGCGTTCAAGTCATGCACGTGCACGGGGTCCTGGGTGATGTTGTAGCAGTAATCGTCGGTGGCCCCGAGCACCTTGCCCCGCTGAATCCCCGCCCCGGCGAGCAGCATGGTAAAACAGCGCGGATGATGGTCGCGCCCGTAGTCGGTCTCGGTCAACGCGCCCTGGGAATAAATCGTGCGCCCGAATTCGCCCCCCCACACCACCAACGTGTCCTCAAGCAACCCCCGCTCCTTGAGCTCCGACATCAGCGCCCATGTGGGCTGATCCGTGTCCCGGCACTGGCCCTCCAACGCCTTGGGCAGACCGCCGTGATGATCCCACCCCATGTGGTAGAGCTGGATAAATCGCACGTCGCGCTCGGCAAGACGCCGCGCCAGCAGACAGTTCGCCGCATACGACCCGGGCCGTTTCACATCCGGCCCGTAGCGCTCCAGAACACTCTGCGGCTCGCCCGAAACGTCCGTCAGCTCCGGCACACTGCTCTGCATCCGAAACGCCATCTCATATTGTGCAATCCGCGTCTGGATCTCCGGGTCGCCCATCACCGCGTGATGCGCCCGGTTCAGCCCGCCGATCTCGTCCAGGGTCTGCCGACGCAGGCCGCGATCCACACCCTTCGGATCCGCCAGGTAAAGCACCGGCTGCCCTTGGTTGCGGAACTTGCCCCCCTGATGTTTGGACGGCAGAAACCCGGCGCCCCAAAGCCTGTCGTAGATCGGCTGGTCATCCTTCCGGCCGCTGCCGAAGGAGGTTAACACCACAAAAGCCGGCAAATCCTTGTTGTCGCTCCCCAAGCCGTAACTGATCCACGATCCGAGGCTCGGACGCCCGGCCAACTGCGAGCCTGTCTGGAAAAACGTGATCGCCGGATCGTGATTGATCGCCTCGGTGTGCATCGACCGGATCATGCACCAGTCGTCCGCCAGCCGGCTCATGTGGGGCATGAGATGGCTGAACTGCATCCCGCTCTGGCCGTGCTCCGCGAATCGCATGATGGACGGCGCCACCGGAAACGTCTTCTGTCCGCTCGTCATACCCGTCAGCCGCTGGCCCTTGCGGATCGACCCCGGGAGATCCTCGCCCCGACGGCTTTCCAACTGCGGCTTGGGATCAAAGAGGTCCATCTGCGAAGGCGCCCCGCTTTGGAAAAGGTAGATGATCCGTTTCGCCTTCGGCGCAAAATGGGGGAGAGGCTTCTCCTCAGGCGACACGGCGGCGCCCGCGGAATTCAAAAGCCCGCCCAGCGCGGCCAGCCCGATGCCGGAGGCGGAACGTCCGAGGAAAGTGCGGCGGGAAACGGCCTCGCGTTGTTCCCGGCTGAGCGCGAGCAGGATGGAATCGTTGCAGTTCATGGGTGGAGTTGGGGGAAAACGGTTCACTCGCGGGTGATCACTTCGTCGAGATTGAGGAGCACGTTGGCGCTGAGTGTGTAAGCCGCCAGGTCCGGCACAGGCAGGGTGGGATCGGCCTTGGAAGCGCCCTGCGCGATCAAATCGGCAGCCGCGCCGGGTTGTTGCCGGTAACTCTCCAAGCGGGCGAGCAGCCCCTTCTCCAGAATCGCAAGCTCCCCGGGCAGTCCCTCGCGGCCCGTGACAACACGAAACGCCCAGGCCAGTCGCGCGGAATGCGTGGCGCCGCCCTCGCGGAACATCCGCTGAGCCAACGCGCGGGCCGCCTCCACGTAGGTCACCTCGTTGAGCAACGAGAGCGCCTGAAGCGGCGTGTTGGATCGGGAGCGTTTAACCGCGCAAATCTCCCGGGTCGGCGCGTCGAAAAGCAGCATCGACGGCGGGGCGGCCGTGCGTTTCCAAATGGTGTAGAGCGAGCGCCGGTACAAGCCCCCACCTTGGTCGGGTTTGTATCCGCGCAAATCCCCGTACCGGGTGGTCTCATCCCAAACCCCCGCCGGCATGTACGGACGCACGCTCGGCCCACCCACCTTCGCCACCAACAGGCCGCTCAAGGCCAGCGCCTGGTCCCGAACCGCCTCCCCACTGAGACGAAACCGCGGCCCCCGAGCCAGCAGCCGGTTTTCAGGGTCCCGCTCCATCAAGCGCGGCGTCACCTGGGAGGATTGCCGGTAGGTTTCGCTCAGAACCAAAAACTTCAGCAGCGCCTTGCGATCCCAACGCGAAGCCGACGCCCCGTTCACCGACGGCAACACGCTCGGACGCATGAACTCGACGGCCAACCAGTCGAGCAGATCCAAGTGCACCGGCCATTCCGCCTGGGCCCCGAAATTCTCCGAGGTCTTTACGATCCCCACCCCAAAGAGCCGTTCCCATACCCGGTTCACCCAAACCCGCGCCGTGAGGGGTTGCGTGTCCGCGACCATCCACTGCGCCAAACCCAGACGGTTGAGCGGGGCGCCCTCCGGAAGAGGCGGCAGCGAAGCCGGCACCCCCCGACCCACCGGTTCGCCCGGCTTGTCGTATTCCCCGCGTTTGAGCACGAACGCCTGCCGCGGTTCCTGGCGCTCCTTCATGACCATCACCGAGGGAACCGACGCCATGAACTTCTTCTCCTCGGCTCGCGCCGCCTTCAACTCGGGCGTGCCGCCCTTCGCTCCGACAGACGCGCTCTCCGCCTCCCGGACCCGGCTCCGCAAAATCTGGGCCTGTTTTTCCTCGGCCGGACTCCACAGGGGCAGGACCGGGTCCGTGTTGCCCGCACCAGCCTTGCCGTTCTCGGTTCTCAGGGTGCCGGTTTCATCCACCGAGTTGAAAAAGGCGAAGAACTGGAAGAACTCCTTTTGGGTGATGGGATCGTATTTGTGGTCGTGGCACCGGCAGCAGTTCAGGGTGAGCCCGAGCCAGGTCAGACCCGTGGTTTCCACGCGATCGATCACGGTCTCCACAAACCATTCCTCCGGGATGAGCCCTCCCTCGCCATTGAGCCGATGGTTGCGGTGAAAACCGGTGGCCACCACCCGGGACCGCGTCGGATCGGGAAGCAGATCCCCGGCGATCTGTTCCACGGTGAACTCGTCAAAGGGCTGGTTGCGGTTGAAGGAGTCGATCACCCAATCCCGCCACGGCCACTGTTGCCGGCTGTAGTCGGCCTGGAACCCGTTGCTGTCGGCGTACCGCGCAAAATCCAGCCATTGCTGCGCCATGTGTTCGCCGTATGCCGGGGCCGCCAAAATCCTGTCCACGACTCGCTCATAAGCCCCGGGCCGGCTGTCCCGGACAAAGGCGGCCACCTCCGCGGAGGTGGGCGGCAACCCGGTCAGATCCAAGGTCACCCGCCGGATCAATGTCTCCCGAGCCGCCTCGGGCGCAGGCGCCAGCCCCTCCTTCTTGAGACGCGCCCGAATAAACGCGTCCACCGGATGCGGTGCCTCTCCGGGGGGAACAACGGGCCGCTGAGGGGGTTGAAACGCCCAATGGCCCTCATAATGCGCGCCCTCCGCAATCCACTGCCGCAAAAGCGCCACCTGCTCCTTGGTCATCTGCTTGTGCTCCTTCGGGGGCGGCATCACCTCGTCCGCGTCTCCCGACACAATCCGTTTCAAGAGCTCACTCTCCTCCGGTTTCCCCGGCACAATCGCCCGGTCGCCGGACTTGGCGGGACGCAACGCCCATTCCCGCTGATCCAGGCGGAGTCCCGCCTTGATGTTGTCCTTGTCGGGCCCGTGACAGGCAAAACAGTTCTCCGAGAGCAAAGGGCGGATGTCGCGGTTAAAAGCCACGCCCGCCTGAGCGAGAGGAGCGCAGAATAGCAGAGCAACGAAACCGCAGAGGGGGGAGGTCTTGAGCATAACCGGAAACAAAGAGGTTCAACCAAAGAGTCCTGCCCGGCGGATTTCGGACACGGAAAGTTCCCACGTCGGCCGAAAAAGCCGACCGTGCCCGGTGTCGATGCATCCACACATCCCCCCCGGCACTTCCCGAGCGCGTGGCGGCGGCGCCACAATGAAGACCTCCCTTATTTTTGGGTTTCTTTACCGGCCTACTTTCTGTCCCATGCACAACCCGTCGCCCTCGACGGCCGACTCAATGCGCTGCTCGGGCGTGTTGGCAACCACCCCGGGGGAGCGCATCCCATGCCCCCCCCAACGCCCAGCCCCCGCTCTCAGGAAGAGGAAATCGCGTCGCTCCGCGCGCAACTCGCCGAGACCCGAAATGCCTTGGAGGAGGCGCGTAGGCACCAAGCCGAAAGCACCGCTGAGACCCAGGCATTGATGGATCTGCTGCCCATTCCGGTCATGATCACACGCGACGTGGACTGCACGCGGATGACAGGCAACCGAGCCGCCCTGGAGTTTCTGCGTTTAAAACCGGGCGCCAACCTCTCGCAGTCCGCTCCCGAGGGCGAGCGCCCTGGGTTCACCCTCTGGCGGAACGGCTGCCGACTGCCCCCCGGAGAACTGCCGGCGCAACGCGCCGCGGCCGGCGAACCCGTGTCAGGCATGGAAATGGAGCTGCGCTTTTCCGAGTCCGACCGGTTCCACGTTCTCTGCCACTCCAACCCGATCCGGAACAAAAACGGGGCGATCAAAGGCAGCATCACGGCCTTTGTGGACATCAGCGCGCAGAAACGAGCCGAGTCGGCCCTCATGGCCAGCGAAGAGCGGTTTCGGAAAATGTTTCTGAACGCGCCCATCCCGGTCGCGCTCTCCCTGCCCGACGGCCACTACGTCGAGGTCAACCAAGCCTACGCCGATATGCTCGGTTATTCGCGGGAAGAAATCCTCCAACGCACTTACATCGAACTCACGCATCCCGAGGATCGCCAGGCCACCACCACCGATGTGGTCGCCGACATGCAATCGGGCAAGATCCAGAGGTTCCGCGCCGAAAAACGTTTCCTCCATCGGTCGGGCCGGATCGTCTGGGGTGAAACCTCCGTCTCGGTGATCCGGAACCGGGATGGCTCCGTCGCCTATTTCATCACCCAGACCCAGGACATCACCCTGCGCAAAGAGGCGGAGGAAAAACTGCGGGAAGCCGCCGAGCGCAAGGATCAGTTCCTGGCCATTCTCAGCCATGAACTGCGCAATCCCCTGGCCGCAATCCGGCACGCCCTGCAACTCGGAAAAGAATCCCCTCAGGACACCACCCTGCAACCGTGGGCCAGGGAAGTCGTCGACCGGCAGATTCTCCAGCTCTCGCGGATGGTGAGCGATCTGCTCGACAACAAACGCCTCGATCTCGGGTTGGTGGAGCTGCGCCGCAAACCGCTGGAGCTCGCCCCCGTGTTGCGGTCCGCCGCGGCCGCCGTGGCCGCCATCTGCAATGAAAAGAAGCAACTCCTTCAAGTCGACGCCGCCCCGGCTCTCATTGTGGAGGGGGATGCCGCCCGGCTGGAACAAATCTTCGCCAACCTCCTCCACAACGCCGCCAAGTTCACCCCCGAGGGTGGCGAGATCCGACTCCTCGCAAGACGCGAGGGCCCCGAGGCCGTGCTGACCGTGGCCGACAACGGCCCCGGCATTCCCGCCGCGCTGTTGTCCGGCGTTTTCGAGCCCTTCCGGCAGGCGGACCGTTCGCTGGATCACTCCCAGGGAGGGCTCGGACTGGGCCTCGCCGTGGTCCGCTCCCTTGTGGAGATCCATGGCGGCTCAGTCTCCGCCGCCAACAATGAGCCGAGCCCGGGCGCCACGTTCACCGTGCGGCTGCCGCTTCTGCCGGAGTCCGCCGCGGTGCCCGAACCGGTCCGGAACGCCGGGCCAAGGAAACTCTCCCGCCGAGTCCGTGTGCTGGTGGTGGACGACCACGCGGACAACGCGCTGGGAATGGCCAGGATCCTTTCCCTGAGAAACTGCGAGGTGCGAGTCGCCCATGACGGGTTGGCCGGGCTGGAGGCCGCGAAGGATTTTCTGCCCGAGGTGTTGCTGCTCGATATCGGGCTGCCCGGCCTGGACGGATACGCCCTCGCCGCGGCTTTGAGGGCGGAGCCTTCCCTGGCAGACGCGCTTTTCATCGCCGTCTCGGGCTATGCCCAGGCCAAGGACCAGGAGCGCGCCCGGGCCGCCGGGTTCGACTTTCACTACGGCAAACCCATCGAGATCAACGACCTCGTCGCTTTTGTCGGCGCCCGCCTGGGCTGTTGACAGGGCGCACACATTAAAAAAAGCGCCCTTTAAGAATGCGAGGATGCGCCGGGTTTCCCCGCCGGGTTTCCCTGTCCCTTGTTCTTGCTGTCCCTTGTTCTTGTCTTGCCCGGCGCGTTCTGATGCCGGAGGCATCCCAGGTTGTAGCCGGTGGTCGAGCGCAGCGACACCACCGGGAAGCCGATACCCCCGCCTCTTTTCCAAACACCCCTGGAACCTTGCCGACACGACTGAGAAATTACGCTGGCGGCAGCGGGAACACCTATGGTTTTAGACGTTGGCGGCTTTAACCCCTCAAACGTCATGAAGAAAACCTCCTCCCTTGTCCTGCTCGGACTGTCCCTGCTGCATTCGGTCTCGTTTGGCGCCGAGAACAAACGTCAGGTGTTGCTTGTGGCGGGGCACCCCAGCCACGGCCCCGGCGCCCACGAACACAACGCGGGGGTGCAGCTGCTGGCCAAGTGCCTCAAGGAGGGTGCGGGGGACCGGGTGGAGGTTCAATACTCACTCAACGGGGAATGGCCCGCCGCGGAGACCCTCGCCAAAGCCCACACGCTTGTCCTGTACTCGGACGGCGGCGCCGGTCACGTCGCATCTGGGCATTGGGAGGATGTCGCCCGGGAAGTCCAGCGCGGGTGCGGATTGGTTTGCCTCCATTACGCCGTGGAACCGGCTTATTCCCCGGAAAACTGGCCTGAATTTCAGAGAACACCCGAGGGGAAACCGGCCAAACAAACCGTGTTCAACCCGGCTCGGTCCTCCAACGGCGCCGGAAGCGCCGAACTTGCGAACGGTCTGGGGGGTTATTTTGAGCAGTTCTGGTCGGTGAACCCGCATTGGACGGCAAACTTTCAAAACTTCCCCAAACACCCGATCGCAAACGGGGTGCAACCTTTCAGCACCCTCGACGAGTGGTACTATCACATGCGTTTTCGGAAGGGCATGAAACGGGTGACCCCGATCCTGTCGGATCTTCCGCCACCCGAAACCACCCAACGCGGCGAGGGCCCGCACAGCGGAAACCCGGAGCAGAAACAGGCGGTGCTGGAACGCAAAGAACCCCAGCACGTCGCCTGGGCCGTGGACCGCGAGGACGGCGGCCGCGGATTCGGATTCACCGGCGGCCATTTTCACGCGGGCTGGGGCAACGAAAACCAGCGCAAACTCGTGCTCAACGCCATCCTTTGGACGGCTCAGGCCGAGGTGCCGGAGAAAGGATTGGAATCCAAAGTGAGCGAAGCGGACATGGCCGCCAACCTGGACCCCAAGCCGGCGCCCAAACCCAAGGCGCCCGCCAAATAAGTCCGCGCGGAGAAAAAAGATTTTCACGCGGAGACGCGGAGCACGCGGAGGGTGTTTTGGAAATCACTGAACACCCGCCTCTTTTCGATTCCCGCTTCCCCCGGGACAATATCCCGGGGGAGCCTATGGAATTGGTTCATTGAGCCAATCATCCATAGGACGCCTCCCTGAAGCTTGGGGGCTCCGGGCGACCTTCTTAATTTCAACCTTTGAGCCAGAAAACGGAAGTTCCCGCGGAATGACTGCGAGTATGGAAGCGCTCCGCCGTGGTATTCCGTCTTTTTCAAAAAGTTCTCCGCGATCCCCGCGTCTCCGCGTGAAAATAATCCCTCTCTGAAACGTCGGAGTTCGGGTTGAGCGCGCCGAGGTCGAACCGGCTTTCCGCCCAGCCCGGCTACCGTCCCGTGTAGCGGATCATCAGAGCATCCACCCAGTGGCGCACGGCAACTCCGTGCTCCATGTAGCCAGGATGATACTCGGGCACCCAAGTGGTCACGTAATCCACCCCGCGATCGCAGTCGCCATCGTGATCGTGCCTCCGATCCCGCCTCCGCTTTTTCTCCCGGTCCTCGTCTTTGTCCTTCTTGCGTTCTTTATCGCGCTCTTTCTTCTTTTTCTCCTCACGCTTCTCCTTGTCCTCTTTGTCGTCCTTTCGGCAGATACGGGTTGCCGGCGTTGCGCCTGAGAGCTCTTCTCCAGGCTCGCAAATGCCGGGGCGCGGAGTTCTGCGATCCACCGGACGGGTTTGCTGGCTGAGGGTGGTGGTGACGGGTGTGTAGGTGGTCGAGGGCGGCACCCAGCGCTCCCAAGGATGCTCGGTCCGACGCAACTCCAGGATCACCGCCGCATCCGCCCCGGCCTCCCGCGCGTTGTATTCCACGGCCCGATACATGAAGGCCTCGCTCTCCTGGGAATCAAACTTCAGCCGTCCGATGACCTCGTGGGGGCGACTCGGACGCCGCTCCAGCAGCGGCATCGGCGCGTCCGCGGACTTTTTGGGATAAGCGACCGAGGAATAGTTGCGGTAGTGCTGGCGGGTGGAACTGACCGTCTCGCAGCCGGTCAGGAACATCAGCGCCAGCGCCGAGGCCAAAGAGGAGAAGAGGAGGGGGAATTTCATCGGGAGCATGGGACGGGATTTCGCGCGGAACTATTCAGACTCAAAAACGACAGACCACGCGGTGGGGGCGGAGGTTCGCCTTCAGCAATAAGGGGGGCGGGGAAAAGGCACGCGCCCGGCCCCCGTTTACGGAGAGGAACCGGAGCGCGCGCCTTGTGCAGTTCAAAACGGTTTCAGCCTGAAAACCGAAGCTCCAGCAGAGTGCCCCCGATTACGGAAGCGCAACGCCTTGGCTTTCCCTGACTTTCAAAAAGCTCTCCGCGTTCTCTGCGGCTCCGCGTGAAAATGATCTTTCTCTGAAACCTAGGAGTTCGGGTTTAGCTGAGCACTTCCCGGTGGAAAGTGGCCCAGTCGTCCAGGTTGTTCAAATCCACCGCCCCCGGGTTCACCGAGCCGTCATCGGGGAGGCCGCATCCGGAGAGAATGGAGCGCCGGGTGGCGTCGTCGTGGATGTAGCCCAGGATGGCGGCGTTGTTTTTGTAAATCGTGGCGTTATCGAGTTTCACGCCCGGCTGGGTTTTGATCCAGGCTTCAAACTGGGTGTAGCTGGGCTTGGTTTGGATGAACTCGCTCGCGGCGCTCTCGGAGATATTCAGCGCGGCGAGCACCATGGCGTCATAACCCGCCCCAATGCCGTGGTAGTCGGGATGCAGTTTTCCCTGCGCTTCGAGGGAGGCTTTCTGCCACAGCCGGGGCAGGTGGAGCACGCCGAGGGGACCGGCTGTGCCGGAGCTAATCAAGGGAACGTAACGACTCATGATCAATAGGGATTCACCGAATGGGGTTTTTGTTGAATTGCGAGACCCGGACACCCGCGCCCGAGCCCCGAGAGGAACGACTCCGGGAACGGTGCGAACACGGAGCGTCTGTTCGATAGCGAACCCGGCGGTTCTGGGGAAGGGAGAACAGTGGGAAGGGGTCAGGGGTGAGGGGGAAGAGGTCAGGCAGAGAAAGGCCTTACCTCCAACGTATCTCCCGTAGACCGATCTCCCGGCTTTCCTGCCAGCCCCGAAGGGGCGAGACAGGGTAGCCCCGGGCAGCGCCCGGGGTACGAGGGCCGTAAAAACGAGCGGAGCCCTGAAAGGGCGCGTCATCGGCCGCGCCATGGTTTAAATCGCCCCTTCAGCGGAGCTCACCGGCAGGCCGGACTCTGTAAGTGGGAAGTTGGCAAAAAACGCGCCCCGTTGCAGCATGGTTGCGATGCCCGGCGGACAGTTAAAAACCCGTTCGCCCAGTGGTGATGCATAACGCATCCCGTCCTTCA
>CAMARB010000091.1 GCA_945860355.1 Chthoniobacter flavus | reverse complement strand
GCGAGGTCCTCGAGCTCCACGCGCGAAAGATCTGCGGGATGCCCCCCTTTGTCGGTCACACGGCGGGCCGCCACCTTTGAGACCTTCAAACCGCCCACCATCTGCCCAACCGTGACCGTCTCGAGCTTTGTTTCGCCCCCAGCCTCCTGCCTGATCCTCGCCATCTGCCCCTCGACGGCCTCCAAGAGAAGCGGGACCCGCACCTCGTGGTAGGATTTGAGTCGCATCACTTTGTGGACCCCGGGCCGGGCGTTGGCGTCCTTCGGATCGGTGTCGGCCAAAAACTCCTCCCTGTTGGTGAACCCGTCACTGTCGGGATCCGCATCGAGCATCTTGGGGTCGTTCAAATCCAACCCGTGTTTTTTAAACCACGCCTCGTAAGCCCTGTCACTCGCCAGCAATTCGGCAGGCACTCCCGCCACCGCCGGATCGCGCCCCGCGTCGGATGGCGCATCGGACGCACCCGGCGATGCGCTCGCGGCGGCCGCCCCCGCTGCGGGTTCCGGAGCGAGCTCGCGAAGTCCAACAGCTCGGGAGTGCGGTGCCTCCTTCCCCGGGGCTGCTCCCTGCGCGGAGCCAGTTTCCTGAGGCGCGACTGCCCCCCCCGCATTGCCAGCGTCTTCGGGCTTCCGGCATCCGCCGAATACAAAAACCGAGAGCGCAGCCGCAGAAAGAATCAATGAGGGGGAGAGCTTCATGGAGCAGAGCTCTCTATCCTCCCGGAGCCCAATGTTCAACTCCGCTGCCGAGGTAAATAGGCTGCGAACCCTCCCCTCGGAATCATCAAAGACGGGGCTTCCGGTCGGATTGAATTGCCCGCAAACTTTTGGGTGATGAGCGTCCACCTTTTCAGCGCTTCGACCTTCGCCCCGTTTTGGGATCAACCTTTTTTACCCTGGGCAAGACAGGCGAGCGCAAGGGTGCTCCGGGGGGAAGGACGCGCCCTGGCGATTGTGCCTTCCCGGAGTGACACCTACTGGCTCAAAACTCGGCTGCTGGAGACCGGCACCCCGAACGTGGGCATCGATTTTGTCACGCCCGCCGAACTGCGCGATCTGCTCGCAAAAGGGCTCGGAGTCCGCGCTCGCATGCCGCTTCGCGAACATCTCCACCTCCTTCTCTCGATGGCAGCGGAGGCGGAGCTTGCGGCCTCCCCTTTGCACACACCCGCTCTGCTGTCGGTTTCCGCCGAGCCAGACGCCCTTTTGCGGGCCATCGATCAGCTCAGTGCCGGGGGCTGGAGTTTCGAGGAGGGCGGTCCCGCCGCCTTGCGGCCCGCGGTCCGGCGCTTCGGCAAACTCATGGCAGCGTGCGGCTTTGACCTCGTGCACGACACAGACCGCGCCTTGCGGGAACGTGCCAAGGAACGAAGTGCGGTGTTTGCGGACGTGTTTATCGCGGGGTTTAGCGGAATCCACTGGCCGCTCTGGGCACTGCTCTCTGCTGCGGTCGAATCCACCGAAAATGCCACCGTTTGCTTGATGAACCCGCGGGACGAGGCGCAGGACATCGATGCCGCATGGGTTGGAACTTGGGAGGATCGGTTCGGCTCCTCAAGTCCCTCGGACACTTCATTTCCCTCGCCATTTACGGAGGTGACTCAATTGCCCGAGAGCCCCGAGGCCTTGGTTTCCCGGCAAACCCGTCCGATGGCGGCCATGGATTTTTTGCTTGGGCAGAACACTCTCCAGCAGGCCCAGGCGATCGTCACAAAAGCCATCCAGTATCTCGCGCTACCCGAGTGTGCCCGTCTCGGCAT
Organism: Chthoniobacter flavus; assembly: GCA_945860355.1. Classification (GTDB taxonomy): domain Bacteria; phylum Verrucomicrobiota; class Verrucomicrobiia; order Chthoniobacterales; family Chthoniobacteraceae; genus CAIURC01. The sequence goes on along the minus strand of CAMARB010000091.1, from coordinate 13,638 downwards.
TCTTTTCCCCGGCCCCTGCGCCCTATCGCGGCTGGTCTCGAACCTTCTCGGTGCCCAGGCGATCCCCCACAACGATTCGATTGCGCACGTTGCGCCCGGCCCGTTTGAACAGCCCGACTGGCATGCGTGGTTGGCACTTCAAGAAAATCCGCGGCTTCATTCCCTGATCCGGCTCGCCCGCACCCTCCCGAGCGCGACCCTTTTTGGCGAAGACATCCCCCTCCCAGAGCTTGAAAAAACGTTGAGCCGCGCGTTTTCAGAGGTGCTCATCGACGACCTCACCGTGCTCGCCGAAGTGCTTGAGGGCATGCACGGTTCGCGTCATTCGAAAAAAATCGCCGCCGGATTACGCCAGCTTCCGCTCCTGCCCGAATCCGGTTCTCTGCCCGCCTTTCTTGAACAAACGGTTGCCCTTTTCACACGGCTCGGATGGAAAAACCGCACCGAGGAAATCCAGCGACTCTCGTCGGGTTGGTCGGATTCGCTGAAAGAAACGGTGTCCCGCCGGGCGTTTCTGCGCTGGGTTCGAGAGGTTCTGGTTTCGTTCCGATCCGAGCGGTCCGCGGCGGGAAATCATCCCTACAGCCGGGTGCATCTGCTGGCTTACCCGCAGGCTGAAACCCAGGCGTGGTCGCATTTGATCCTCGCCGGGCTCAACGAAAACGTCTGGCCCCGGTCGGTTGAAGAGGGCTCTTACCTCGACGAAGAGGAAATCTCCCAGCTCAACACACGGATCCGGAGTCTCAACGAGAAAGGCACCTCCCAGGGGGGGCAAGGCGAAGGCCATGTGGCGATGCACCGAGGGAAAACCCTTTGCCTGGGGCCTGCGCAAAAGCGGGTGCTCAGCCTCCGGCAACTCCTCAACACCCTCGAATCGACGAGCATCGCGGTGACCGCCTGCGCCAGCCTTCACGAAGAGGACAAGCCGAGCCAACTGCTCAATCCGAGCGAGTATTTCAACCGCCTTTATTTTTCCGCCCGAGGCAAAGCGCTCTCGCCCGCGGCCATGACGGCACTCGCAGAGGAGACGGGACGATGGGTGCGTTCCACAGAGCTCTGGCCGCTGGCCGCGGCAAATCCCGAGGCGGTGCAACAAACCCGCAAGGCGTTCGATGAACGTCGCAACCGGGATCAGCCGTTCGGCCCCTACGAGTTTGCCATGGGATCAGGTGGCGCTGAACTCCCGCTCAGGCCCCTCGCCCTGTCCGCCACCGATTGGGAAAAAGCGCTGCAGTTTCCCGCCGCCACCTGGATGCGTCACCTTCTGGGGGTGGCACCCCGCGAGAACTTCCTGAAGAACGATCCCTCCAGCGCGGCGATCGGCCAATGGGTCCACCGCTGGCTGAGCCGCGTTTCAGACGCTTCCCGCGGCGGCCAGTTTGTGCAGCTCCCAGGGGAAACGGAGATTTTGAGACGCACCTGCGCAGCCGCTGAGGACTTTTATCGCAAGACCCAAGAGATTTTAAGGCGGGCCAATCGCGACCAGCTCCCCGACTGGTGGATCTCCAACTGGCGCCGGGCTTTGGCGAAAGCCACGGGCTTTGCCAGAACCCTCGCGGGCGCAGCCGGGTGGCCCTACGGGGCGACGGAGTACACCCTGGAGGCCACGCACCTTCCTGTTGGAGAAGAAGCCACGCTGCGTCTCCACGGCAGGATCGATCTGATTCTGGCCAAAGGCGCGCCTGGGGCTGAGACCGCCCCGGACGAGCTCTGGATCATCGACTACAAAACCGGCGCCAAGGCACCCTTCAATCGCGACTCCAGCTCGACGGCCTCCAGCGAGAGCGGACTCCACAAGCGCTTTTCCAAGGGCGACGGACTGCAACTTGCCCTCTACGCGCTGGCCCTTCAAAAGACAGACGCCAAGCCCGTGGGTATTAGCCTCCTCACCTCGGATCAGAAGCTGGATGCGCCGCAGCTCACCCATGACGATCTTGCCGGTCTGGACAACTTCTGGCTGGGGCTTTCCCGCATGCAAAACACTTGCGTCTTCGGCATGCTCGGTTCCATCCGCGACGAGTTTGCCGGAGCGCCGGATTACCCTCTGGCCACGCTGGAAATCATAAAGGAAATTCTGGATGCGAAATGGGCCCTGACGCACCCCCACCTCGCCCCGACCACGGAGGAACCCCAATGAGTCTGTCTGCCGAATCCGCGCCCCCTGCTCCCGCCGACCAATCCGAACGCACGAGGTTTGTCACGGAGCTGAATCAAAACTTCTCGGTGGTGGCCTCTGCGGGCTCCGGTAAAACCCGGGCCATTACCGACCGGATTGCGCAAATCGCATCCGCCCGGGAAGCTCGCGACTGGTTGCCAAGGCTGGTGGTGGTCACCTTCACCCAGCGAGCCGCCAATGAAATGCAGCAAAGGGCCCGGCAGAAAATTCTCGAGGCGGGTCTGTCGCCGGAAATTCAGGCTGATTTTAACCGGGCATTTTTCGGGACCATCCACAGCTTCTGTGTGCGGCTTTTGGGGCAGTACGGTCATCACATCGGGTTGCCCGGAAAGCTGGGCGTCCTCTCAAACGATGACGCGGTTTGGCGCGAGTTTGTCCAATCACACACCCAAATCGGATCCGATCTCCCTAGATCAACGGTGGAGAGCCTTCTGCGTTTGATCAGCGTGAAAGAGCTCATGGCGCTCGCACGAAAAGGCGGCGCCCTCGCGGCCCTTCGAAAACAGGCCAACGCCCAGATCCCGCCCCCCCCGAACCTGGACTTCCAGGAAATCCACCAGATTGTTCCAAAGGGCAGAGCGCAGAAAACCGTCGAGAGAACCAAGGAGCGTTTAAAAGAGTGGGAGTCCCAATGGAGGGAGGCTGACGGGTTTCTTTCACTCCCCAAATCGGACTCCAAATCCGCTGAATTCCTCGCGGCATGGAATTGCGCATTTGAACCACTCCGGGCGTGGGTTCGAGCCTGCGCACTTCGCCTGGCCGCTGGCATCGAGAAAGACTACCGCGATTTCCGAATCCAGAGAGGGGTGTTGACATTCAACGACCAAGTCGAGCTCGCCGGGGATTTGCTCCGGAGCGAGGCCGCTGCGACTCGGATTCGGGAACGGGGTTTCCGGGTGATCCTCGACGAAGCCCAAGACACCGACCCCGAGCAGTTCAACACGCTGCTTGAGATCACGCGCCCGGCCCAAAGCCAAGGGGTCTGGCTGGAAACACTCATGGATCCCCCCCGCCCCGGGCATTTCTGCATGGTGGGTGACTTCCAGCAGTCCATTTTCGGCGAACGCGCCGTGCTCAGCCATTACCGATTGATTCACGAGAGGCTGGTCTCGGGCCTAGCGGGAGCCGCACTCGAGTTTTCTGTGACCTTCCGGCTCGACCAAGCGCCCGCCGCATTCGTCAACCGCACCTTCGCCCGCGTGCTCGACGGCAAGCACGGCCAGGTCCCTTTTGTGGAGGTGCGCCCGCGCCCCCATGTTCTGCCGGGTCAAGTGGTCGTGTTGAATGCGGATCCGGCCCCTGAACAGCCACCCCTCCAAAAAAAGCAGACCGCCCCATTTGAAGCCCGGGAAATCGCCCGCTGGATCCGAGCCCAGGGACTCGACGGGCTGCGCGCCCGGAGCTGGCGCGAAGTCGCCATTCTTTGCCCGCGCAAAGATTGGTTCGGCCACTTGAAGCGGGCACTCCAGGACGTTCTCTTGGAATCGCAAATCCAATCGGAGAAGGACACCAAAGCCTCCAGCCCCGCTTACGCATGGTTTACCGCCCTGCTGGTGATCATGACTGACCCGGGACACGGCTACGAAATTGTCGGTGTGCTCCGGGAAATCTTTGGAATCTCGGACCACGACCTCGCCGTTTTCAGCCAGGGCGATGGCGCCCGGTTTCAAATCGCGGAACTTAAGAGCGCCGAGCCGACGCGGCAAACCGGTCCCGTGGACGAGGCCCTGCTGCGGTTGGCTCGTCTTCGGGAAAAAATCGAGGGACAGCCTTTGCTCAGTGCTGTGGAAACCATTGTCGCGGAAACCGAGTTGCACGAGCGACTACGGGCACTGCCAACAACGGAGTTCGACGGACTGGAGGAGGAGCTGGCGGCCTTGATTTCCCGCGCGGCGACTGCGGAAGCCAAGAAGCAGACGTTGGGTCAATTCGCTGAATTACTCCTGGAGGAGATTTCCTCCCTCCGGGAGTCGGGCCCTGGAACGCGCGACGCCATCCAACTCATTACCATGCACAAAGCCAAGGGTTCCGAGTGGGACGCGGTGATCGTCCCCTATCTCTCAAGAAAAATTCACGGGGCCGCGAACCATTATCCGCGGATTCTCACCTGCCCGGAATCCGGCGACGCCGTTATCGCGATCAACAGGGATTTTATCGCCCTCCAGCACGAGGAGACCCTTAAGAACAAGGCGCGCCAGGAAATGGAACGCCTGCTTTACGTGGCGCTGACCCGGGCCAGACACACCCTGGCGCTGACACAGGACCTTGGTCTTTATGGTGAAAAGCAGGGGGCACCCCCCTCCTCTCAAAGCGGCCATTTGAGCCGCGGCTTGGCGGACGGCGAAGATTTCCTTGCCGATCTGACCCCATCCACGGCCCCGTGCGATGTCACTCGTGCCGCGCAAGAACTGGGCAAAAGCCAGCGCGAAGCCCAATCAGAAGTCAGCAGCTTGGGGGACTGGCAGAAAAGCTTCTCGGGAAAAGCCCGCCAGAATGCCGTCCAATGGACCAAGCGCAATCCCAGCGCGCTGACACACGTCCTGATGTCGACCTCCCAGGAACCTGTGGAGGGACGGGCGGCGGAAGCCAAGGGCGAGAATGCGGCCACCCGCTACGGGACTTGGTGGCACAAGTTCGTCGAAGACCTGCCGTGGAAAGCGGGCAAAGCCGCATGGGATGCGGTCTTCACCAAGGCCATCGAAGTGTCACCCGACACGGAGCGTTCCCAGGAAGAGTGGGCGCTCCTGAGGGAGCATCTACTCCAAGACGCGGGGATCGGATCGTTGCTGACGCGCCCTGGAGTGTTCGTCCGGGCCGAGATGCCGTTTCTCTGGAGCATGAGCGCCGGCGAGTGTTTGGAGGGCATTATGGATCTCGTGGTATACGATCCGAAAACGGACGTTTGGCTCATCCTTGATTGGAAAACCAACCGGATTGGCCCCGAACAGCATCGGGAGCTCTTGGATCGCTACAAAGCTCAGCTGGCCGCGTATTGGAAAGCCGGCAGCGCGCTGTTTGGAAAATCCGTTCAAGCCGCTCTTTATTCCACACGCTGCGGGGCTTGGCTTTCCTACGAATCGGATGTGCTGCGTACAGAATGGGACAGTCTGTTAAACCAACCGGAGTTGATTGAAGCTGCACTCTCCGAGGCAAATGATGCGCTATGAAGTTCTGGCATAGTCTCCTGGGTCGAGATGAAATCGTAAGGCGGAAGGACCCCTGCTTTGGCCAGATCGAGTACTTAAATGGTTTTTGGAGTCGCTCACCCAAAGTCAACAAGGCGACGCTTCTTCTATTTATAGAGGCGGATCAAAATGGCCCAACCGAGGCGCAAAAGATCTTTTATTTGCGTGTGCAGCCCCAGCTGACCCGAATCGCGCAATCCGCCATCGACTTCATCCGGAACGAAGCTCCTCAACACATTGCCCGCCAGTTTGTTTTTACCACGCTGGAAATTCCCAACGACGAGGAGCTCGCGGAGGGAAGCTGGGTTCTTGAGTTTGTTTCAGATCCGGATGCCGGCGTCATCCACCGGGTGGGTTTCGAAGACCAACGGCCGACCTACTACGGAGAGGAGGAGTGATGTGCCCGCATCATGAAGGCCATAGCCGAGACGCTATCGACCAGGGCACAGTGAAATGACCCGATGGCATCGAGGCCGCCCGTTTCGAACCAAAAACAGACTGCCGGGCGAGCGAGATGTGACGCGGCATTCCCAAAAAACACAGCCTCGCGTGGATAAGATTGCGATTACCGCAAATAGGACGGATGAAAGGATTCCGAGTGCCTATATAAGAGCAATCAGAGCCGCGAACGGTTTATCTCTGGGCACCTTCTCCTTTTAAAAAAAGGAGAACATCCGGCACCCATCGGGATACGATGCAGGATAGACATTGACTCACAAAACTTCCGCTCTACTTTCTCGCACTTCTATGTCCACGAACTCTTCCACTCGGGAAAAAATTCAAGAACTCCAAGCACAAATAGCCGCTCTTCAAGAAGAAGAGGTCAAGGAGCTTAAACAGCGCCGAAGCCAGCTCCTTGAAGAGGTTCAAGCTCTCGATGCCCAAATCGCCGCAGTTACAGGCAGAGCCTTGATAAAGAAATCCGCAGCGATAGAAAGGAAGTCCACAGGACGATCCATCCCCCTTCAAGAACTCAAGGACCTGCTGGCGGCTGCCCCCGAAAAAACCCTGAACATCCGGAAGGAAGGACTTCAGCTCTCCAACATCCGCACATTGGCAAACGCCAACCCTCATTTGCTTCAAATGGGAGGCAAAGGTGCATGGCCTACAGTCACGCTACTTAAATAGGTAGGCTTAAATCCACACGCTAAAGATGAAAGGCTGTTTCCTAAGGGAAACAGCCTTTCACGTTTTTGGGATGCCAACTTTCCTAGAGACATCCCGCAGGAGCGCCGTGTCGGGCTCCGCCTGGCTCCTATTGATTCATCTTTGCAGGGAAAGCTCGATTCGCATCCCCCGACCTGTTTCCCGAATTCCCCGGCCAACCCTCGGTATAAAAGTGATGAATCTCCGTCGGATGAAGCGGTGAGGAGAAGATGGCCAGCTCGTCCATTCTTCCCCGGAAACGCTGGAAACTGCGCTCAGACGAAACCTCGCCCTGGGCGGCCCTCGCGGTTTCTATGCTGCCCCCCGCGCTGTTGCCCACCTCCAGATTCCCGATCCTTGCGAGAGTGTCATGCGCGAACTCCTCTACCCAGACTGGTTTTCCATTGAGGTAATGGGTCAGGGTTTTCGATGCCCCATCCAAAACCGTCCCAAGCAGAATCCACGAACCGAAGCTGCCTGATCCAATTAAACGAGGCGATTGCGAACGCCAGTCATGGTCTACAGCGCCCTCCTTGCAACGCATACCAAAACCCAAGCGGCCGTCACCGGTGAGATACCAATCAAATTCGCCGGGTAATCGACCCTCGGTCATCAACAGAGACGTTTGCCCATCCTCCAGACTGTCGATTCGTAACCACGCCAAAAGTGTCAGGGATTGGTGGAGGCCCGGCAAAGAAAGACGGAGACGATCGTCTCCGCCATTAAACTGGAGCGCTCCCTTGGCGGGCCAGCGTCCTGCGACCCATTCACATCCGATGATCGATGCGTTGGATTCCAGTAGACCACGGCGAGCCAAATTGTCCAAGGAGCGAGTCCACGGCTGGGTGCTCTCGAAATCCAAATACATCAGCGCCGACGGATGTCGGCTTAATCTCCTACTTTCCTGCCTCCAAGCAGCCATTCGCGTTTTGGTGTAAGCAAGCTCTCTCTGAGCCAGTTCGGAGTCACTCAGAAATTCCTCATCTCGAACTGGGATCTCTCTGACTCGATCTTGATTGATCCACAACGCTTGTTTCTCCTGAAGCTGACGCCCCAGTTCAGGGCGTCCGGCCAACTCCAGAGAAACCATTCCATCAAAAACATGCACCTCTGCCGCCCCCCCATGGATCACGCTACATCCAAACTCGGTGCCCAGATCGGTGACATCAAAGCCATTTGAGCGAACCAGAAAACCATGCGCAGGCTCGGGCACATAGGCCCTTAACTTTCCCGAATGCAATCGGCACTCGTTTTCGGAAATGAGCTCGAGTTCCGCCGGACCTTCGAGAATCACCCGGGCTCCCCGGATAAACTCCAATTGAATGGCACCTCCCTTGAGACGAACCCAACCCGACCGAAGTACTTGCCCCGGAAGGTAGGCATCGGCTGCATTCGCCCATTGGGCTTCGGAAGATTTGCTCAGCAATGCGACCCCGGGAGCCACTTCGTCCCGAGCTGGAGACGGTTTTCTCCAAAATGAAACGTTGTTTAAGAAAAACAACAGCGCCGCAAACGCGCCCAGTATTGCACCCGCTTTGGACCAGCGCGAACGCACCATCGATCGATCCACCGTAACAGCTGCCCGACCCCGGGACCGAAGGAATTTGAGAGGCCGTTCGCGTCCTTTCTTAGACAACGAGCCGCTTGCCGCGTCCCTGTGCCCCCACTCCGCTTCCCCCCATTGCCGAAGCAGTGCGCTCCAGTGCGCTAACTCCCAAAAAAGATCCCTTGCCCGAGCCGACTCCAGCAATAACCGATTCAACTCGAGGCGCTCATCGGCCTTCAAGAGTTGGTCGAAATGGCGCTGCAAGAGAGCTCTGACGCGTTCAGTGTCCATGTCGCTCACAATCTCTCGGATGCCATACGCTCCGTGATACAGTCCCTCAAAACAACGCGAGCGCGAGAAAGGGCCACATGGACGGAGTCCACGGTCCACCCCATTCGCCGGGCTATTTCCTGAGGCAAATGGGCCTGCTGGTAGCGCAATTCAATGACCGCCAAAGCCTTGGGCGCAAGGGACTTCAAGCAGAGGGTCAAGTAACTCAATTGATCTTCCGCAAACCACGTCTCAGCCGACTGGTGAGCACAGAGCGCATCCACCACATCAGCCTCGAATCGTTGTTCAAGCGGCAAAGCGCTCTCGATCGCTTGAAGGGCTTTGAATCGGGCAATGGTCCAAGTCCATGCACGAAAATTGCTTCCCCTCTGGTAACCGGAGGCCTTCGCCGTCACGGTAAGGAAGGTCTCCTGAACAATGTCATCCACCAGGCTAAAATCACTCACGAGAGAGAGTAAAAAGCCCCTCAGCGCCGGCAGGTTCTGCAAAAAAAGCCCCTGCACATGCGTCAAATGGTCTGGATCCGCATCTAAGCTGCTCATTCCATCGTAATCGGCCCAATTATTAAAAACTTAGCACCCCCCCGCAAAAAATCCGCCTGCAAACTCTCCGTCTGCCCAAAATCGGAAAAATTAGGGAACTTTGCTAAGTTTCGTAGTGTGCGTCCGATCACACCATGAAAACCTGCTCGTACCCGTCCTGAGACGAGCAAAAACACAGAAACCAGTTGCCCTCCTATGACTCCTGATCCGTCGCTTCTGCACTCCGAAAAATACCGTCGCGAGCACCTCCCCTCTTTGGAAGACATTATCGCAACCAGAAGAGATTTTTTGACCAAGACGGGGATGGGGTTTGGAGCCCTCAGCTTGTCCTCGCTCTTCGGAGTGAACTTGAACGAGGCTCAGGCGGCTTCCTCTCCAGGCTCCGTCTCGCCGTTGTCACCCAAGCGTGCCCCCTTGCCCTCGAAGGCGAGGGCGGTGATTCATATTTTCGCCTCGGGTGGCCCCTCCCAAGTTGATACATGGGACCCCAAGCCGGAGTTAACCAAGTATGACAACAAGTCGATTCCGGGGCACGAGGGCCTCGCATTTGGCTCCCCATTCAAGTTTACGAAGTCCGGCAAGTCTGGAGTGGAGGTGAGCGAGGTGTTTCCGAAGCTTGGCGAGTGCATCGATGATATTGCGGTGATCCGCTCTCTTTGGACTGACATTCCTGCACACGAGGTGGCTGCAAGAATGATGCACACCGGTTCCCTTCAACTACCAAAGCCATCCCTGGGTTCCTGGGTGGTTTACGGACTCGGAAGCGAAAATCAGAACATGCCCGGGTTTATCACAATAGGAGGCCAGCCGGAGTGGCGTCAGGCTTCGTTCCTTCCCGGGGTTTTCCAGGGGTGTAATGTGAACTACAACACCAAGATGGACCTGGACGATGTTATCATGAACATCCGCAACCAGTTCACCCCGATGGAAAGGCAGCGCAGGGAGCTGGATTACGTCCGAAAGCTCAACCAGGTCCATGCCGCGGCACTGCAGAAGGACGCTCAACTTGAGGCCCGCATCGAATCCTTCGAAATGGCATTCAAAATGCAGACCGAAGCGACGGATTCGTTTGATGTCACCAAGGAGCCTCAGGAGATCCGGGATCTGTATGGAAAGACGGAGGTGGGCGCCAAGCTGCTTGTTGCCCGACGTCTTGTTGAGCGTGGAGTGCGTTTTGTTCAGGTGGATGTGGGCGGCTGGGACCACCACGGCGACCTCGATAGAAACCTTCGGAACACGGCTGGAAACATTGACGGCCCGGCTGGGGCCTTGCTCAAAGACCTCAAGCAACGGGGTATGCTCGATAGCACCTTGGTTGTTTGGGGCGGGGAATTCGGGCGCACAGTGGTCCGCGACCGCAACTTGAACGCATCAGCAGGGCGCGATCACAACGGCCGGGCCATGGTTGCTTGGATGGCGGGTGGCGGCGTCAAAGGGGGACAGGCCTACGGTTCCACAGACGAGTTCGGCGCGCGAGCTACGGAGAATAAGGTGCATATTCACGATCTCCACGCCACCATGATGGCGCTTTTGGGTTTTGATCACACCAAGTTTACTTACCGCTACAACGGCCGCGATTTCCGTCTCACGGACAACTTCGGCAAGGTGGTCAAAGATCTCATCGCTTAAAATCATGAGAGCCCCCATCGTCTTGGCAGGCTTTGTTTCTGCCGTTTCAGCGGCAACTGCCGCGGATACAATCAGCCCCGATCAGCTCGAGTTTTTCGAGAAAAAGGTCAGGCCCATTCTCGCTGAAAGCTGCTACAAATGCCACAGCGTGGAAGAGGGTAAGTCCCGGGGCGGGCTCACTCTGGACACGCGCGAAGGAGTGATAAAGGGCGGTGAGGGGGGGCCTGCTCTCGTCCCTGGTGACGCGGACAAGAGTCTCTTGATTCAGGCGGTTCGTTATGATGACAAGGACACCCAGATGCCTCCTAACAAGGACGGCGGAAAGAAATTGTCGGATGCACAAATAGCAGTTCTGACGGAGTGGGTTAAGATGGGAGCGCCGGATCCCCGGACGGCATCCGCAGTCAAAAAGCTCACGGGGCTTACGAAGACCGCGCGGGAACATTGGTCATTTCAGCCGGTAAAGAAGCCCAACGTGCCCGTGGTAAAGAACCGCGCTTGGTGCGCGACCCCGGTGGACGCTTTCATCCTCGAAAAGATCGAGTCGAAAGGGATGTCGCCCTCGCCTATGGCAGACAAGGAAACCCTTCTCAGGCGGGCTACTTACGATCTAACCGGACTTCCGCCCTCTCCTCAGGAAATCGAGGATTTCCTCAAAGACGAGTCTCCTTACGCCTTCTCGAAAGTTGTGGACAGGCTTCTTGCATCCAAGCACTACGGCGAACGCTGGGGCCGTCACTGGTTGAATACCGCTCGATATTCCGACACCGCTGGAGAAAGGGTTACGAATAGGAATTCCGACTACCGCTTCCCTTATGCTTGGACGTATCGGGACTACGTGGTTCGCAGCTTTAACGAAGACAAGCCATACGACCGATTCATTATCGAACAGTTGGCGGCTGACCGGCTCACCGACCTCAAGGATCCGAGTGACTTGGCGGCGCTCGGGTTTGTCACAGTGGGAGCCCGCAAGAACAACGTGAATGAAATCATTGATGATCGCATTGACGCTGTGACGCGTGGCTTTTTGGGAATGACCGTTTCGTGCGCTCGGTGCCACGATCATAAGTTTGACCCCATTCCCACCCAGGACTACTACGCCCTTCATGGTATTTTTTCGAGCTCGTATGAGCCGGAAGATTTGCCGGTGATCAACACGGTTGACAAGAGCACATCCAAGGAATTCACAAAACAGCTTAGCGAGCTTGAAGACAAAAACCTCAGTCATTACTACGATCAGGTAGCTAAGACCAACAGTCTCTTCCGCCAAAAAGCCTCTGCCTACCTTAAGGCTGCTTACTTGGGACGTCGGAGCGCCTCCGACGCCGAGCAGTTGCAATCCATTGAGATAAAGACTTCAGAGAAGCTCAACACCGAGACATCGCAAGCTCTGGCGACGGCCATTCGCCGGGATCGCGCGTTGTTTGGTCCGATCATCGCCTTTGAGGAGGGACGCTGGTCGGAGATTGCTGAAGGCAAGGATAAGCGGCTGCTTCCGAAAGTTGCGGACATTTTCAAGGGCCAATCCGTTACGAGCTTTGATCAAATTGCCGCGGCGTATGGGGCTCTCTTCAGTAATTTGGACGCCGATAGCAAACGATTCATCGAACGAATGCGGACAGGTTCCGCAGGAGGAAGCGAGGTGGATTCCTCCGTAGCTCAACTCGTTTCCACTCCTCTTCGGATTCTTCCCAAAGCGGATCTTGACACTGAAAGTCTGCGGAAGGTCGTCGATTCTTGGCCCTTGGGACTGAGGGTAAGCCGGGAGTGGGTATTCGCTTCAATCAACCAGTTGAAGCTGACACATACCGGCTCTGAGGCCCGCGCAATGGTAGTGCGCGATCTAGCGAAGCCCGTAGACTCCCCAGTGTTTATTCGGGGGCAAGCCCAGGAAAAGGGAGAGATTGTTCCCCGAAGGTTCCTGGAGGTCCTTTCGGGAGGCAAGCCGAAGCCATATCGTATTGGAAGCGGCCGTTTCGAATTGGCTCAATCCATTGCGGATAAGCAGAACCCGCTCACGGCGAGAGTCATGGTGAACCGCGTTTGGCTGAATCACTTCGGCGAGGGCTTCGTGCGGACTCCCGACGACCTGGGCACGATGGCGGAAAAGCCCACTCACCCCGAGCTACTGGACTACCTCAGCAGCTATTTCATGGAGAACGGGTGGTCTCTCAAGAAACTCCACAAGCTCATCATGCTTTCCAGGGTCTATCAGGAAAGCAGCTACACCGTGCCTGCCCACGAGCAAATCGACCCGGAAAACCGGCTTCTGTGGCGTGCCAATGTCCGTCGCCTCGACTTTGAGGCGACGCGGGACTCGTTGTTAACGTTCAGCGGGAAATTGGACAAAACCATGTGGGGCCACCCGGTTAACCTAACTGACGAGCCCTACAGCATGCGGCGCAGTGTTTATGGTTACGTGGACCGAGGAAATCTGCCCGAACTCATGGCCCATTTCGACTTCAGCAATCCTGAGGCGCCGAACACGAAGCGGAGCACTACCATCGTTCCCCAGCAGGCGCTTTTCCTAATGAACAGCCCGATGGTTGTCGATGTGGCGCGCAGTGTCTTAGCGAGGCCGGAGGTGTTGAATTCGCGGGATAATCTGAACCGTATCTTCAACATTTACCGAATTGTTCTCGGTCGCGCCCCCAAACCGGCCGAGATCAACTTTGCTTTGGAGTTTATCGGGAAGGAAACGAAGCTGCAGACTGAGGTGGTGGCCTCTGCCAAGGAGATGACGGAGAAACAGTCGAAGAAGGCCGCCGACCGATTGAAACGGATGGAGTCGCAGGGCAATGACTCGTTAGCCACGATTAGAAACAGTGGCGATATGATTGAGCGCAAGCCTCTCACTGCATGGGAGACCTGCATCCATGCGCTGCTCCTCTCCAATGAGGTTGTTTACGTGAACTAGCCCCGTATCGCAGGGGGGAGCGAGGCTTAGTCAAGAGAACCCACGGAAGGTATCGAACCTCCGTGGGTTCTCCTTTTCTTAAAGAGAGTCTCCGGTAAAGCGTGCCGCTTCGGCTGGCCCGCTCTATCCGCCTCGGCCCTCTCTCATTCAGGGTAGCGCCTTGGCCGCGACAGCATAGGTGCAGGTCCGGTCAATCTGATGGTGCG
>CAMARB010000090.1 GCA_945860355.1 Chthoniobacter flavus | reverse complement strand
GGTATCCGATCTGCAGGAGTCGCTGAGCAAAGTGCTTGCGAGATACTGGTCGAACGCCGGTCTCGTTTGCGACTTGGTGGGCGCAAAGGGCTGGCTCGCGGCCCAAGCAAACTCTACCTCTCCGAGCGTATTACCCACACCGTAGTGTCAATGGTATTACTTCGGCGGGTCCGCTGTATTCCGCAGGAACTCAACCGGCGCCGTCCAACGCCGAGGCACCCGGAACGCCCCGGGTAAGCCTCGCCACGCTCTCGGACGAGGACAACAACATCCAGCCGGAGAAACTTCGAAAGGTGTTTCTCCAGACCCTCGATGCACTGAGGGAAAAGGTTTTCCTCGACGAAGACGCTTTTGTGCGGGACTCCGCGGATTATCTGCATGTGGTGGCGCTGACTGCCGCCTGCGAAATGCGGGCGTGGAAGTGGACGGGCGAGGAGCGATACGCGAAATCCGCGGTGGCGCGTTTGCGTCGGATTGCGGCCAAAGTGGATGAGGTCAAGGAGGTGGTTTTTTTCACGCCCTTGCCGCTGGCTTATGCATTTCAAATGGCGGATCGGGAAAAAATGGTGGACGCGGAGCTGCGGTCGGCCATGGAGCACTTTGTGGCGCAGCGATTAAAGCCTCGCGATTTTCTGGCTTTGCATAATCAAACGCTGACCCGCGCGTGCGGTTTGGAATTAGCCGCTCAAGTCTGGCCGCACCTGGCGCAGGCGCCCGCTTGGCACGATTACGCGACCACGATTGCGGCCCTGTTGCGGCGCATTGAAGACATCCCGGAGAATGCTCCCACCTATAACTCGTTGGATGTGGTTTGCGTCTGGTTGCTTGCGGATCTGTTGCACGCGCCGGATCTGCCGACGCTGCCGGGCATTCGTGCGATGTACGGGCGCTACCGGGATCAGGTGAGTCCCGCGGGGTTTCTTCCGCCGTATGGCGATTCGGGCACCGCACCGACGCCATTTCGCGTGGATTGGCCAATGAACTCCCCGTGGGCTCATTACGTCGCCGGGTTCGAACGGGCGGCTCGCGGGTACGGGGATCCAACGCTGCGTTGGGCTGCGGCGAGAGTTGCGAACGCCGGGATCGAGCACATGCCCCTCGGGAAAAATTACGCGGACGTTGAGTCGCTCTTTTACGGCGGGTTTGCGGTGGAATGGATGGATTCCACACGCGCCCCGGAGCCGCAGCGAGCCGGGTCGCAGCTGCTGAATCGGCGCGACGCGGTTTCGAGCGTGGCGCTTGATAAGTTGATCCTCGCGCCCTCGCGTGAGGCCGGGGCGCCTTTTCTCATGACGGACCTCTATTGTCGGGGCGCGCATGGGCACTTCAACCAGCACGGCGCGGTGAGCTATTTTGAGGCACATGGAACGCCTTTGCTGACCGCGCTCGGCTACAACAACCGTGAGCCTGCCCATGCCAACCTCGTGTTCATGGCAGCCGAAAACGCGTCCTTCCCGCATGAACCCCACGGCTTCATTCCGGAACAGTGGCACATGGCCAGCCTGCCCATCTCCCGGATTCCGATTCACGATGAGTCGCAACCGCACTTGCGCCGGATTGATGCCCTGAATTTCAGGATCACTGGCGGGCACCGAGGGGTCTTGTTTGAGGCGTCCGACGTGCAGATTGGAGGTGGCTCCAAGCCCCCGGTGGTGCTGGATGATTTGCGTTCGAAGGAGGGATGGGGGGGCGATCCCCATGCGAGTCCCGAAGGGCTTCGGTGGGAGGTTCCTTCGGGAGTGCGACTTTTTAGGAAGAAAGGATTCAACGCGGTTGTCGATTGCCGCGAGCATCCGGCGCTGAATTTCCGCTGGAAACTCTCGAACAACGACGAGAGATCGCGTCCGATTATCCTGCGCGTTGAGAGTGGCGGGCAATCGGTGGATTACCATGCGCAGGCCCGGCAACTCGATCCCACCTTGGTGAGCGCCAGCGTGGACGAACGGGCCGGCGTTCAACGGGGCACATTGCGATACAGCGGATGGTTTACGCCGGACACCACGTTGTGCAGGGAGATGGCGCTCACGAAATCGGGTGCACTGATTGTTCGGGACACGTTGGTGCCTGGAGACGGCGCCCATGGGATGGTGGCGGGGCCGCTTTGGCATATGGCCTCCACTGCGGCGCCCGCCGCAGGCGGGAACTGGTTTAACAGCGGGGGCGGCCGGATGGAGCTACTCACTTGGTTCGCGCAAGCTCCGACGCGCAGTTTCGGCACCCAGCAGGTGAACCTTTGGAGCAAGGAAAACCAACAAACCGTGTTTGCGCGTCAGCCGTTGCAGTCTGGAAAAGCGGTCGAGTTTTTTAGTGTGCTCATTCCCCACGAACGCGGCACGGATGCGGCAGCCTTGGCCGGGCAGGTGTCGATTTCTCCTCCTACGGAGGGGCGTGTTCGGGTGAGCGTTGGGCGGGAGATGGTGGAATTTACTTCCGGGATGGCTGCGCCATGAGGCGGGCGTTTGTCTCTTTTTGTCTGTCGCCAGTGGAATCTCTGTTCCAGACGGGAATGGGGCCTATTGGGAGGAAGTTTTAAGGCGGCGGTGTTTGAGCCTCGCCTGGAATAGGCGTTCGCGGAGGCCGCCCTGGTTGAGGAAGTCCTGTTCGAGGTGTCGGAGCTGTCGGTCGAGGAGGTAGTTGGTTTGGTGGATGAGACAGAGCGCGATGTTTGCGACGACCTCGGCCGGGCGGGTTTGGCAGAACTCCCGATAGGCATCGTAGGTCGGACGCGGTTTGTTCCCCATTCGGCGAACGTAGAGAGCTTGCTTGGAATCCTTGGGCCAAAGCGACAAGTGGCGGGCCCGGATGAAATCCTGATAGTCCAGCAGCAGCTCTTCGAGGCTGGCGCGGGCGACGTTGGCGAGCTTGAGCTCGGTTTCCTTGGATGTGCCCGAGGCTTTGCTGGCTTCGGCGATGTTTTGTTTGCCCGAGCGGGCGGCTTGCACCATCTGATCGGTGGTGCGGTCGCCGCGTTGGAGAAAGCGTTGGCAGAACTCGAAGGTGAGGTCGTACACCACCTCGGCTTTCTGGTAGGAAAGCAGCTCGCGGTAGTTGCCGTGCGGCGGAAGCAGCGAGGAGTCGTCGGGCATGGAGCGGGGGAGTTTGGGTTTTTATAGGCCTCTGAGGCCTCAGAGGCCTTATAGGACCCATAGGACCCATAGGACCCATAGGACCCATAGGACCCATAGGACCCATAGGACCCATAGGACCCATCGCGCGCATGGGCCCCATCGGTCCTATTGCCGCATCCCGAGTGACGCTCGGCACTACGTCACCTCAAACGAGCCCAGCGGCATGCACTCGCCGTTCACAAGCAGATCCACCCGGTGTGTGCCGGCATAATGCCGCCGAGTCGTCATCTGTGCCAGGGACACGGTTTTTCCCATGCAAACCGTCTCCCCCGGCGCCAGCTCGACGGATTTGAGCTTGAAGACTTTGGGCCGCGTCCGGCCGTCGGCTTTCACGAAATGGATCTGAAAATCCACCAGGATCCGTTGGATCCGGGATCCGGTGTTGGTGAGTTCAAACCCGACTTTCATCGCGCCCCCGAGTGCGACGCAGGGCGGGTTCAGTTGCACACGGGCCAGCGCGACCCGCGGCGTTTCCGCGAACCCCATCACGGCGAGCGCCCCCGGCTCACCCTTCTTCAGGGCGGACCGCAGGGCGTGTCCGATGAGCCAGCGTCGTTCCTCGCTTGCCTCCCCCATCCAGTTGCGCGCGGTCTCGACCAGCAGCGAAGGATGGTCTTTGCCGATGTCGTTGAGGTTGTTTGCCACGGACCGGCGCACGTAAAGATCCGGGTCGTCTTTCAAAAGCTGCAGGAGATCCAGAACGGGCCGGGGATCTTTTTGAAACTGACCCAACCGCCGGGCCCAAGGCAGCCGCGGGCGGGTGCCCTCTGAAACCAGCCGGCGCACATGCGGGTTCGGGTCAGCCGTCCAGAGCCTGAGGCGGGCGAGGGTTTCCGCCGGGTGCCGCTCCAGAAAAGAGCGGATGCTGAATTCGGCGGAAAAACGCTGGGTCAGTTCGTATTGGGCGCGCATTGAAGGCTCGAAATCGTCGAGCCCGTAGTCCGCGACGAAGAACACGTGGGGAAGATAGAGGAAAGTCGCCATGCCCAAGTCGCTGGTTCCCTCGTGTTTGGGGCCCAGCGAGGCGATGAGTATCTCGATCGCCTCCGGGTAGCTGTCCGGGAGGTGCGCGCGCAAAGCCCGGGCGATTTTTCTCCCCCGGGGCATCAGCTCCAGCGCCTCGTATCCGTCCATCGCGCGCCGGATAAACCCTTCGCTGTCGAAAGCCGGGAAGACCCCGGAAATCATGCCTGCGATCCGCCGGGGGATCTCGATTCCGAAGTGGTTTTTGAGCGGTTCAGCCATGGGCTGCGCTTCCAAGGGTTGACGGGGCGACGGCTTTCATTTCCTGGAGCAATGCAGGGAAAGCCCGCTGATTTCAAGTCCGGGCGGGTTGCCGAAGGGGAGGGGGAAATGCGGTCTTGTGGGAGGCTCTTGAGCCGCTTATCAAGCCAGCGATGATCGTCAACGCGGAGGATTCCCACAACTTGGCCGGTGGCAAATTTGCCGGAAGCGCTTTTGTGAACGAGGCGGGGAATCTCCGCGGAGGCCGGGGGAGACGCCGATGAGAAAGAGAATCATCACGATGGGGTTGGTCGCGGTGTTGACCGGGGGAAGCGTGCTTGGCGCGCCCTTGCCGGCGCCGAAGCTGCCGGCGGATGAGGCGTTGAAAATCGCCTCGGCGTATCTGGCCACGCATGAATCCGGCAAAAATCATTTCATCTCGGCCCTGCGCTTGGAGCGGGCTTCCTTGTTGCGGAAGGATCTGTACTGGTCCGTCGAATGGACGCCGGCGATCGATCTGGGGAGCCTTTCGGAGATCGGTCTGAGGATTTCCATGGATGGCACGGTGAAACGCCTAGTCGAACCGCCCGCCGGGTCCATTCGCGCCCCGCGTGTGATCTCCCCGGCGCGCTGATGTTTTGACTCCCCGTGGCCGGTGTGTTCGACGCCGAGCCGACTTTTCTTTCCATGGAATTTCTCGCCCCTGCCAAAATCAACCTCTCCCTGAAAGTTCTCGGCCGCCGGGAGGACGGCTTTCACGAGATTGAGACGCTGATGTGTCCGGTCTCGGTGTTCGACCGGCTCGAATTCACGCCGCGGGAAACCGGGGGCCTGGAGTTTGTGTGCGACGACCCCACGCTGCCGACGGGGGAGGAGAACCTCGTGGTGCGCGCGGCCCGGCTTTTCTGCGGGGAGATCGGTTTGGAGCCGCATCT
Organism: Chthoniobacter flavus; assembly: GCA_945860355.1. Classification (GTDB taxonomy): domain Bacteria; phylum Verrucomicrobiota; class Verrucomicrobiia; order Chthoniobacterales; family Chthoniobacteraceae; genus CAIURC01. The sequence goes on along the minus strand of CAMARB010000090.1, from coordinate 10,171 downwards.
GCGGATCGCCCTTTCCAAGGGGATCCCACACGGCGCGGGCCTGGGAGGCGGGAGCAGCGACGCCGCAGCGGTGTTGCTGGGGCTAAACGGCCTCTATCAGACCCTGCTCTCCTGCGAGACGCTGGCGGACATGGCGGCGGAGCTCGGATCGGACGTCCCGTTTTTTGTGTATCAATCGGCGGCGTTCTGCCGGGGCCGGGGTGAGCGCGTGGAGAAGGTGGCTTTCAATGAGACGTTGCCCTTGCTCCTGGTGAAGCCGCCGTTTGGTGTGCCCACGCCCTGGGCCTACGGGCGCTGGCGCGATTCCCTTGAATTGCCCGGCATCTCCTACGCCCCGCAGACGTTTCCCTGGGGAACCCTTGAGAACGATTTGGAACGGCCCGTGTTCGAGAAATACCTTTTCCTGGCGGAACTCAGGCGCTGGCTCCAGGCGCAGCCCGAGGTGCGGGGGGCGTTGATGTCGGGATCCGGGGCGACGGTGTTTGCGGTGTTGCGGGAAAAGGCGGCGGGGATGGCGCTGGGGGAACGGCTCGCCGAGGAGTTCGGAACCGAGTTGTGGGTGTATCTGTGTGAAACCCTCACGGGCCCGCAGTTTTGCCAGCCCGGGCCGGGAACGCCTTAGAGGGCGGGTGAAAAGGGGGGTTAAACCCCGGCGCGCTGGAGCAGGTCGGCGAGGACTTTGGTGGCCTCGAAGTTTTCGGCGGCAATCTCGTAAGCGAGCCGCGAGTGTTTGGGGTAGTCGGCGTTGATCTCGCGCACGGCTTCCACCACTTCCCCGAGGGTGAGAAACGCGAAGAGCCCGCCATGCCCGCCGTAGTGGTGGGTGAACCCGGTTTGCTGGGTGATGACCGGGCGCCCGGCCGCGAGGTAACAGGCGGAACGATCGCTGAACCAGCCCGTGTGCAGGCGCACGTATTGATCCTTGGCCACGGTGAACTCGCCTTTGGAGTTCTTCAGGTAATCCCGATACACGTCATGGTTGGCGCTGGCGCGGGTGGGATCGCTCAACCGCCAGTGATGGGCGGCGAACAGGCTGCGTGTTTCCGCCTCGTGAATCACGGTGGCGAGCTCGAAGGGTTCGCCCGCTGCTTCCGGGGCCTCGATGAAGCGGAGGAACTCCGGGGATTTGCTCCAGAGAAACTTGTCGCCGCGCCATTCGATGTCCTTGCCCGAGGTGTTCCAGTTGGCCACCGAGGTGAACACCGCGCCGGTCGGCGGGGGGGCGTCGGTCCTCCAGAAGTCGGTGACCACGGGCTGTCGGGTGGGCAGCCAGCGGAAATCATGCAGGGGCACGGGAAACTCCGGCCGGTTGATGCTTTCCCCGAAAGTGAAGAGCGCCCGGTGTTTGGCGAGGTAATCCAGGGGGGCGGGGTCGCCTTTATCGACCCGGATCTGTTCCACGCCGGGATCACTTTCCACGTAGATGAGGTTGTGGCTTTCGATCAGGTCCTCTTGGATTTCCTGGCTGCCGCAGACGTTGAGAATTGCGTCGGCCCCGCGGTAGAGGTCGCGGATACGGCTGGCGTCCATGCCCACGCAGGGGTTCCCGGGGAGAAACCGGGCGCGGAAAGCCCAGCGCCCTTCGAAGCCGAACTGGCGGCTGAGTTCCCCGAGCTTTTTGGCCGCGTAGCTGTAATCGGTGGTGGGCTCGTTGATGACGGGGTCAAAGGGGAATCGCTCTGAGTCCTCAATATAGTACACCTCGTGCCCGAGCCGTTGAAGTCCGACGATGTAATGGATGTGCTGCCAGACAACGCCCGCAATGGGGCACCCGGCCATGAAGCCCATGACGACGATGCGCTTGCGTTTCATGAGAAAAATCGAGGTCGGAGAGGGGTGACGGGCGTGCTCCTGGGCGGTCCGCGCCTCAGGTCAGGTGTTTGACAATCACGGCCGGATTGCCGGCCACCACGACATTGGGCGGCACGTCTTTGCTCACGACCGCGCCGGCCGCGATAATCGAGTTTTCCCCGACGGTCACCCCCTTGAGGATGACGGCGTTCATTCCGATCCACACGTTGTCGTGGATCCGCACCGGGGCGGCTTTGATCTCGGGCCGGGCCGGGCGATCCTTGTAGAAGGGCGCCAGCGCCATCGTGTCGATCCGGCGTTGTGCGGCGTCGATCGGATGGAAGTCGCTGTCGGCGATGCCCACGTTCCAGGAGATCAGGCAGTGGGAGCCTATCTCGATGGATTCATTGGCCATGATCAGCGCCCCGTTGAGCAGCGTGAAATCGCCGATCTTGCATGAGCCGTTTTCCCCCAGCGAGAAAGAGACGCCGGCGTAACAGGACACGTGGTTTCCGAGCTCCACGGCGCGCTCTTTTTTGCTCCGCATGAAACGGAAGATCTGCGCGGTCTCAAGGTAGAGCCCTTCGCCCCAGAAGACGTTGGGGGGGATGGGTTGCTGCCACCAGTCGCCTTCCACGCGGCGTTCGGGAGTGATGTTGCTCATGATTTGAAACGGGGGCGTTTTTATGCCCCGAGATTCGCGCTTTGGTAAAGGTTCGCGTACGTGCCGCCCAGCGCCAGGAGCTCGGGACCGCTGCCCTCCTCGACCACGCCCCCGGGCCCCAGCACCACGATTTTCTCCACGTGATGGACCGTGGCGATGCGGTGGGTGATGATGAGGGTCGTGCGGCCTTTCATCAGGCCTTCCATCGTCTGCATGATCGACGCCTCCGTGGCGGGATCCAGCGCGCTGGTGGGCTCGTCCAGGAGCAGGATCGGGGCGTTTTTTAGAAATGCCCGGGCAATGCCGATTCGCTGGCGTTGGCCCACGCTGAGGTGGCTGCCGCGTTCGCCCACCTGCGAGCCGTAACCCTGGGGCATCGCCATAATAAACTCGTGGGCGCGCGCCCGTTTGGCGGCCTCGATGATCTCCTCCTCGGTGGCCTCGGGCCGCCCGTAGGCGATGTTTTCGCGGACGGTGGTGGAAAAGAGCAGGGTGTCCTGAAGCACGATGCTGATCTGGTTGCGGAGCGATTTTTTGGCGAGCTCGCGCAGATCCAGTCCGTCCAGCAGCACCCTGCCCTCGGTCGGGTCGTAAAACCGGGGCACCAAACTCAGCAGCGTGCTTTTGCCGGCGCCGGTGCCGCCGACAAACGCCACCGTCTGGCCCGGGGCGATCCGCAGCTGGACTTTTTGGAGGAGGGGCCTCTCGGGGCTGTAGGAGAAGCTGACGTTTTCGAACACCACCTCACCTCGCGCCTGGGGGATGGTTCTGGCGTTGGGAGCGTCGGGGACTTCGTCCGCCCGATCGAGGACTTCAAAGCAGCGCTGCGCGGCGGCTGCGGCGCCTTCGAGCGACCAGGCCAGGTTGGTGAGCGCCTCCAGCGGCTGGTAAAGCATCACGATGTAGGTGGAGACCAGGATGAGTTCCCCCAGGGTCAGCGTGCGGTCCAGCACGTGTTTTGAGCCGACGAAGTAGATGGCCGCGGTGCTCACGGCCATAAGCGTGCTGACCATGAGCGCGCTTTTCATCGAGGTGCCCGTGAGCCGCATGTTGGCTTCCAGGCTGTGCCGGGCGTGGCCGCGGAACCGTTCCACCTCGTGTTCCTCGCGGCCGAAGGCCTGGACCATTTTCACCGAACTGAGGCCTTCCTGGGCCTGGGTGAGCAGGGCGCTTTCGCGCTCCTGGATTTCCGTGGACTCGGTGCGGATCCGCTTGGCGTAAAGGTGGATGGCCAGAACCATCATCGGCACGATGGAGAGCGAGAGGAGGGCGAGCTGCGGCTCCAGGCGCCACATGATAAAAAACGTGCTGAAGATGGTGATCGCCGAGCTGAAGATGAAGGTGCCCTTGCTGTAGAAGGATTGAATGCACTGCGAGTCGTAGGCGACCCGGAAGGTCGAGTCCGAGCTGCGCCGGGTGTCATGAAACTTCAGGGGCAGGGAGTGGAGGTAGGCGTAGAGCTCGGTGCGCAGGCGCAGCAACGCCTGGAGACCGACCCGGACGTAGAGGATGTTCGTGATCAGGTTGAGCCCGCCGGCCAGCAGGTGGAATCCCACCATTGCAATGCAGAGAAAAAGCAGGGCCCGGCCCACCGGAAGCGGGCTGCCATAAAGATCCACCTCCGCCGAGCCGCCCATTGCGAGGGGCAGCACCTTGTCGACCATCACCGCAAACGGCCAAGGCTTGAGCAGGTTGAATCCGATGGAAACGAGAGTCAGCAGCGTGGCGAGGACTGTCGGCGCGACAAAAGGCCGGTAGTAGGCAAGCACGCGGCGGTAGATGGACATGGGACGGCTAGGAATAACGCAAGGCGGCGGCTTGGCAACGCTTTCTCCGGGGTCGGTATGCCGTGGATTCCCCGAGGGGCGGCGGCGCGGGTTTTTGGCTGGAAACTGAGCGACATGGACGGGCGTTTGAGGCGGCAAAAAGAATGAACCCTCAACGCGTCGGCGCGTCTAATAAAGTGCGGGGTATTTTGATTCTGCTCATGGGGGGTGTCCCGGGTTGGCATCCTCCCTGCTAATAGAAGTTCCATAGCGCATGGAAAGAACGGCGCCCCCCAACACCGCAACGGAAACAAGTTTTATGAAAAAGCCCCTGAAGAAATCCTCCCGCAACCAGTTCAACTTGGGTGAGCTCATTTTGGCTGTCAGTAATTCGAGCCGCAACAACCGCGAGACGATTGCGGCCGTGGCCGATCTCCTGGACACGGGGAAGGTGCGCTTCGCCAGTCACGGCCAGAAACTTCGCGCCCGGGTCTGCTGAAGACCGCCGGGTCGCACCCCGTCCAGGCCTTGTTGACCTTGGCCAGTTCCGGATCGGAGTGGGACCCGTTCAGGGCACCTCCCCCAAACCTCGCCCGAGGGGATGAGCGATTCGGTGTGAGTTAGGGCGAGGAAAGCTTTTCCAATTCCAAACCCCGCCGACGGTCTCTCGACCGCGGCGGGGTAAGCTTTTTAAAGGGGGTCGGCTCTAGGAAGGTCCGCAGCCCGTTCCCGAAGGCTTTCCTCCTGCGCAAACGCGCGTTTTCAAGCCAACGGGGCCGGGGAAAATGCCCGGCCAAGATCTTTTCTCTTTCGCGATTCTCCGGGGGGGGCCTAGTGTCCGCCGCGTGATTGACCGCTACACGCTTCCCGAAATGTCCGCCATCTGGACGGACCAGCGCAAATATGAAATCTGGCTCGAGATCGAGACGCTGGCCTGCGAGGCCCAGGCGGAGATCGGGGTGATTCCCAAGGAGGACGCTCAGACGATCCGGGCGAAGGGGCGGTTTGAGCTCGGGGAGATTCTCGAAATTGAAAAGCGCACCAACCACGACGTCATCGCTTTCCTCGAAAACGTGGCGAGTTACGTCGGGCCGGCCTGCCGGTGGATGCATCAGGGGATGACCTCCTCGGATGTGCTCGACACCACGTTGGCGGTGCAGATGGCGCAGGCTTCGGATATTCTCCTGAAAGATTTGCGCGATTTGCGGGAAGTGCTGGCGCGTCGCGCTCGGGAGTTCAAGCACACCCCCATGATCGGTCGCAGCCACGGGATCCATGCGGAGCCCATCACTTTCGGCCTGAAATTGGCCCTGATGTACGACGAATTCGGCCGTGCCCTGGAGCGCATGGAGCAGCTCCAGCCCCGGATCCGCGTCGGCAAACTGAGCGGCGCCGTGGGAACCCACGCGCACTTGGATCCGCGGGTGGAGTCGGCCGTGTGTGAGCGGCTCGGATTGAAGGCGGCCACGCTCAGCACGCAAGTCATTCAGCGCGATCGGCATGCGGAGTTTCAGACGGTTTTGGCCGTGATCGCGTCCTCGGTGGATCGCTGGGCCACCGAGTTCCGGCATCTGCAGAGGACGGAGGTGCTGGAGGTGGAGGAGTATTTTTCAGCCGGCCAAAAGGGCAGTTCGGCAATGCCGCACAAGCGGAATCCGATTACGGGGGAGAAGCTCAGCGGATTGGCGCGTTTGATCCGAGGCAACGCGATGGCGGCGCTTGAGAACGTGCCTCTTTGGCATGAACGGGACATCAGCCATTCCTCCGTGGAGCGGGTGATCATGCCCGATTCGACGATCCTTCTGAATTACATGCTGGTGTTGCTGCGCAAGCTGGTGGACCGGCTCCTAGTTTACCCCGAGAATATGGAGCGCAACCTGCGCATCACCAAGGGGCTTTACTTCAGTCAAACCATCCTGCTCAAGCTCACCGAGCGCGGGATGGAGCGCAAAGCGGCGTACGAAGCCGTGCAGAGTGCGGCCATGAAAACTTGGCAGGGGGCCGTGAGTCTCCAGGAAAACCTCGCGGCCGAGCCCCAGATCGCCGCGCTTTTGACCCGAGCCGAAATCGACAAGCTCTGCTCGCTGGACATTCATTTCCAGCACGTGGACGCGACGTTCCGGCAGCTCGGCTTGTAGCCGACGCGGGGAGTTTTGAAAAAAGGGGGGGCTTCGCGGCCTCCCCTTTTTTTTGCTTCGGGTGGAAATGCCTTAAAATGAGGGAAATCGCGCATCTTCTTGCGGCTTCCCCCTTTCTTGTCGGCGATGAATGCGTATTGTCCCACGAATCTTTCGTTCGGACCTGTATCTATGACCCGGAAATTTGCCTTTCTCCTTCTCGCTCTCGCGCTGCCCCTGAGTGGCTGCGAGAAAATCAAAAGCCTGCCGTTTCTTAAAAAGAAGAAACCGGTGGAAGTCGTGCAGCAGCCCGTGCCGGTGGCGCCGCCGCCCGCGCCTGCGCCCAAACCCGCGCCGAAACCGCCGGAAGAACCGCCCAAGCCGGACCCGTCCAAGTCCGCGGTGGTGGTGTTGTGCTACCACCGGTTTGAGGATCGGCCGAAGGATTCCCTCGCTTTGAAGCCCGTCGATTTCGAGCTCCAGTTGCAGTCCATCAAGGATAACGGATTTGCGGTGGTTTCGATGAGCGACTTTCTTGCGTGGCGCCGGGGCGAAAAGCAGATTCCCGAGAAGAGCTGTCTGATCACCATCGATGACGGTTATCGCACGGGATACGAGGTGGCTTGGCCGATTTTGAAGAAGTTCGGCTACCCGTTCACGATGTTCGTCTACACCAACTACATCAAGGGCCAGCCCAATGCCGGGGGGCAGTCTCTGGCTTGGCGTGAGTTGGAGGAAATGCGGGATGCCGGAGTGGACATCCAGTCCCACACCGTGTCGCACCTGGATTTGCGCTCGAAAAAGGGGCGTGCTCCCGAGGTTTACGAGCAGTGGGTGCGCGATGAGTTGGTCAATTCCAAGCGCCTGCTTGAGCAGCAGCTGGGGATCTCTGTGAAAGCCCTTGCGTATCCCTTCGGCAACCACAACGCCGAGGTGCGCCGGATCGCGATGGAGGCGGGATACGAGGTGGCTTTCAGTGTTTACGGTCAACGGCTCACCTACCACAACGCGCCGGAGCAGCTGGGGCGTTACGCGATCGAGTCCTCCAAGCCGCAGATCTTTGAATCGGCGATGAAAATGGCGGGCGGCGGAGCGGGCGCCGACGCGGGCTCTGTCGTTTCACAGCTTGCGGCTTCTTCCATGATCACGCAGCCGATGGAGGGTGAGACCGTCACTGACCCGCGGCCGGTCATCAAAGCCAATCTTTCTACGCTGGGTGTGATCGATCCGGGTTCCCTGGAGGTGCGTCTCAGCGGAGTGGGGCCGATTCCGGTGAAATACGACCCCGAGACCAAGATTTTCACGGGGCAGCCGCCGCAGAAACTGCGCGATCCCAGTTACACCGTGCTGGTTTCGGCCAAGGTGAAGGGACGTAAGACGGAGGTGCGCTGGAGCTTTAACTACGGCGCCCCCGGGGCGACTGCGGCAGCTCCGGCTGCGCAAACCGAGGCGCCGCCTGTTCCGAAGAAGCAGAAAGAGAAGCGGCGCCCATAACTCTCTCCACCTTTGCCCCCCATCCCGCCTCGGCTCCTGGGGCGGGGGGGGCTCTTTTTTGGGTTTCTCCTGAGTTTCCCCTGAAAGCCATGGCTCGACGCGGAGAAAATTTCCGTTAGGTTGCCCGCTCGTTTCCATGTTTTCGCTGCTTTCCGACAAACTTCAGGACATTTTCAAGGACCTTCGCGGTCACGGGAAGATCTCTGAAACGAACATCACCGATGCGCTGCGGGCGGTTCGGATGGCGTTGCTGGAGGCGGACGTGGATTTCAACGTGGCCAAGGGGTTCATCGCCCGGGTCAAAGAGAAAGCCCTCGGGGAAGAGGTGCTGCGGAGTGTGACCCCCGGGCAGCAGATCGTGAAGATTTTCCACGACGAATTGACCGCGCTGCTGGGCGGGGATCAATCGCCTCTGAACCTGGAAAAGCCGGCTCGGGTGTTGATGGTGGGGCTTAATGGCGCCGGCAAGACCACGTCCTCCGCGAAGCTCGCGTTGCACCTGAAAAAGCAGGGGCGCGCCCCGCTTCTTTTCGCATGCGACCTGTATCGCCCGGCGGCCATCGAGCAGCTGGCGTCGCTCGGGCGCCAGATCGGGGTGCCGGTTTACACGCCGCCCCCGGGTGAAACGGATCTTTTGAAGACGGCTCGGGCCGCTTTGGAATGGGCAAAAGATCAGCCGGGCGACGTGCAGATCTTTGACACGGCGGGTCGCCAGGAGATTGACGAGGCGCTTGTGGCCGAGCTCCAGCGGCTCAGGGAGTTTTTGCAGCCCCAGGAGGTGCTTCTGGTTGCGGATGCTGCGACGGGCCAGCAGGCGGTCAGTGTCGCCACGCATTTCCATCAAGCCCTGGATATTTCCGGGCTGGTGCTGACCAAGCTGGATGGGGACGCTCGCGGCGGGGCGGCGCTGTCCATGCGGGAAGTCACGAACCGGCCCATCAAATTCGCCGGGCTCGGCGAAAAAATGGAGCAATTCGAGCCGTTCCACCCGGATCGGTTGGCGGGCCGGATTCTCGGGATGGGTGACATTGTGGGGTTGGTGGAACGGGCCGCGGAAGCCATCGACGAGGAGGACGCCCGGCGCATGGAGGAGAAGATGCGGACGGCTTCGTTCGACCTCAACGACTTCCTCGCGCAGTTTAAAATGATCCGGCGTTTGGGGCCGCTGGAAAATATTCTTGGCATGCTGCCCGGGATGTCTAATTTGAAGGGCTTTTCGGTTGACGAAAAACAGATGAAGCGGGTCGAAGCCATTGTGCTTTCGATGACGCTGGCCGAGCGAACCAATCCGGACATTCTCAATGCCCGTCGCCGCCAGCGCATTGCCCGTGGAAGCGGTGTTTCGGTGACCGAAGTGAATGACCTTCTTCAGCGCTTCGGCCAAATGCGGAAGATGATGAAGGACATGGGCAAGCTGAAGAAGTTGATGTCGCGGCCAGGCGCGGCGCAACGCTTCAAGATGCCCCGCTAAAATTTTTGAGAGCAGTTTTAAGAATCAACCCGTAACCAGCAAATACTAACATCATGTCCGTCAGCATCCGCCTCCGCCGCGAAGGCACCACCAACCGCCCGTTCTACAAAGTTGTCGTTGCCGACAAGCGCAGCCCACGGGATGGCAAGTTCATCGAGATCATCGGGAACTATGACCCCAAGAAAGAGGGCCAGAACGCCAATATCGACATTTCCCGCGCCGATTACTGGATCACCAAGGGCGCCCAGCCCAGCGACACCGTGCGCAGCCTCATCAAGCGCGTTCGCAAGGCCGCTCCTGCCGCTGTCGTCGGCAAGTAATCCGCAGGTTCCCGAAAAGGAAGAGTTTCTCGATGCCTCCCGCCGATCTGCACGATTTTCTCGATTACGTGCTGCGGCAGCTCATCGATTATCCCGAGGAGATGCAGCTCCTCAAGACCGGTGGAGAGAACAAGAGAACGGTCTTCAGAGTGCGCTTGCGGCAGAGTGATGTGGGTAAGGTCATTGGAAAACAGGGCCATACCATCATCGCGATCCGGAATTTGCTGGCGGCTGCGGCAGCGCGCCATGGGGAGAAAGCGAGCCTCGAGATCATCGAGGAGTCTGTCGCGAGGGAATAGCGGGGCGGACGATCGGGGCGATTGAGTCGCTTCTATTTTGATTCAGGGCGGAGCGGGGAAGTGAAGTTCCCCGCTCCGCCCTTTTTTTACCCGGGGGGCTTTAAGAGGCTCTAACAAAACGGCTTTCAGAGCTGGTGGAAGCAGATCATGGCGCAAGCCAAGATAAGCCACGCGAGGTGAATATCGGCGCGGCGCTCATCGCGGACGCGCAGACGCCTGAAGTTTTTTAGCCAGGCGATGGTGCGTTCA